>NZ_JBEEUL010000006.1:191936-219488 GCF_040139345.1 Proteus sp. fly-1067 | reverse complement strand
GCTTGCGATAATGTGCCTATCTCCATTAAAGAAGCACTCTGGACCCAGACCGCATGGCCTCATCCTTATCAGTTAGAAGGTTATTTTTATCGTACTGATTTACAACTGACTATTCCAATGAATGAAAGTACCTCACTTTTCTCAATGGAAGGTGAAGACTGGATTGGTGTGGTAGAAGCCCGTGGTTATGTCAATGTATTTGCTGAATGGTCAGGGACTGATATTCACTAACAGTCAGACTGGTCGATCAACGGGTATAAATTTAGTGTTTATACCCGTTTTACTTTTGAACCTATATTATGCGATCTAGATTAACGGTATTATAGTGTGGTTTATTACTGATTATTAAAAAGCGAATTAAAGAGATAGAATGAAAAAAATATTAGAATTTATCAGTACATTAGCATTATCAGCACTAACATTTTCAGCCCATGCCCTTTATGTAGGTTCTGAGGTTTTTACTCTTGAATCTGATAAAACTTTTTTCTCTCGCACTTATCTTAATAATACAGACAGAACGAATCTTTATAAAATTCATGTCTATAAAATCGAAAAACCGGGAGGCAAAGAAAAAGATGAAAAACAACTCCCTATAGATGATGGTGAAATACTTTATACACCTTTGCAAAAGGTATTATTACCTAATGAACATGAGTTTTTTAAATTATTTTATAAAGGTGCCAAAGACGATAAAGAGCGTTATTATCGTATTATTATTGAAGAAACTCCTGTTAACTTAGTACCTTATCAAGAAAACAGTAAACAACCTTTAGTCGTTCCGACTGTTGGATTAAACACTGTGATGGTTATTCGTCCTCGTGAAATGAAATTCAGTTATGATCATAATAATGTTGCTGGCACCATCAAAAACACAGGCAATACTTATTTCCGTTTACTGCTAAATGATAAATGCGATTCTGACGAAGAAAATGCCAAGATATTACAGCTATTACCCGGCGAAAGTTACCAACATCCTTGGCTAAAGAAAGAGCATAAACAATTTATTATTGCCTTTGACCGTTATATTGGGTTAAAGAATAATTGTGCTACAAACTAACCTTAATGCTGATAAAAAAAATAAAGGTAGCCTAATAAGCTACCTTTTTTATTGTAAAACGAATCATTCTACCGACACCATTACCTTTCCTATTATTTCCTCTCATTTGAAAGAAAATGTAACTTTGTTAAATATATAATTTTTGTAAATACATAATTAATTAAATTAATTTATATCTTGTCATATTTATCATTTTTAACTTTTGACCAATAATCATAAAAAGACAATAGTAACAACATAGACCATTGATTATTAATAGTTTTACATTATTAACGATAAAGTTATTTTTATTACATTTTATTCCTATTTTTTTATGACGTTTTAAATAAACTATTTTTCAAATTTATACGATAATTTATCTAATGATTCATCTTTTTTAGATGCTCATAATTTTATTTATAAATTCATGAAAAAAACTTTTTAGCCGATATTGCTATTAACGTCGATAATTTTTTAGGAATAAACCATGAAAAAATACCACGTACTACTAAGCTTATTACTGACAGCATTTACCACGACTGCAACTTATGCAAACAACACAACTTCAATACAAACTGTTGCAAATTGGCATGCTACAGCAGTAAAGAAACCACAGAGTGAATTAGGCGTAACCCCTTTAAATGCCCTACATTTTGAAGTGACAGAAAATAACCACTTTAATACACAAAATGGGGCTTTTGATATCACCGTTAAAGATGCCGAAGGGGCAACAGACTTTAAATTGACTTCGAAAATTATTAGTAATGAACTTAAAAATGCGACTGATAATTCTGTATTAACAGTGAAAGCAAACTGGAACGGCAAAACATTATCAAATAATCAAGAAACCGTTATTCTTGATAATCAAAAAGGTATTCATCATGGACTGGTGGCTGAAAATAAAGAGTCAGAGAAAAGTGAGCTGAAAAGCCTTCAAAGTGCTTTTTTATTTAATATTATCAATGGCTCTCAAACTGCCGCATCATTGCCAGAGGGTTTGTGGGAAGGCGCTTTACGTATTGAGTTTACCAGTAAGTGGTCAGGCGATTTTGTAACACTCGCTGCAAGATAATTCAATTGATATATCTTAAAAGAAAAAATGTGAAAGAGCGCCTGTATGGCGCTTCTTTGTTATTCAATGGGATTAAATCAAACCTTTGGTTTATAGCTATCTTTATCGAGATCATGTTTTTTCATTCGTAAATACAGCTTTTTACGTGGAATACCTAAATAATCCGCTACATCACTGACTCGACCCGCAAATAAATATAATGCATCCTCAATTAATCGACGCTCATATTCATCGACTAAGTTATCCAAAGGACCTTCTGGTGGAATAATCGCTCTATGTTGTTCACTATCCACCATTTTCACAATACCTACCGCATACAATTCCGCCACATTTCGTAACTCTCGAATATTACCCGGCCAATCATAACGTTTTAAAATATCAAGATAATTACGATCAATCTTCGGTACCGCAATACCAAGTCGCTGTGCACTTTGTCTCAAAAATGCTCTAAATAGCGGAATGATATCAGGACGCCTCGCACTTAACGGAGGCAATGAAAAAGTGATTTGTGAAAAATAGTAATAAAATTCAGGGATTAATCGCCCTTCTGTTACCAATTGCTGTGTATTATTTTCTAAAATCGCAATCGTTCTAAAATGGCGCTTTCCTTGACGTTCGATATCTAACAGATAAGAGCTTAACCAACGTTGTGCTTCTGATGATAAATCATATGGAGAACGCAAAATTAATGTTCCGACTTCATCTGCCTCAATTTGAGCAATAACCTGTTTGATATCAGATAAATTTTGACAATCTACCGTTTGAATAGTTTTATCACGGTGTGGGCTTAACTCATGTAAGAGTTGAGCAAGAAGGTGACGCCCCGTTCCCATCTCACCTTCAATCATTAAGTCTTTATCGATATCGGCAATTTGTTGTACTTGCTCTCTGATCGCTGTGATTTGTGCGCTGTCACCCACTAATCGCTCTTGAGTAGTGCTGATTACCGCATTTCTAAGGGCAAGAATAGACTGTCGTTCTTTATGTGCTTTTGCCACCAACTCTAAGAATAATGGCGGATTAATTGGCTTTTCAATAAAGTCATAAGCACCTTTTTTTACCGCTTCAACGGCCAACGGTATATCGCCATGCCCCGTGATCATAATAACTGGGATACGAGGATCAATATGTTTAATGCGTTCAAGCACTTCCATACCATTCATAGCAGGCATATAAATATCGAGCACAACAGCACCCTGCCACTCTGGAGTTAAAAGGCTAAGTGCTTTTTCAGGCGAGTCAGTCACCCTGGCAACCATACCCGCGAGATTAAGCAAATGACGATAAGATTCAAGAATATCTTCATCATCATCAATTAATAGAACATCAATATCAGGCATGAGTGATTGTGTCATCAGTAAACTCCAAAACAACCATAGCGCCACCGTTTAGCGCCGAGGCCAAATAAATTTCATAGCCAAACCGTTGCATAATAGAACGGCAAATGGATAACCCTAACCCAAGCCCCACATCTTTTGTAGTGGTAAACGGGGTAAAAAGTTTTGGTAAAACAGCAGAATTGAATCCTTTTCCACTATCAGCGATCCCCACCAATTTTCTTTTAGGATCAGCAGATAAGAGATCAACAGTGATCTGGCTTTCACCAATACCCGCAATGGCATCCATCGCATTAACAAATAGATTAACCAAGACTTGCTCGATTTGTGTCGGATCGGCACAAATGGTTAATTCATCAGGAATATTATTCGTAATGATGCACTGCTCTCGCTTGGAACGAGACTCTACCAGCACCATTGCACTTTCCACCAGCTCTTTTAATGGTGCTGATACAAAACTAATTTCAGATGATGATTTACGAGAGAAATTACGCAATGCTGTAATAATTCGATTCATTCGCGCACAAAGCTTTTCGATGCGCTCTATAGAATCAGGCAATTGATCGTATTTTTCCATCTGTATGGTTAGTTTTGCACTATACAAATAGGTATTAATTGCAGAAAGAGGTTGATTAAGTTCATGCGCAAGACTTGTCATTGCTTGCCCTACAACCGCCATTTTAGCCGCTTGCACCAACTCTTCTTGCGTTTGAATTAGGTGTTTTTGTGCTTGTTCACGACGCACAATCTCTTCATTTAATTGCTGATTCTTATCTTGTAAATCTTGTGTTTTTAATGCCACCAGCCTTTGAAGTTCTAATCGACTTAACTCTTGGCGCGTAATATCCGTGATAGTAACAATATATTTATGCTCATCTTTATGCGGATACTCTCGAATATTAAATTGTAAAAAATGAGGTTCACCTGCTTTTACCATGCGAATAGTACATTCACTCTGCCCTAAACGATAAAGCTGACTAGTTGAGCTAAATTGCGCTTTAAGCATTGTGCTCGCCTCGCCACTAAACAGTAACCAAAGAGGCTTATTACTTTGCTCTTTTCCTGTTCCTAATAACGTTGCCGCACTTGGATTAACCGTTTCCATCCTGCCATCGTGGTGGCAAGTAATTAAACTTGCATCAGTGTTATTGATAAGATTTAACGCATTACTAGCTTCAACTTCTTTCATTTGACGCCAAAAACGACGAAGTCGCCGACTTAATAAACCAATTTCATCTTGCCCTTCAATCAATACTGGCTCGGTTAAATTACCTTTGGCAACATGCGCTAAGTCATCACTTAGTTTATTCAATCTTGCGATAAGTCTTCTATCAATTAAGATTTTCATCACAATAATACTGAGCAATAAAGAAGCGACAATAATCGCCACAATAACAATTTTTCCCGTTGCCATCAGTTTACGGGTATTGCCATTGAGTTTATTTAACACTTCACTGGTCGCCAAAACATTACCACTTACTGCATTATCAAACTGAGATAACTTTTCATTTAATTCAGGGGTTAATGCTTTAAGCTTTTTTTCGTTTTCTACATCATCAATCAGTGTTTGATAGATATCACCGTCATAACGGGTGATCGCAATAATCTCTTGTAATACTTGGCGGTGAGCAATAGTCGAAGGATAGCTCTTTAGCTTCTGATTTAACGAAATAATTTCATCAATTTTGACACTGATATAGTGAAAGGCAACATCAATATCACGGCTATAACGTTGGTGAGCAATTTCTTCAACTAAACCAATTAATTCATTCTCAGTGGTAAATAATTCTTGTAATAACGTTGATTCTAATAACAATTGTAAGCTATTTTCCTGCACATTTTTTTCATTGAGCATTTGGCTGACATGCCACTCTATTTCATTAAGTAGCGGTTTAATATCTTCACCAACCGCGTCATGCATCCAAGCCAACTGTCCCAATAATTGAGCAAGGCGATTCTCTAACTCACGCCGTTTATCTAGTAATACATCCTGTTGATTAATGAGCTCAGATAGTTCATCAACAAGTTGAGTATAAAAGTCACGTTGCGGTGTTTGTTCAATAGGGAATTCACGTAAACTATCTAATAACTGATGAATTTCCTGCTGTTGTTGCTCTGAAACTGATTTTCTCTGTGTCTGCTCTCGCTCTTTTAATAGCATTTGTAAATTGGTGCTATAACGCTCCATATTATAGCTGGTGGTTAACATCGGTAGAGATTCTCCCACTGATGCATTAATTTGTGTCGCCAGTTTTCCCCACATAAAAAAGATAACCACACCAATCAATAAGGTGAGTAAAGAACTAAAGATAAACGCCATATACAGGCGTCTACCTAGTTTGCCAAATTGTTTAGGCACTAATAATTTCATCCGTAATACCTTTCATAAAAACAGCGCTTCCTGCTGTATATCTGAACCACAAGGCGGTTAGGGTGATTTTGTCTCTTTCAATAAAACCAGTGCTTGCTCGAGCCTTTCTGCTTCTAATGTACGCCATTGGTACAGCACAGCTAATGCTTGATCAGAGTATTCTCGCTGATCTGCTTCCTTCATAAATAATGCTTGTAATGTTGGTGAATTTGCCTCTTTTTCACTAATAAGCACCGAACTTGCTATTTTTCTTGCTTTACTGATCGCAGTAATACGTTCTGGGGTTTTATTTTCCTGTTTTTCTGCTTCATGAATATCATTCCAAACTTGGCGCATTAAAGGAAAATTATGCGTGATCATTTGATCAAATAACGCATTAACGACTTCACTACGACGATAAGCCTCATTGCTGTTTAAAATAAATTCTGTGTTATTAGCAAGTTCATCGTTATTACGTAAGATCTCTTTACTTAATGGGATCTTTGCCATATCACTTTTATAGATGATCTCTTGTCCTTCATCCGATAAAAGAAAGGCAATAAATTTGGCCGCAGTGTCTCTTTTACTGCTTTCCGCCACAATGGCGACATAAGCAGGTAAAATAATCGATTTATCAAAATAGCTAAACTCAACAAAATCAAAGCGTTTTTGATGGTTAAAAGCATAGTTATCAATAATTGGCCCAGCGCCGACAATACCTCTGGCGATAGCATCACTGACACGTGAACTACGTGCGGAAATGGAAGAAAGATTACCACTCGTTTCCAGTAAGATCTGCCATCCTCGCTCCCAGCCATACTCTTGTAGCACATTTTCCACCATCAATTGCATCGTGCCAGAGTTCGCCGGTGTGGTCATGGTTAAGTGCCCTTGATAAATTGGATCACTTAAATCAATCCAACTTTTCGGTGCAGGAAGCCCCAACTTTTGCAAGTATTGTGTATTGCTCATAATACCAATACCGGAATAGCCAACCGTGGTTATCTTATCGTTTAAGATATCACTATGGCGAGTTAACCATTTTGGCGTTTCATAATTAACAGGTAACCGCGCCAGTAGCCCTTCTCTATCTAGATGATGGAAAAAGTTAGCCGAGGACGACATCACAATATCCACAGGTTGTGTGGGATATTGCTTCATCATACGTGTTGCTATCGCGACACGACGATAAACCACTTGCACTTTGGTATCAGGATAACGTGCGCTAAAAGCTTCAGTGAGTGGTCGCATTGGTGTATCTGAAAGCGTCGTCAATATAACAAGTGGCTGCTCATCACTACGTACCGGAGTGATAAACAGCCAACTAAACAATAAACAGACGAGGCTAAGTGTTATTTTTATTCTCATGACATACCCCTGATTTTGTTTTGAATAAACATAAAAATGTGTCGAACTTCAAACTTCTGATATTTAGCAATATTTATTATTTTTAGCTAATGAGTCCTTAATGACCCATTTACAACAATGATACGACGATATCTTCACTCATTTTTAAACCAACGCCTAATAGCAATGTTACAAATTTGACTCACCGATTCAGCAGAATGTGTCATCGATGACTCAAATTCCGTGTTTTGCGCCAAGATGACCTAAATGAATAGCATCAGCTCTGAAAACCAAAATCAGCTTCAGACATGAATAATATTCGGAGTCATCTCTATGCTAAGTTTCTTTAAAACCAGAAAGGATCTGCCGCTAATAGAAGCGTCAAGTGAAAAGATCCGCGCAATATATAAAAAGCACCAATGGCAGGTCTTCTTTGGTCTTGTTCTTGGTTATGCCATGTTCTATGTGGTTCGTATGGCACTCGGTGTGGTGAAAAAACCTATGCTGGATGCAGGTATCGTAACCACCGCTGAACTGGGTTTAATGGGTTCTGCGTTCTTCTTTACCTATGCATTTGGTAAGTTCTCTAACGGCTTCTTGTCAGATTATGCCAACATTGGACGCTTTATGTCCATCTCGTTGATTGCCTCTTCCTTTGTTTGTATCTTCATGGGAATGTCAACGGCGAGCCTGTTCTTTATCCTGTTATGGGGTATTAACGGCTGGTTCCAATCTGTGGGTTCAGCACCTTCTTGTGTCTCTATCTTCCAATGGTTCTCACCAAAACAACGCGGTACGGTTTATTCCATCTGGGGTGGCTCGCGTAATATCGGTGAAGCAATTACGTGGATCTTGACTGCAACCATAGTGAGCTTCTTCGGCTGGCGTGCAGGTTTTATCGGTGCGGGTATCGCAGGTATTGCGGCAGGTATCATTTTACTGATGATCTTAAAAGACCGTCCTCGTACTTATGGTTTACCTGATCCAGCAACTGCGTATGGCGAAGAGTCAGAAGCGGTTAAATCAAGTGATCCTAAAGAAACTCGTCGCGCTCAGTTATTCGTATTAAAACAACCAACAGTGTGGATCATTGCAGCAGCATGTGCGGCTATGTATATCTCTCGCTACGCAATCAGTTCATGGGCCGTTCTTTACCTACAAGGTTCAAAAGGTTACTCACTGATTGATGCTGGTTTCGCCATGTCTACTTACCCTATTGCTGGTTTCTTCGGCGCAATCTTAGCGGGTATGGCTTCTGACAAACTGTTTAACGCTAACCGTCATATTCCAACACTCATTTATGGTATCGCCAACATCGCTGGTTTTGCACTGATGTTCTGGGGTCCACAAAGCCGTGTTATGGATGCTGTTGCATTAAGTATGGTTGGTTTTGCAATGGGTGGTCTGGTTGTTTTCTTAGCAGGTTTGACCGCTTGTGACCTGATGCCGAAAAACGCAGTAGGTGCAGTAAAAGGCTTTATCGGACTGTTCGCTTACATTGCAGCATCAGCGCAAGAACTGATTTCAGCATCACTGATCAAAGTCACTCAAGTTGGAGATGTCACTAACTACGACTTCACCACAGTACAGTATTTCTGGATAGGTTCTGCCATCGTTTCCATGATTTTAGCGACGCTAGTCTGGAATGCGAAAAAAGTTACCATGGATTAATGAATTAATTAAGTTGTCATCAAGGGATACCGTTGGGTATCCCTCTTTAAAAAGAGAATGTCATTATGCGTAAGACAAAAATTGTTGCGACTCTTGGCCCAGCTAGCTGTTCAGAACAGATGATTGAAAAGCTGATTATGGCGGGTGCTAACGTATTTCGTTTAAACTTTTCACATGGCACACGCGAACAGCATCAGGCCACTGCCGCAACTATCCGTCAGGTCGCAGAAAAACATCGTGTATTTATCGGGATCTTAGCTGACCTGCAAGGCCCGAAGATCCGCATCGCTAACTTTAAAAATGATTCAATTCAATTAAAACAAGGCGATAGCTTTATTCTAAATGCAGATTTAGACAGCACATTAGGCGACGAGCAACAAGTGGGATTGGATTACCCACAACTTGTTCAGGAAGTCACACCAGGGAATATTCTGTTACTTGATGATGGCAATATTCAATTACAAGTCAGTACCGTAAATAATAATAAAATAGAAACAGTCGTTACTGTTGGTGGAAAATTATCTAACCGTAAAGGGATTAACTTACTCGGTGGTGGTTTATCTGCACCTGCATTAACAGAGAAAGACAAACAAGACATACACACAGCAGCCGCTATTCAAGCAGATTACATTGCCGTTTCATTCCCACGCAATGGTGCGGATATTGAATATGCCCGTAATTTAGTGATCGCAGCAGGAAGTCACGCCAAAATCGTTGCTAAAGTTGAGCGCGCAGAAGTGGTTTCGTGTGAAGAAAATATGGATGACATTATTAAAGCATCTGATGTCATTATGGTAGCACGAGGCGATCTCGCAGTTGAAATTGGTGATGCCAGCTTACCAGGCGCACAAAAACAACTCATTGCACGTTGTCGCGCATTAGGCTGCCCAGTTATTACTGCAACCCAAATGATGGAATCGATGATTGAAAGCCCTATGCCAACTCGTGCCGAAGTGATGGATATCGCGAATGCCGTTGGTGATGGCACTGATGCTGTGATGCTTTCCGCTGAAACTGCGGCAGGAAAATATCCTGTTGAAGCAGTTAGTGCAATGGCACGTGTTGCTGAAGGAGCCGAACGCTCTTTTGCTGCTAATGCTGAAAACCCATGGCAATCACCGTCTTATTACTCACAAACAGGCCGTTGGATTGCTTTGGCAGCCGCGACAACTGCCTTCCATGATGACAAACATTTAAGTGTTGCCGCACTAACGGAAAATGGTAAATCAGTGACCTTATTGTCACGTTTTATGCCAAATAACAACGTATATGCATTAACAGATAATCCAGCACTTGCTGGTCAATTGACTGTATTACGTGGTGTAACGCCTGTGGCTTATCAACGTAAAAACAACAATGACTGCGATGAAAGCATCATGCAAAAACTGCAAGCAGAGGGATTATTAACAGACATGAATTCACTCTTGATCACTCGTTTATCAACCTTTGAAAAAACCGGTGAAAGCGATTGTTGTCATCTTGTTCCTGTAAAACAAGTTGAAGCAGCAACTGCTTGAGTGTCTTCCATCAAGGGGCTTATGAGAGAGGCAACCTGAAGTAAATAACAAGAAAAAGAGCACACCAAAATCATTTTAGCCACAGGGACTGTGGCTATTTTTCGTTTAGAGACTTCCATCAACATGGCAAGGATAGGCATCTTGTAATGCCAAAATATAAATTAACTCCAACGGCGTTTCTTTTTGTTTTTTCTTCACTTCAGGATTTTTATCTAAATAAGCATCAATGTGCTTAACCATAAAATCGCCATTTTGTTCTACTTTCGGAGGTGGGCAATAAAGAGGACGAAAATCATCGTTATTTTGATTTTCAATTTTTACGGCAACAGCATAAAAATTAAATCCATTTGCAATACCGTTTAGATACGCTTGTGTCACCGATTCTAGTTGTTTATTAGAAGGATGGTCTAAGGCTAATAATCGTTTTACCTCAAGATAACCACTTAATGTTACTGCCTGTGAATAAAGTGGGAGTAGCAGTAACATCCCTATTAACCCTTTTAATAACATTCCTTTTTTCATGCTAATTTTCTCTTTAGTTCAATAGATATTGATTTCATTCTAGTCGTTTTATTGCTCTAAGAATATGTGCAACGAATATATACATTGAAGATCTTTTAGAAGATCTGATTGTACAAATCAGACTCATCAAATTGTGATCACAAACGCATTTAGGATGGTTTCTAAACTAATTAGTCTTAATATACTTTACAAAGTAAATAAAACGGTGCATAACTATCAAACACAGACGATTTTATATAAAAAAAACATCTTTTAGTTTTGTTTCTAAACAAATGGAGTAGTAACGTGACACCGAACGTACCCAATACATTACGGCAAATGAATGCCTCGCTTGTATTAAATGTCATTCGTCATCAAGGTCCTTTGTCACGGGCTCAGATAGCCAAAATTAGCGGGATTACAAAAGCGACAGTGTCTGAAATTATTAACGATCTCCTTGAAGAAAAAATCGTTTATGAAAGCGGTGTCAGTTCGCCAGCAGGACAAGGCAGAAAAGGTATTTTAGTTAACTTCGATCCTCAACACAGTTTAGGTGTCAGCATTGATTTAGGCGGAACCAAAATCGCCTATGCGGTTTTTAACTTAGATGCCGAATTGTTGTATGAATATCAAGAGCCAACCTTTGATACTGACGATCGTGATCACTTTATTACGCAATTTGCACAAAGTATTGAAAATGTGATCGAAAAAAGCGGCATAGATCGCCAAAAGATCAATGTTATCGGTGTCGCCACACCAGGGATCATCGATATCAAAAATGGTGTTGTACTAGAAGGCTCTCCTAATTTACCTCAATGGGATAATTTGCCTTTAGCACAACAACTTACAGAAAAACTCAATGTACCCGTTGTACTCGAAAATGATATTCGTGCGGCTCTTGTGGGTGAAATGTGGAAAGGCCGATGCCGTCATACGCACAGTTGTGCGCTGATTGGTATCGGTACGGGTTTAGGCTCCGCTTTACTGATGGATGGAAAAGTTATTCGTGGCGCAAACAATGCTGCCGGTGAAATCGGCTATATGATGTTTGCTCGTGAGCACCTCTTTAGAAACTGGCGCAATAAAGGATGCTTTGAGAGTTTCTGTTCTGGCTCAGGTTTAAGTGAACGTATAGCGAGCTTACGAGGAGAAAATCTTAGTGCTATTGAGATTATTCAAGCCTCACAACAAGGTGATCCTCTGGCTCAATCCTTAGTTGAGGAAATGGCAGATTATCTTGCTATTGGCATTATGAACTTAGTCGCCATTGCAAATCTGGAAAAAGTGGTATTAACAGGCGGGATCACTCGCTCTGCTGACACCTTTTTACCGCGTGTTCAGGCAAATCTAGATAGACATTTATTTGCTAACACCAAAGTGAATATCGAGCTGTCTGAATTATGGGAAAAAGGCCCGCTTTATGGCATTGCCATTCTTGCCTTGGCTACGGTTTATCCATCAATTCAATTTATGCCCGAGATCCAACTGAGATAACCCTAATAAAAAAGTACCTAAACGAGATGGGAGCAACTCATGGCAGGAATACATCTTCACCCACATGATATTTTAGACGAAGGTATGTCCGCTATACTTCAACGCCTTGATGGCATGAAGCATGTCGAGCATTTATTTGTCGAAATTAATACCATTTTTGAACGTAACCCTTACCCTGTTGGTGATTTACCTCATAACCCTATTCATAATATGGTTATGGGAACAGGTACACTACACATCAACACTCATACCGATTTCCCTCGTCTGAACCAACGTGTTGATCCCACCATTTTAGCGGGTGCCGATCCGCTAATGACAATAAAAAAAGCCACTGATGGTGGAAAATATAAAGTCATTCCATGGGCTAATATTCTTAATGGCGATTTCGCTGGAGATGTAGAAAGCAATCAGGTTGTGGATTTTAAAGGTCGTCCACAAGCACATTGGCTCTGCCCTAACGCTCCTGATGTCGCTCAATTATGGCAAAAGACATTCACCGCATTAAAACAAAACTACGGTTACGACACCTTTTTAATTGACCGAATTCGTTTCCCTGATTGGGCAGGTAAAGAAGTGAATCCCGCAGGATTATTTACTTGTTTTTGCCCTCACTGTGAAAAGAAAATGGTACAGCAAGGTTTGCCTATTAACGAAATCAAACATCGTCTCGCAGCTTTAGCTGATTCATTGAAACAAGGGGATTTCGAAACACCTGTTACCGCATTAAAAGAAGAGCCTTTGTTAAAAGCGTGGCAAACATTTCGCCAACAAAGCGTGACTCAATTAGTTGAAAAATTACTGTCTGATGCAAAACAAACTGCGGGTGGTATTACGTTATGGCTTGATCTATGGCCACCAGCTTATAGTTGGATCTTAGGTCAAAATTATCATGAATTAACCCGTTATTCTTCGACACTCAAACATTTCCCTTATCATAAATTAGGGGGAGGTGCAGATGTTCAAGGGTTAATTAATCATTTTGCCCATGATAGCGAAAGCCAAGAACGTGCATTTACTGCGTTCAAACGCTTATTTGAATTACCTTATGATATTTCATACGAAACCTTTAAACAGCAAGGTTTTCCTATTCACTTTGTTGCTGAACAAAATAATAAAGTTCGCCAGCTTTCACAGCCAAATACCTTTATTTATAGTGGTATTCAAATGTGGAATTTACCTGCCTCTCAATTAATCGAAGCCGTTATTGCAGCAGAAGAAAGTGCCTGTGATGACTTACTTTATTATTGCTATGGATGGGCTACTCAAGAATTATTTGATGCAATTGGTAAACACAACACACCTAATAATAACTCCTATAACAACATGATTAAATAATAATACACCGTGGAAAATCAGGATAAAATTATGGCTAAACAACAAAAATGGAAAGTCTTTTTCCTTCTGTTTGTCACGATGTTTTTACTCGGTGGCATTCAAAATACAAAAGGGCTTATTCTCGAACAAGTTCAACATGATATTTCATTAAATATGAGCCAAGTTGGCTCATTAATTACCTTTTTCCAAATCGGTTTTTTAATTGCCAGTTTATTAACGGGTTATTTTACCGATAAGAAAGGGTTAAAAGTCATGATGTTTATTGGCTCACTGATGATGGCTGTTGGTTTAACAGGAACCAGCCTTGCTTTTAATGTGATGCTATTTTTTGGCTTTTATCTGGTTATTGGATTAGGTATTGGCTCAATGCTTGTCTCTATCGTTACCGTTATTCCGACTTTCTATAAAGAGAAAGCGGGCATGATGTTTAACGTCTCCAATGCAATGTTTGGCGTAGGGATGATTGTCACTCCGCTAATTTTACAATACCTATTTTCACACTCTATTTCATGGCGTACTTTTTATGTGGGTGTTGCCGTTATTGTTGCTGTGATTATTTTAGTATTAAGCACCTTAAAAATAGAAAGTAGCGCACAAGTCGATATGAAATTTAGTGACTTTTTAGAGCTACTGACACAAAAATCACTGTTACTGGTTATTTTATTTATCACTTTATATGTAGCAGCCGAAGCCGCGTTTTTAAACTTCTTCCCTATTTTCTATACCTCTATGGATATCGGGAATATGAGTAATGCGCAAAAAGCAGAAACCGCCGCTTATGTGATTTCTAGTTTTGCTTTTTTATTTACTATCGGTCGCTTTATTGGTGGCTTTATTAACCTTGCATTGGGTGATCGCAAAACATTGATTTTATTTTCTCTGTTCTCGCTTATTGCCATTATTGTTAGCCGTATCTTCGTGCAAGATGTTGTTTATCTGTTTATGGTATTTGGTTTTGCATTATCTGTTCTATTTCCAACAGCCGCAGCAGTTGCTACAAAATTAACCAGTAAAAGTGGCTCCGTGATGGGACTTATTTATGTTGCTTCAGGATTGGGTGGTGCTTTAGCCGGTTCATTAATCGGTCAGGTTTCAGAAAGCTATAATGTTTCTGTTGGCTTTAACCTAATTATCGTATTCGTCGCCCTCTTCTTTATGGTTTCTCTGTTTATTAGAGAACAAAAACAATAACAACGACATATTATGCCTCTGATATTTTCCCCCTCTTTATGGGGGGGTTTTTATTTCTATTGTAATAAATTAAGGTCTATTTTCCTTTTTCTTGTGTTGATTTTTTCGCCATCGCCCTAATAATAGTATTTATATTCACTGTTAAAATAGGAGAATATGATGGCAAGTGGATGGGCTAATGATAGTGCTGTTCAAGAGCAAATAGATGCCACCATTGATGATGCAATTGCAAGAGCTCGCAATCAAATGGCGCAAGGTGAAAGTGCAGAATTTTGTGATGAGTGCGGTGAGCCAATCTCCCTTGCTCGTCAAAAAGCGGTGCCAGGTGTACGTTATTGTTTAAATTGCCAAGAGGCAATTGATAAAAAGAATAATGCCTTTAGTGGATATAATCGTCGTGGTAGTAAAGATAGCCAGCTCAGATAATTTGCAACTATCATATAACTCAAAAACTGTACCTTAATATGAGTTTCCTCGATTAAAGTACAGTTTATTTTATTTAATCAGACAATGATTTAATTAGATTTTCGCAACCTTTTTTGAGCTCATATTTTGACTCATTTCGGTTAATATTTTCATAAAATTATCAATATGTGTACGTTCCGTATTTGGATTCATAAATACCGCTTTTTCACCTGGAAGGTAAACGTAACGGTTATTTTTCGCATATTTCGAGCAGGCAATAGAATCTACCCAGTTAGTAAATAATCCTTCTCTACCACGTTGTAAGAAAAGTTTTCTATGCCATTGTGTGTTATGAACCATAAAGTCATATGCTTCTTTATCTGTAGAGCACGTTAACTCTAAATCAAAGGCAACATTAGGATCTTTCACTAAGTTTGGATCATACAGTTTAAAACCAACACTTGGACCTTGGTTTTGAGGAACGATAACTTTTGCATTACCCATCTCTAACAACTGATGGCGCATGTAGTTCGCGTTTTGCAAACAGTGAGCAATGATGGTTTGGTAACCTTCAATCCCCATATAGTGCATTGCAGAATAAGCACCAAAGATACCCACACCACTACGTGTACATTCAATAGTGGATTGTAAGTGAGTCTGCCCTTCTAATTCGTGCTCAAAATAGGTGAAGTTTTCTGGATCGTTTTCCAGTGCCACAAAGTCATTGCCATTTTTCACTAATACTAAACTTGAGGTATAAGGCACATAGCCCCATTTATGGAAGTCGATAGTAATAGAGTCGGCATATTTCAGATGCTTAAATTTCTCTACGTTCTGACGTAAACCTTCTAAGGTGACATCATTAATTGCCAGCGGGTTACTGTTAAAATCATATTCTAAGAAGAAGATAATCGGCCAACCAACAGCAGCATCAACGTGTACGTGAGGCTTAACAGGGATCTCGAACTCTTCACATAAACGGTCACGTAACTCACAAACCCCTTTCACATCATCCACACCGAAGGTGTCTGTTGTTCCTGTGGTTAACATGATAGTTGGTACTTTGCATTTAACAGTAAAGCACGCTCTCAATTCACGCTCTAAGTGCTCTAAATTAATGGTGTTATCTTCAGACACTTTAATACGGATGGTTTTGTTATCAACATCAACACCTAACAGCGCAAGGTTAGTCATGTTTGAGTAGTGACCACCTTGAGAGTTAATGATGCGATAATCTTGATCTGCTGCCATACCTAAATGCTTAGAATTAGGCATAGATTTACGTAAACCAAATAGATAACCATATAAGTTACACATGGTGCCACCTTGAGTGAACACACCTGACGCAACGTCAGGATCGTAACCAACCAATTTGGCAACTTTTTTAATCGTCACTTTTTCTAACGCATCAGCGACACCTGAATATTCACAATACACCATGTTAGGGTTGCCCATTAACCCCAAGATTGAACCATAAACACCTGGATCACTCGGCATTGCAATAACGTTTTCAACAGCTAATGGGTTTTCCCAGTTTTTACATAACGTTGAAACTAACATCAGCAATTCATTAGGATCGTTTTCAGGGTAATTAATATTTTGCTGAATTTGTGTATCTGCCATTAAACGTTCAAATAATTGTGACCCATTAGAATAACGTTGCAATTGGTCATTATCATTAGTCGTTGTTTTTCTAAATTGTGTAATCGATTGAATGGTTTTATCCTGAAATATCGGCCAATATTTCGGATCTCGGCTGAAAAAGTGAGCAATAACGTCGTGGTATTTCTTCTCAAATTCCGCATTTAGAATGTTAGCAGAAGATAGACCTAATAAATCTTGATTTTTCACTATATTCTCCAAATAGAAACCGACAATAACTTAAATAAACTGTATAGCAATACTATACATTTTCGTATTAAATTAGTTAGTGTTCCATGCGATAACGATGATCACATGGAAAGCCATTTAATAAATAAATTTTCATTAAATATCAAATAAATAAATTACCACGGAAAGTTAAATTTACAGTGGCTATTTTTTCATATATCTACTTATGTGACTGACATCACAGTAAAAATAGGACTATAAACAGAAATAACCACTACCAATATTAGTAACTATTTGAAATATAATCAAAATACAGCAATCCCTTTCTAACCATATGATATTGTTGAACTCTTTATTTAATTAATTGAATTAATCTGTTATTTCCGCAATTACCCCCCACTAAATTACATTTAATTTAATCAATACAGACAAAATAAGACTAAAACACTAGTAAATTTTTTATAATTAGCTAATAAATTCTAATTTTAACCATTATTAGGTATAAAATATGGGTTAAGGTTAACTCAGAAGATAATCATTAATGAAAATATAAAACATGAAATCATCACAGTGAATAATACTGTAAATGATGAAAATATCAGTCAAAGTGAAAATAGTAACTATGCTAAATAATCAGAATATTTACTCTACATATTTTGTGTTCTTTGCCGATACTTAAAGTAATAGAGTAGGTAATTAACGGAGAACACAATATGAAAGCACATATCGCTGTTGCTGCTGTATTCGTATTATTATCCGCGAGTGTCTATGCTGAAGAATTTACCTGCCAACTTGAAAATGGTAAGTATGTCAGTGTATTCGCTGAATATGGAAAGCCCCCAGTGTATCGCTATGGAACACTAGCTAAAACAGAGATCACACTACCAGTACCTCAGCAACCCAATAATAACGTCTTTTATGGACATCAGATGTTTGTTGCAGGGGCATCGACTTATGTTCGTTTTAAGAATGGAAACTATAGCTACGTCGTTTATGACGGCGAAGGAAGAGGCTGGAATTTTAACGGTATTATTGTTTATAAAGACAATAACATTATCAGTAAGAAAGAGTGTAAAGAGCCATTAACACCAAGTCTGGATAATATCAAAGATTATTCCATCAAAATGGACCCTTACTTAGAAACCTATATTTATGCTCCATAGTTTCTAGCTTTATTAATTAGACATAAAAAAACCCAATTTTAAATTGGGTTTTTATTATTTTTAAGCAACGAAATATATTGATTAGTCTTCTAATAACAGAACAGATTCTAATGCAATTTCAATCATTTCGTTAAAGGTAGTTTGGCGTTCTTCTGCTGTAGTTTGTGTACCTTTTTTAATGTGGTCAGATACAGTACAGATAGTCAGTGCTCTTGCGCCGTATTCAGCTGCAACACCATAGATACCAGCAGCTTCCATTTCAACACCTAGAATGCCGTATTTTTCCATTACATCAAACATTTCTGGATCTGGAGAATAGAACAGATCAGCAGAGAAGATATTACCTACGCGAACTTTAATGTCTTTCGCTTTTGCTGCATCAACAGCATTTTGAACTAATTGGTAATCTGCAATAGCTGCGAAATCTTGGTCTTTGAAACGTAGACGGTTAACTTTAGAGTCTGTACATGCACCCATACCGATAACAACATCACGTAATTCAACATCTGGTAATACGGCACCACATGAACCTACACGAATAATCACTTTTACGCCAAAATCAGTAATTAATTCTTTAGCGTAAATTGAGCAGGAAGGAATACCCATACCGTGGCCCATTACAGAAACTTTACGGCCTTTATACGTACCTGTAAAACCTAACATACCACGAACATTGTTTACTTGACGGACATCTTGTAAAAAAGTTTCAGCGATGTATTTAGCACGAAGCGGGTCGCCCGGCATTAAAACGACATCAGCAAAATCGCCCATTTCTGCGTTAATATGAGGGGTAGCCATAATTCTTCCTTTTAATTGATCTTTTTACTATTCAAATATCATTCGGTAGGCATATTGCTATACCTACCGAAATTAAATTAAAACATTGCTTTACCATAATCGACCGGTGATAAACCGAAGTATTTCACAACAGTTTGGCCGATGTCAGCGAAGGTTTCACGATGACCTAATGAACCCGGTTTAACTTTAGGACCATAAACCAGAACAGGAATGTGCTCACGAGTATGATCAGAACCTGGCCAAGTTGGGTCACAACCGTGGTCTGCTGTTAAGATAAGAATGTCATCTTCTTTTACCAGCTCCATTAATTCAGGTAAGCGACGGTCGAATAATTCCAGTGCTTCACCATAACCAACAACATCACGACGGTGGCCATAAGAGGAGTCGAAGTCAACAAAGTTGGTGAAGACGATTGTGTTATCGCCCGCAAGTTTCATTTCTTCAAGTGTTGCATCAAACAGTGCATCAATACCTGTTGCTTTCACTTTTTTAGTGATACCTACGTTTGCGTAGATGTCAGCAATTTTACCGATAGAAACAACATGGCCTTGTTTTTCATCAACCAGTTTTTTCAACATAGTTGGTGCTGGTGGTTCTACTGCTAAATCATGACGGTTACCTGTACGGGCGAAATTACCTGGTTTATCACCAATAAATGGACGCGCAATAACACGACCAATGTTGTAATCCCCTTTGTTTAGTTCATCACGAGCAATTTCACACAGCTCATATAATTCGTCTAAACCGTAAGTTTCTTCATGACATGCAATTTGGAATACAGAGTCAGCAGAAGTATAGAAAATCGGTTTGCCGGTTTTCATGTGTTCTTCGCCAAGCTCATCCAAAATAACCGTACCAGACGCGTGACAGTTACCTAAGTACCCCGGTAATTTTGCACGTTTAACGATATTTTCTAGCAGTTCTTGTGGGAATGAGTTTTTCAGCTCTTTAAAGTATCCCCAATCAAAAAGCACAGGAACACCCGCAATTTCCCAGTGGCCTGACGGAGTATCTTTACCAGAAGAGATTTCACTCGCGTAGCCATAAGCACCGATGATATCTGCGTTTTTATCTAAACCAATAGGGAATTTACCTGTTGATTCTTCAGCGGCTTTACCTAAACCTAAACGGCAAAGATTTGGCAAATGAAGTGGGCCTTTACGACCTTCTTTATCTGCTTTACCGTCAGCAAACGCTTGTGCGATATGCCCTAAAGTATCTGAACCTTGATCACCGAATTTCTCTGCATCGCCGGCAGCACCGATACCGAAGGAATCTAATACCATGATATGTACACGTTTCATAATTCTCTCTCCTGTGTCATTCTCCGTAGACCACGGATATGTCACTTATAAATCGTAATTGAGTTCTTATTCGCTGATTTGACGGTACACCATTGGTGAGGCTTCACGTTTACTATCACCAATTACCATCGCTTTACGGACTTCAGCCGCAGCTTCTTGCCATGATTTTTCACTGTTAGCATGGATCATCGCTAACGGAGTGTCTGTGTTGATTTCAGCACCAAGCGCTACGATGTCGCTTAATCCCACACTATAATCAATTGCATCAGTGGCTTTACGACGACCACCACCTAATGTCACAACAGACATACCTAATGCACGCGTATCCATTTCTGTGATAAACCCAGTTTTCTCAGCAAATACAGGTTTACTTAATACCGCAGTTGGCAGGTATTTATTGTAGTTTTCAACAAAATCAGATGGGCCTTTCTGTGCTGCAACCATACGACCAAAGACTTCTGCCGCTTTACCGTTATCCAACACATCTTGCAGTTTTTGACGAGCTTGTTGACGTGAGTCCGCTAAACGGCCTGATACTAACATTTCAACACACAACGCCATAGTGACTTCAAATAGACGAGGGTTACGGTATTCACCTGTTAAGAATTGAACTGCTTCACGAACTTCGACGGCATTACCTGCGCTAGAAGCTAGAACTTCATTCATATCCGTTAACAGTGCCGTAGTTTGACAGCCTGCGCCATTTGCTACTTGAACAATAGACTCAGCCAGCTCTTCAGATTTCTGATAAGTTGGCATAAAGGCACCCGATCCCACTTTAACGTCCATCACTAATGCATCTAAGCCTTCGGCTAATTTCTTACCTAAAATAGAGGCTGTGATAAGAGGGATTGAATCAACTGTAGCAGTAATATCACGGGTAGCATAAAAGCGTTTATCAGCAGGTGCTAATGAGTTAGTCTGTCCGATAATAGCAACACCCACGTTACGAATAATATCGCGAAATTTCTCATCATCAGGGAAAATATCGAAACCTGGGATAGCTTCGAGTTTATCTAATGTTCCACCTGTATGACCTAATCCACGACCTGAAATCATAGGAACATAACCGCCACACGCGGCAACCATTGGCCCTAACATCAGTGACGTGACATCACCCACACCACCTGTTGAATGTTTATCAACAATTGGACCGTTTAAATTTAGGCTTTTCCAGTTCAATACTGTACCGGAATCACGCATGGCTAATGTCAGAGCAACACGCTCAGGCATGGTCATATCGTGGAAATAAATAGTCATTGCTAATGCAGCAATTTGACCTTCAGAAACAGTATTATCTCTGACACCGTTAATGAAAAAACGAATTTCTTCCTCTGTTAAAGGATGACCATCACGTTTTTTACGAATAATCTCTTGGGCAAGAAACACTGCAACCTCCTGGTTTTATAGCATTGATAACGCCCACAATAAAACGTGGGCGTATTACACGAATGGATTAGTAACCACTAGACGATTTTTGCTCGCCATGACCTAAAGTGGCTAGTAAATTACCTAACAAGCTTGATGCACCAAAACGAAAGTGACGGGCATCAACCCAGTTGTCACCCATAATGCGGTTAGCTAATGCTAGATATTGAGCAGCTTCTTCAGCGGTACGAACACCACCTGCAGGTTTAAAACCAACTTCTTTGCCAACACCCATATCGTGGATCACTTGGATCATTAACTCAGCGCTTTCCAGTGTTGCATTTACAGGTACTTTACCTGTGGAAGTTTTAATAAAGTCAGCACCCGCTTTGATTGAAATTTCAGAGGCTTTGCGGATAAGAGCTGGATCTTTTAGTTCACCCGTTTCAATGATGACTTTCAATAAAGAACCTGCTTCTGCGCAAGCTTCTTTACATGCTTTAACGATATCAAAACCGATTTGCTCGTTACCTGCCATTAGTGCACGGTAAGGGAAAACTACATCAACCTCATCTGCGCCATAAGCTAATGCCGCATTGGTTTCTGCTAATGCGATATCTAAATCATCATTACCATGAGGGAAGTTAGTTACGGTTGCGATACGGACTTCTGGAGTACCCTGCTCACGTAACACTTTACGTGCTAACGGAATAAAGCGTGGGTAGATACAAATAGCGGCTGTATTGCCTTCTGGGCTTTTAGCCTGATGACATAACGCAGTCACTTTTGCATCAGTGTCATCATCATTTAATGTAGTTAAATCCATCAAAGACAGCGCAAGGCGCGCTGCAGCGGTTAAATCTGTCATAAAACTCTCCAACGATGTTTCTTAAGCCCTTTTGGGCATACGCTTAAGGTTAGCGATTAAATTTGTTGGCGAGCGGACTTGGTTCCTTGAAGATGTTGTTGTAACTAGTGCTACAACGACAGCTGAGCTCCCTCTCACCGCGCTATGCTCACTTCGGCGACCCGTCATTGAGCCTTCGCCATTCCATGAAGTTTCAGCACATCTTATTTGAACACGCTAAGGAACAATTAGATGTGCTTTGCGTCACACTAATCAAATGTAACTTGCAAGCAATGACATAAAAGTGTGATAAATGTCACAGTTAGGTCATTTTCTGGTTTAATGTTACTTGAATACCGTTTTTAAGTCGTCTTTATAACGCAAAAAAAGTGTGATACGCATTAAATGACAACCTTTTTGACCATATTCAATACAATCTGCGAAATATCTCACACAATAAAAGTAGTTAACATTACAGCAGAAAACAAACATAAAAGAGCAGATAGGTAAAATACCCATCTGCTCTTTACAATTAAATCAATTAAGCGGCAACAACTGCCATTGCCGTTAATGCAAAGAAGAATCCAGCAATTGTTGCACTCATTAAGTTAGAGAGTGTACCAGCTAGTACGGCTTTCATTCCTAAACGAGCCACATCTTTACGACGGTTTGGCGCCATTCCACCTAAACCACCGAGTAGTACGGCAACAGAAGAGAGGTTAGCAAAACCACATAACGCAAAGGAGATAATAACCTTCGTTTGAGCAGATAACACCACTAATCCAGAACCTGCGACTAATGCATCTTCTTTTAGGTATTTACTAAATTCAGAGTAAGCATAAAACTCATTGATAACAATTTTTTGTCCAATAAATGAGCCTGCAATGGTTGCTTCACTCCAAGGTACACCAATCAGGAAGGCAATTGGTGCAAACACCCAACCTAGCACGAGTTCTAATGAGAAATTCTCATAGCCAAACCAGCCACCAATACCACCAAGAATACCATTAACTAATGCAATCAAGGCAACAAAAGCCAGCAACATGGCACCTACGTTCAGAGCAAGCTGTAGACCAGAAGATGCGCCCGCAGCTGCGGCATCGATAATATTCGCAGGCTTTTCGTCATCTGCCATTTTATCAAGCGCGTCTTTTTGATCGTCTGGCGTTTCTGTTTCAGGGATCAACAATTTAGCAAAGAGTAAACCACCCGGAGCCGCCATAAAGGATGCTGTGATCAAATACTCTAACGGCACACCCATGCTGGCATATCCAGCAAGTACTGAACCCGCAACAGAGGCTAAACCACCACACATAACAGCAAAGAGTTCAGAGGTTGTCATTCTTGCAATATAAGGACGAACAACCAGTGGGGCTTCTGTTTGTCCAACGAAAATATTTGCAGTGGCAGACATAGATTCTGTTCGTGATGTGCCAAGTACTTTTTGTAAACCACCACCGAGAATTTTAATGACTATTTGCATAATGCCAAGATAATACAGCACTGCAATGAGTGAAGAGAAGAATACGATAACAGGCAGTACGCGCAGGGCGAATACGAAACCGCCACCACCAAACAACTCGAACATTTTATCTGATACTAGGCCTGCAAATAGGAAACTCATCCCGTTATTGCCGTAATCAATTACATTCTTAACACCATCAGAAACCGCAAGAAGTACCTCGCGACCACCGTCGGAATAAAGAACAAATGCACCTAAGCCAATCTGAATAAGGAATGCGCCACCAACTGTACGTAGTCTAATTGCACGTCGATTGCTGGAAAACAGAATGGCTATCAAAATTAATGTTACCATTCCGACCAAGCTCATAATGAGTTGCATTGAAGGATCCCTGTTCATATAAAAATTTAATGGATTATCAATAACGCTCTAGTCAGAGCTTATTGACTCTTTTTGCCGGATAATTATACCTAGTCTAAGAAAAGAACCCTCAACATCCATCACAAATAGGATCTGAAAAAAGTAACAAAAAGGTCACAAATGAGAAGTGGATCACACAAAAAGAGAGAAAAACGCATTTATTGAATAGGCTGAATAAAAGGAAAACATCATATGATTAACAATTCTTGTATTCAATCTTAAACAATAAAGTTAAATAAACACCTTATTTATATAAATAAGATTAAATTGAGATGAATTCAATTCAACAACTAGGCATTATCTTTTAACCGAAATAATTGTAGGCTATTAAGATAGAGTTGCTGTGCAATTACCTCAGAGGGTTCTTGACGTAGCTCACAGAGTTGGGAAAAAACAGATTGAATACGCTCAGGTCGATTAGGCTCACCTTGGAAACCACTCACTGGCATATCGGGAGCATCTGTTTCTAGTAATAGCGATTCGAGTGGCAATGAAGCAATTGCTCGTCGTGTCTTTTGTGCTCGTTCATAAGTAATCGTACCACCAACACCAATAAAATAGCCTTGCTGAATAAAATTTTCAGCTTGTTGTTGGCTTCCAGCAAAACCGTGTACCACCCCTTTACGAGGAACATCATAACGACGTAACAGCGCGCTTAACTTATCGTGAGTTTTACGTGAGTGTAAAATAACGGGTAAATCAAACTTAGCTGCTAATTTAAGTTGTGCAATTAAAAAGTGTTCCTGCTTTTCTGGTTGCGGGTTATCCATATAGTCATCCAGACCAATTTCCCCAACAGCAACACAACGAGGAGCTATTTTTAATTTCTCTTCCAATTCAATAAGATGTTGCTCAGTATGCTCTTCAATATATAAAGGATGTAATCCTAATGCGCTATGTAATTGAGGATATTCATTTGATAACTCAGTCACTACATCAAAATTCCAACGAGCAACGGCAGGAATAATGATTTTTTTAACTTGCGCTTGATTCGCTAAAGATAAGCTATTCGCAATATCATTATAAAAAACAGGAAAATCAAAATGACAGTGAGTATCAATAAATTTATTCATTATTAAACCTGCCTTACATCAGGGTGCACACTTCTTGTTCCTTGTTGAATAATAGAAGCATCCTCCGCTTTGTCTGCCTTTGCTTCTTGCTCAAATAAGCTAAAGATTTTTTTATCATGCTGTTTGAATTTTTTCTTAGAAAAATGCTGACCTATTGTCGCTAAAAAATAGCGTCCACAGCGTCTACCTACATGATAATCATGATTTAATGCATTTAAACGACTACCTAATGCACTCGATTGTAATGTCGTTGGTGGATAGATTTCGATAACCACAACATCTTCTGGAGGCGATTGAATAAATTTAAGTGTTTCGGTATAGGTTTCAATATGAACTTGAGCCATCGCCATAAAACGTTGCAAACGGCTATTTTCGAACCATTTACCCATGCGATCGACCCACTCAGTTGTATATTGATATTCAGAAGGAACCGTGCGCACAACAACAATAGTACGACACCCCCGCCGATAAGCTTCCCTGACTGGAATAGCATCACTTATCCCGCCGTCATGATAGACAACATCATGGAATAAAACACCATTACGATAAAAAGCAGGAATTGCACTAGATGCTTTGATGATATCAAGCCAAGTTGGCTCATCTGGTTGAAAATAATTTGCTTGGAAATTATCAGAACGACTGGCTACCATATAAAATTCACGGCCAGTATCAAAACGCCGTAATGCCGTTGGCATATCAAGAGGCATTTCTTTTGCTGTCGTTTCTATATACCAATCTAAATCTAATAAATTACCACCACGAACAAATCGGATGGGATTAAAAAATTGATTATTAGTTGTATAACGATTAATAATTTTACGTGCATAGCCACGCTGACCACAGGCAAAAGCGGATAAATTTTGTGCACCCGCAGACACCCCAAGCAAAATATCGAAGGGATCGAATTGTGAACGCATAAATTCATCAAGAACACCTGCGGTAAAGATCCCACGTTGACCTCCACCTTCACAGACTAAAGCGACTTTACCTTGTGGTAAAGATGATTGAAATTCGAGTGCTGTAATATTATTTAATGTGACAGGTACATACTTCCCCATAATGTCTCCTTTACACAACTTAACAAAGGATACCCTCACATTTTTTCGGCGTCATTCTTTTTACGTATTCATACAAATAAAAAAAAACAAACTTTAATTTAGGAACGAGTATTTACTGAAAAATCAACACTTTTCACGCCTTCTACTTTTTCAATAATTTGCATAATTTGCGCTTCTTGTTCTTTATTCTTAACAAAGCCTGTCACAGATACATGACCAAATTCTGTACGAATAGAAAGTGATTCACTATCAATGCTTTCGATTGGCAATAATGTATCTTTAATTTTTGTAGAAATAGCCGTATCGCTGATAGCGTAACCTGTATTATTCGTTCCACTATTAATTTCGCTATACCATGATACTTCAGCTGATGCTCCCATACTGACAAAAGCAAGCCCCATGGACATGAATAATGCTAACTTAAACGTTTTATATTGTTTCATTGCTCTCCCCTTAATCACAATAACTGAGTTAGGAAATGTGTGTGTTTTAATATCTTTATTTTTATGAAGCATTACAAAAATTTAACAAATTAAGTTATTACACTAATAAGCTATTAATATTAAATAAAGCAAAAAATAGCAAATAAAGACTAATCCTAATAATTTTATTCTAAAAACAACAAATAAAACTATAAAAAATTTTACATATATTTATGAATAAGTGTAAAAACAGGCGTCATGTTAACAGAAAAAAAAAAGAGTAATTCCGAATGAAGAAGGGTTTTTCGGTAGGATATTAGGGATATGCAAAGGGCATTTAACAAAAAAATTGAGTCTCTTACCGAGCTTTTTTAAGTACAAACACTCAACCAAATAAAGAAACAAAAAAGGCTATATTAAAAATATAGCCTTTTCATTAGATTACATACTCTAAATAGCTTGAAGTATGCCAAGTATTTTTACTCTAAATAATTCAAGTTACAACTAGGCGACAAGTGAATAAGTCGCTAGGAGCATACATAAGTATGTGA
>NZ_JBEEUL010000006.1:169063-191836 GCF_040139345.1 Proteus sp. fly-1067 | reverse complement strand
TATTTTTACTCTAAATAATTCAAGTTACAACTAGGCGACAAGTGAATAAGTCGCTAGGAGCATACATAAGTATGTGACTAGCGCGAATGAACGTAGTCAACAACGTTGTAGCTTGAAGTATGACGAGTAAATTAGTGTTCGCGTGTTTGATGGAACTCCACATCAGGATAACGCTCACGCGTTAAGTTCAAGTTCACCATCGTTGGTGCGATATACGTTAAGTTATCGCCACCATCTAGTGCCAAGTTTTGTTCATTTTTACGTTTAAACTCTTCGAGTTTCTTCTCGTTATCACACTCAACCCAGCGTGCCGTTGAAACGTTAACGGATTCATAAATCGCTTCAACGTTATATTCACTCTTAAGTCTTGCAACAACCACATCAAACTGAAGCACACCGACTGCACCGACGATTAAATCGTTATTTGCCAATGGCCTAAAGACTTGTACAGCACCTTCTTCTGATAACTGTACCAATCCTTTAAGTAACTGCTTCTGTTTTAATGGATCACGTAAACGAATACGACGGAATAACTCTGGCGCAAAGTTTGGAATACCCGTGAATTTAAGAATTTCACCTTGAGTAAAAGTATCACCAATCTGAATAGTACCATGGTTATGAAGACCAATAATATCGCCAGGGTAAGCATGTTCAACGTGGGAACGATCGCCTGCCATAAAGGTTAATGCATCTGAAATCACTACATCTTTTTTGATCCGGACTTGATGTAATTTCATACCTTTATCATACATACCAGATACAACACGTAAAAATGCTACACGATCCCGGTGCTTAGGATCCATATTTGCTTGGATTTTAAAAACAAAGCCGGTGAACGTTTCTTCATTTGCTGTAACTTGGCGCATATCTGTTTGGCGAGGCATTGGTGCTGGGGCCCATTTTACAAGGCCATCAAGCATGTGGTTAACACCAAAGTTACCTAATGCTGTACCAAAGAACACTGGCGTTAATTCACCCGCTAAAAAGGCTTCATGATCAAATTCATGAGATGCACCTAGTACTAACTCTAATTCGTCACGTAATTGGCTTGCTAAATCATCACCTATCGCTTCATCAAGCTCTGGATTATCTAATCCTTTAATGACACGAGAATCTTGGATAGTGTGGCCTTGACCTGTTTGATAAAGATAAGTTTCATCTTTGAGAATGTGGTAAACCCCTTTAAAAAGTTTTCCACAACCGATAGGCCAAGTAACCGGACTGCAAGCAATTTTTAGCTCAGTTTCAACTTCGTCCATGACTTCCATTGGGTCACGAATATCACGGTCGAGTTTATTCATAAAAGTTAAAATTGGAGTGTCACGTAAACGTGTTACTTCCATTAACTTACGTGTACGATCTTCGACCCCTTTAGAAGAGTCAATCACCATTAAACAGCAGTCAACAGCCGTTAAAGTACGATAGGTATCTTCAGAGAAGTCTTCATGCCCTGGGGTATCAAGTAAGTTAACTAGACAATCAGCATAAGGGAATTGCATAACTGAAGTTGTAATAGAAATACCACGTTGTTTTTCCATTTCCATCCAGTCAGATTTTGCATGCTGATTTGAACCACGCCCTTTTACGGTTCCTGCACGTTGAATCGCTTGTCCGAATAACAACACTTTTTCAGTGATGGTTGTTTTACCCGCATCGGGGTGAGAAATAATGGCAAAAGTTCTACGACGAGCAACTTCTTGCTGAAAAATAGGATTAGACATCAATGGTGATCTTCTGGTTGATAGACGAGTGAATGTAAAGCACTGATATACTTATATAACTAATAATTAAAGTGACTATAAAGACATTCAACTCGCAAGTTAATCTTAATTGGCGCTTATTTTCGCCTATCTTGTCTGTATAAACAATCAATGGTTACTATTTTATCTGCTTGTGGGTGTGATGCCTAGTGTTTGAAAAAATTAATCATATCTATTGCCTTATAGAGCAACATTGTTTCATTGATACTCACAATAAAACTATTTTACTAAAAATTTTATAAACTGACTTTATGAGCTACTAATAAAGCCAAGAATTAGCCTATTTATTTTCAGCTAAAAGCGGGATTGAATATAACATTTAAAACAAATACACATTTATTTTAAATTTAATTCTGTATATTTAGAGATAAATCACTTTATTTAAAACAAAACCAAATACTCGATTTACTTATTTTATATATCATTCACTATTTTAACATCGTTATAATCACATTAATCTCACAATGAAAGCATGACAAAAGTGAAATTAACTTGATAAATTTCCATTAAGTGAAAATTAAGATAATTTTTAAATAAAATTAATAAAAAATAAATTTCAACCATTCTATATAAAATAAAAAAAACGCCCAATACAAGGCGCTTTAAATTTAACTTAAATAAATATTTACTTAGAAAGAAATAGGGTAAGCCATGATAATCGCATCTTCATTTCCCGTCTTTGTTGGGTAATAGTTTTTACGTTTTGAAACGAAATTAAATCCTATAGATTCATAGAGATTGAACGCTTTTTCATTAGATTCTCGCACTTCTAACCATAAGGTAGTGATATTTTTTTTCTCAAGTGTTTCAATCAGTTCCAATAATAGTGCTTTGCCGTAACCTTTCCCCTGATAATCAGGATGGATTGCGATATTAAAAAGTGTTGCCTCATCTAATATTAATTGCGTAATTGCAAAACCTACAATAATATTATCAATGCAAATTTTCAGATTAAAATAATGACTTCCTTGGTTACTATAAAATGTTTCTTCACTCCAAGGGAATGAATGACTTAATTTTTCTATTTGCCATGCTAAAGGTAAATCAGCAGGGTTTAAGGGTGAAATGGTCTTCATATTGATAGATTTGTTTCCAAAGATCGCGTTTTGCATCGGCATCAAAATATAATTGATGCAATGAAGGGCTTCTCAAAGAAGTATATTCAGAGGGAAGAATGAGATCAGTGCCTAATAACCAACAGGGAAGATCAAATGATTCTGTGAGCATGCTCACATCGTCTGTTGTAATACAATAGATTTCGTTTTTATCTATCCCCATGGCGCTAAAAATATCAGAGAAAAGCCCGTTATTTAGATCAACGGTATCATCAGTAATGATAAGTAAACGTGTTGTATCCGGAAATTGCACAGAATGCTCGCCTTTTAACACAGCAGGCTTACGAAGTACCCACTGACGAATTCCTAGTTGGGATAACATTCTGTCTTTACGGCTCATTATGCTTACCTATCAAGTGTAGAACAACGGTACATAGTATCAGAGGGCATAAACTACGCCAATAAATAGCGTCGGTTTCTTTATATCTGATATCATGCGTCTCATGTTTTTTAAGGAGTAATAATCATAATGTCCTCACTGTCCCCTGCTAGCGAAGTTATTCTTCGTCACCTAGATCATTTCGCAGACAGGCATGTACTTATTGCAGGTGATCTTCAAGATACTTTTGCGGCACAGATCCAGGCGAAAAGTGTCAGAGCATATACAAACCAATATCACCAATGGTTACCATTACTAAAATCAATGGGTGATAATGCACTCTTCGGTTTAGTTGCAGATCAATCCTTTGTGAAATATTGCAATACCTTGATCTATTTTTGGCCTAAAAATAAAAACGAAGCCACTTTCCAACTGCGTAGCCTTTGCTCTAACTTACAAGTGGGTACTGAAATCTTTATCGTTGGTGAAAACCGTAGCGGTGTTAAAAGTGCAACCGAATTAATGAACGGTATCGCTAAACTAAAAAAAATAGATTCAGCGCGCCGTTGTAGCTTATTTTTTGGTACACAAACATATCAAACACTGTTTGACCGTAATAACTGGTGGCAAACCTATCGTCATGACGATTTAACCGTAATGGCATTACCAGGTGTCTTTAGCCAAAATGCATTAGATGAAGGTAGCCGTTTATTACTTTCAACTTTTGATGATGCAATGGTGGGTGATTTACTAGATATGGCGTGCGGATGTGGTGTTCTCGCTACAGTATTAGGCAAGAAAAATCCAATGCTGAAACTCACCTTGTGTGACGTAAATGCAGCTGCAATTTCTTCCAGTATTGCGACATTAAATGTGAATGAATTAGAAGGCCGAGTGATTGCGAGTAATGTCTATTCTGCCGTTGAAGAAACTTATGATTGGATAATCTCAAATCCGCCTTTCCATGATGGTTTAGGTACAAGCTATACCGCGGCTGAAGATATTATTCGTCTTGCACCAAATTACCTAAAAAAAGGCGGTAAATTACGCATTGTAGCGAATTCATTTATCCCTTATCCAGACATACTGGATCATGTATTTGGCTCTCATGAAGTGCTTGCATCAACAGGTAAATTTAAAGTTTACCAAGCCACTAAGAAAGATTAATCACAAGCCCTGTTATCTAAAACAGGGCTTTATTTTTTGGGGCCGATTTTGAATGATAATTCAAGGTGTTTTATTTTTCATCACCAAGATAATTTAATGATAAAAAATAATTGACGCTAAAAATAAAAGGCCTAAAATTCGCCTCCTATCTACAAAAGATAATGTTTAGATTGCGAGGGTGGCGGAATTGGTAGACGCGCTAGCTTCAGGTGTTAGTGTCCTTACGGACGTGGGGGTTCAAGTCCCCCTTTTCGCACCAAACACATTTTTTGTAACGCTAAATAATTGAGTAAGACTGCGAGGGTGGCGGAATTGGTAGACGCGCTAGCTTCAGGTGTTAGTGTTCTTACGGACGTGGGGGTTCAAGTCCCCCTCTTCGCACCACTCAATTAACCTTTCTTTTCCTTTGATAACAACCCGTTAATAATCTTTTATTGCTCCCTATTTATTATCCATAATATGTGGTTAACAATGTCATTAAGCTATAAGTCAACACAACACCAGCAGGGATCATCACCCACATCTGCAATTTCTTATGGAATAGCATCAATGTTGATAGCAGCATTGAAACAACTAAAACTAACGTAAATGCAGATGTTCCAGCAATAGAATGCATAATGACTGTGAATAAAGAAGAAACAGCTAACATTTCCCATAAACTGATACGAGATGTCCAAGAAGCGACTGGAGATAAGCGTGTTGATTTAGCCATAATAACTCACCATTAATGATAATGATTTTCATTATTATATATAACACCTGTACTAAATCAACTTATATAAAGAAAAAAAACTCTCTATATCCTTAATTTTTAAAGGGTTAAAGCATTTTCTAAAACATAAAAAAACGCCTTTCTATTTCTCAATAAAAGGCGTTTTATTTTATTATGTTATCAATAAACGAAATTATGCATTATTTGGCTTTATAAAATAAAAGACCAAATGAATATCTTCAGGCTCTCTTTCATAAAGTTCAGGATCAGGAATATCAATTAAGTGACACCCTAAATGCTGATAAAAGTTCACACTATTTTCAGAAGGTGTTGATGAGATATATAATCCATCTGCACCATTTTCCTTCGCATATTTCACACAATAGTCAAAGAGTATTCGTGCTAAACCTTGCCCACGTTGCTGGTGGCTAACATGTAAAAAAGAGAGTTGAAGTAGACTATCATTTTTACCGCGCTTTTTCGGATCAACACTTACAGCAGCAATTAATCGATCATGTTCAAAAACGCCCCAAAAAGGTGCTCCACGATCAAAACTTTCAAGTAAAACAGGGGTGTAATGTTCTGCTTCACCTTCTGGCCAACCTTTCATATCAAAACGCTGCTCAGATAAAAGCAACTTTCCTTCTTTTAATACATATAGCTTTTCAATTAGCTCAGTTCTATCGATTTCCCAAACTTGTGGAATTTCATTTCGTGTTAATTGCCGAATAACATTTTTCATTATTAAAGATTAACCTGTTCTGATGATGATTCACTTCGTTCTAGTGCGTGGTAAGCCACCGCACAGAATAAGGAATTCAACCGTTTCATATCACCAAGCAAACTGGTATGCAGAGAACTGGTTTCAATGCTTTGCATATTATGCAAATGAAGACGTTCTACATGTGCAAACGAGTAACGTTGGTTAAGTAAACGGAAACGATGTTTTGCTCGACGTAACTTACGAGCATGTTCCATGTTGCCGGAAACAAATACCGACATCGCCAGATTCAGATTACTTTGCAGACGCTCAAGGAGTGTCTGTAATTCACGACGCCCTTCCTCCGATAAAAATAAGTGATGATTTAAACCTTTACTCACCACTTCAACTGACATGCGCGCAATAATAGCGGATGATTGTTGTAAATTCATAGCTGTATCAATAATTTCCGCCCAGCGTCGAGAATCTTCAGCTCCCAGATCATGCTGCTGAATTTGCGCCATGTACAATTTAATGCTGCTATGGAGCAATTCAACCTCTTCTTCTAACTGGCTAATTTCCCTTTTTTGCTGACGATCACCTTCCATTAATGCAGTAAAACGTTGCAACATTTGTTCCACAACATCACCTAATCGTAGTGATTCTCTAACCGCATTAGCGATAGCTAAAGATGGAGTATCAATAGCAGATTGATCCAAATAACGAGGCGCAACTTCAGATCCTGTGGCTGGTAATTCAGGAATAAGTCGCTGACATAATTTTGCCATTATGCCGACAAAAGGGATCATCAATACACAGCGTGCAAGATTATAAATAACATGAAAATAAATAACGACTTCTGCTGGAGAAAAACCGTATTGCTGAATTTTATTCGCAATCAAGGTTATCCAAGGTAAAACCAGAAATGCACCAATCAATTTAAAAAACAGGCTTCCTAATACGACTTGGCGAGAAACAACATTTTGTCCTCGGCTACTCATTAATGCCAGCAAACCACTACCAATATTAGAACCAATCACAATGCATAAGCTGATATACAAAGGCATTAACCCTGTCGCACTTAATGTCGCCGTTAATAAAACAGCAGCAAGGCTTGAATAACTCACCATGGCAAACAAAGCGCCCACTAAGAGAGCTAAAACAGTGTCTCCACTTAATGATGTGAAGATAGCTTGTACAGCGCTCGCATGGGTAATTGGCTCTGCGGATGTCACGATCAGTTGCAAAGCGAGAATAATTAAACCAAGGCCAATCCCTACACGCCCAAGTTGCCCTACTCGCTCTTTTTTACGACTTAAAAAAGTAATTACCCCGATAAGAATAAGAAGTGGGGATAACCAAGAGAGATCAAACGTCAGCACTCGTGCCATAAGTGCCGTACCTACATCCGCACCTAACATAATAACAAGTGCAGGTGTAATCGAAATAAGTCCTTGTGTCACAAAAGAGATAACCAAAAGTGCCGTTGCATTACTGCTCTGAACTAATGCCGTTACCCCAAGCCCCGCAAGGAAAGCGTTGGATTTTTTATTAATACTTTTACCTAAAATTCGGCGTAAATCAGAGCCAAAGACGCGCATGATCCCTGTACGAACAATATGTGTTCCCCAAACAAGAAGTGCGACTGATGAGAGTAAATGAAGCAGTGTCAGCATAGAAATAATAACCTTATTTTTATCGTTGTTTGTTTGACTCTGTTTCTCCTTCAATCTCATAAAAAGAGAAAGACCATGAGCAGATAATACATCTGAGAAAAGATTTTTATGGATAATGCCTTAATAACACGTTGGGTTATTAGACAAAAAGATATTGCAATTTAAGTGCAATAATCAATGGAGAAGTTGAGAATATTACAGAAATTAATTTGTAAGTTCTGTTAATTATAACAGAGAATATGTCACTTTCAAAATCAAGCTGTAAATAACCTATTGATTTATTATCCTTTTATTTTAATTAATACATAAAAAAACGCGATGAGAGGGTATCTCTCTACGTCGCGTGAAAATACAACAAGTTAGTAAGGCAATTCGACTACAAATTCAGACAGACTATGGTATTAACTTAAATTTATTTCAGTCCCATTGCATCACGCATTGTGAAGAACAAGTCTGTTTGATCCGTCAATCCAACCACATTAGCTGCATGAGGACCATAAGCCGCAATACGTAATTGAGAACCGGTATGCTCTTGTGAATCAGTCTCTGAGTTACCGTAGTTCACGACCATTACGGCACCATCTTTCGTGATCAATGCTTGTGTTAAGCCAGGAGATTTCACATCAGCTTCAATGATTTGGCTAGAGTGAGAGTGATCAGCGGTGACAATAATCAGCGTATCGCCATTTTGTTTCGCAAAATCTAAACCGATTTGCACAGCTTCATCTAACGCAACCGTTTCACCAATTTGTCCACAAGGGTTAGCATTATGATCTTGCTTATCAATAGAGGCACTTTCGACTTGTAAGAAGAAACCATTTTCATTAGTTTTCAGTAAATCGATCGCTTTTTTAGTCATTTGTGCCAATGTTGGCGCATTAGGATCGAGTTTAGAGTTAGGTTTGCACTCTAATGGCGGATTATTGATATTGCCATGATAAACCGCTTTAGGGCCTTCCCATGCAACAGCCATATTCCCTTCATGGAATAAGCCTAATATCGGTTTATCTTGATTTGCCAAGGTAATTGCGTCTAACGATTTTGCATCTTTGACGATTTGATAACCACGCTCAATGGCTTGTTGCTCTAACGTTTTACCTTTGTATTCTCCTGCTGTAGCAGTTTGAGTAAAACTTTTTGCACCGCCCCCTAACGTAACGTCTGCACGAGTCACTAATAATTGCTCAGAAATAGAACCCTTACCGCCATTTTCTAATGCATTAGTTGAGCATTTTTCTAAGGTTTCAACTGGACCATAGCATTTACGTCCAGAGACATGGGAAAATAGTGCAGCTGGTGTCGCATCTTGAATTTCAGATGTAGTCACGTTCCCCGTTGCCTTTCCATTGATTTTTGCTAATTCTAAAATGGTTTGGTGATCCTTACCAAAAACATCAATCCCTAATGCACCATTATACGTTTTCACACCAGAAGCCCATGCCGTTGCTGAGGCTGCCGAATCTGTTACATAGTTAGGTTTTTGTGTTTTTCTATCTAATGAATAGTGTGTGTATTGACCCGTCATTGGTAACGCATCAATGCCTTTAAAAAAACCGCCCGCACCTTCAGCGTAGTTACGTGCAACAGTGATTTCAGAATCCCCCATACCATCACCAATAAAGAGGATCACATTTTTTGCTTGGTTGTTATTTAAAGCTGCTTTTAATGCCTCAGTTTGATCTTGAGTCATACGGCGAGCACCGCCAAATTCCGTGATATTACCTTTTGCTGCGCGATCTTGTGCCAAAATTGCATCAGCAGCAACGGGAGCTGCAAAAGAAGAGAAACTCGCGCCAGCCAATAGCGTTGTTACAATAACGGATAAAATAGAACGTTGGTAACGATGAGACATAGCTTTTTCCTTGCACTCTAAAGTAAAAAAAACAGGATTAATGTTTTAAGTCAGGAAAAGCTTACGGCAGTTAAATGACAGAGAAATGAAGAGTAAAAGCGATTTCGATGACAACTTTATGACAAGTTAATGACAAACAAAAAGCTTATACCGCGAATGCATGTATAAGCTTCTGTTGTATTAAAGCATATTGTTAAAGCGAGGTATCGAGTTGAGATCTTAAACTAGTCATTCTCTTGGGTTAATGCTTTAGCCCCCAAATACAGGGTTTCACACCAAGAAATATAATCATGCCCACTGGCCATTTCGAGTGATTGAACCGGATAACCTTTTTGCTCTAAAACCTGCTTAAGGTGACGATTATTATTTAAAATACCGCCTTTATCACCACGACTTTCAAATAGCCCTGCCTCTAAGAAAAACTGTAATGGCTTTTTATCTGCTTGCTCAAATTGTCTAATAAGCCATTCAGGCTCTTCATTTTCGGGCGCCCACCAATAAGAGCCGGACATACTCAACACTTTACTAAAGCGATCAGGGCGATTAAGAGCAACCCATGAAGAAGCTAATCCGCCATAGCTTGATCCTGAGACTATTGTCTCTTCGCCTGAAACTTGAATACCCTTCTCTTTTTCTAGCCAAACAAATAATTCATCTGCTAAAAAGCGGTAAAAATCAGGATTTGGTGGTAATTCAACACTACGGCGATCACTATCAATACTATCAACAAATAGGATCATCATAGGTGTTAATTTTCCTTCCTCGATCTGCTTATCAAAAAACTTATCAATACCATATTGGCGACGATACGTTTGACCATCGAATAACACGAGGACTCGTGGTATTTCCATTTTTTGTGCTGGCAGATAAAGTGCTATTTCACGATCATTATTTAAGATTTCACTGTGAAAACGAACAATTTCTGTTTTGCCTTTCATTGTTCTATCAAGAATACCGGGTAATTGGCATTCACGTTTCTTGTCTAACGATAATAAAGAAAAGTGATTATAGATATCCTCAGATTGACTTGGAGAATTTTGGGAATTAAACGGATCGGCTTGAGCGGTGGTTAAAATCGCGCGACGTTGCTCAAAGGGTTCTGAATTTTCAATAACAGGCACATCGGGCGCTAATTTATATTGCATTAATGTGTCGTTAGGCACGATATAACTACGATACCAAATATCGCTATTGGCTAAATGTGTTAACGGATCATGATTACCCTCTGGCGATCCCAACAAATAGACATTCGACTTCGCTCCTCGCCATAAAAAGGTGACTAACTTTTTGTCATTATCATAAGGCTCAATCAGAGGAGCCCCTTCTTGGCGTATTTGTTGCCAAAACACCTGAATACTTTGTTGATTTAGTTGTTGAGCGAGTGTTTGTAAACGAGGACTAACAGGTGCAATCCCCGCATCTTTATCTAAAGGCTGATAAGGTTGTGTTGTTAGCGTGAATTGCCACTGCTTTTTAGTTTCGCCCTGTGCAACTAATTGATAATTTGCCGTTTCAGGTAATAGAAAGCGTACTTTCTGTTGGCCATCAGCGGGAATATCTTTTAATAAACTACGAATATGAGTGCCGTCTTGTTTCTCTAACCACAGGTTTTGTATCCCTTTTACGTTTAATTCAACATAGCGTTGGCTTTCTAAATGAGCGGTAAAACACAACGTATTGTTGTTATCAAACTGACCTGTCATTTCTTTATTTTCAGTTACGTCTAAGCAATTAGCAAAACTGGAAAAAGAGGCCATCAATGCGCATATCATCAGAGGAATTCTCACTTTATTATTCTCGTTATAAACTATTGTGAGAAACAATAGTAATGATAATTGTTATCAATTCAATAAAAATTAAGCGTGTACAAATTTATAATAAATTTGACACCGCAGCGAAAAATAATAAAATAATCATTATCACTCCCTATGTGATAGCAAGATAAAGTCAATAATTATAGGAGTTCGCTATTTATGTCTATCTTGCATATGAATAGCAATTAAATGAAGGTAATTATTATGTCTATAACGATGTCGCAAAAACTAGCTCGAGAAGGACTTGGTAATCCAGAATTATTTCAAGGTGGTGTTTATATTACAAAAAATGGTCAAGCGGAGCTTTTTGTACAAACAGCTGAAGAAAGACAACTGGAGTTACAAGAAAGAGAAAAAGAGCGTCAATCAAATGCTCTATTGAAATTGGTAATGATAGCGAAAGAAGATATAGCAAATGAGCAAGTTATGTCTCCTGAAGATGTCAAAAGAAAACTACGTGGATCTCGAACTTAATATTAGAGGTGCTTTTGAAAAAAACTGTAAACATTAGAGTATCAGAGACAGCTCTATGGTCATTAAAAGATGCGGAATCATTTAAACTCAGTTGCATCAATAACAGTGAAACCGCTGCTGTATTTATAGATCAACTTTTTGACTCAGCTATTGATGCTATTTCTCAAGATCCTACCCGTTATCGTTATAATGCAATGTTGGCAGATAAAGGGATCGCTATTCATGAACGTATTGATGTGAACAGTCAGTTTCGTTGTTTATATGAATTCAATGAAGAAAATAATACGGTCGATATATTACTTTTTATAAGTACAAAACAAGATATTGAAGGAATGCTTTATCGTTGTTTAATATTGAAAAAATGATGAAAATGATGAAAATGATAAAAGTCTCCTCAATCATTTTTGTTATTGAGGAGATTTTTTTCTAAGTTAATTAGCGTTAAAACGCGCCCATCAACGCTCTTCTAGCGGATAACTGCGGAAACTCCATAATCCCAACGCTTTTAAACCATCACGATAAATACCTTGTATATCTGATTTACTGGCTTTTTGTAATTCAGCTAATGGTTTATCAGGTGCAACAACCGTTAAGTAAGTAATATCACTTGGGCCACTTTGCCAACTTGCAAGCGTGAAAATCGCATCGGCACGGCGGACATGGCTGCCAGAACTAATAATAACGGCCGTTTTAATACGATGTTTAGTTAATGCATAACGGCTAAATAATGCATTCTCGACTGTTGTACGGGCATAGTTTTCTTGGAAAATACGCTCTGGTGCAATACCGTTTTTCACCAACCAATCTGCCATTAATTTACCTTCCGTTTGATGCGCTTTTGGCACGCCACCCGTAACGACAATCATGGCTTCAGGTAATTGTTTAGCCACTTCTAAGGTTTTATTTAAGCGTTCAATTAAAATCTTATTCATTGTGCCATCGGGATTTAATGCATAACCCAATGTCACAATCGCGTTGTTTTCTTTGGTTTTATTTAATTTTGCCAAATCTGCTGGTGTTAATTTATCACTTAAAGGCATTTTACTTACGCGATCAATCTCTGCAAAAAAGCGACTAATCTCTTCAGCTTTAGCTGGGTTTAATGATTTCAATTTATTGAAATACGCTTCACTTTCTTTGTCTTTACCTTCAAAACGTGTCCATGAAGTGACATAGATTAATGCATCAATATCATCAGGGGCTGCTTCTAAGATCTGTTTATAAATAGTAATCGCGCGAGGAACATCATTGTTATAGATATAAGCACTTGCGGTGCTAAATAATAAATCGAGACGGTAAGGTTCTAACTTATAAGCTTGTTGCAGTTTTTGCGCCACTATTTCCATATTTGATGGCAATTTTCCCGTAAACCCTGCATCTGACACTCGTGCCGGAGATTTAAAGGCATCTAACGCATCTTGGATCAAGCTATCAACTGTTTGACGCTGAGAAACATATTGCTGATAACTATTATCTGGCTGATGAACTTTTTGGTAAGCCAATGCAGTTGATGAGACGGTAAAACCTAAAGTAGCAATCGCTAACGAAATGACCGTTTTCTTAATACGATATGAAACACGGGAAGGTTGCGCCATTATCTTGTCCTTTTACGAAAAATAGTCTGCTTCACCTGAGCGAATGAAGATAGAGAGTGTGACTCCTCACACCTAATGGCAAAAGAAATACACACCGATAAATCTATACCTGATATCTATCATAAAGATCCCTGAATTAATTTTCAGTAACCTTTTTCACCTTATTGAAAAAAATAGCATTATTACGTAGATAGCTTATTTGGCAGTTTTTTTTATGTATTTTTATCTTTTGGCAAGTGATTTTGTTCTGATAGATCATCAGTGGCAAAGAATAAAGGGAATTTATTCAGGAAGAAAAGCGTTGGGTTTTAAGACAAGTGATTATTCTTATCCTTCCAATATAAAAACGCCATTAATGGCGTTTTTTAATCATAATGTTACTTAATATGTTTTGATTGCATCATCAATAATTCTCTGACTAATTCAACGCAGCTTAAGAAGCGTTCGTCATAATCAGGGGAATTCACTTTGATATATTCAATATTGTTTTTATCTAGCATTTCCATCAGTAAAGTTTGGAAGAGGCGACGATCTTTTTCACTGCCTAAGCTGCGTAAACCATCCGCTACCCATGGCGTGTTGTTTTCTAGCAAAATAACTAAATCAAAACGGTATTCATCAATTAGAGCTTGAACAAAGGGATGCTCTTTACCTTCATAACGTAAACAAAATGCCTGTGTTGTGACAAAATCCGTATCAACAAAAGCGACTTTATTTGCATATTTAACAGCAAAATCAATATATTGAGCATGTCCTAATGCAATTTTATCATAGTCAGAATATTGCAATGCCATCTCATCACCGCCTAAATGTGAAAAGACATAATCACGACCATATTCCCATGCACTCGTGGTATTGAAAATATTGGCAAGCTTATTGACTAATGTTGATTTACCACTAGATTCACCGCCTAAAATAGCCACTGTGCGCACGAAAAAGGGTTTAACTTCTGTTGGAATATATTCCCAATATTTAAAAGGCGCTTGGCGAATTTGACTGCCACTGATATTCATAAATGAGCGTTCAGGATCAATCAGAACCGTTTCAATCCCCAAGAAAGCATTATATTGATCCGCATCTTCCCGCTCACTGGTATAGATAAAATCAGGTGTAATTTGTTTTTCACGTAAAAACGTTTTTATGCCATCACTCCACATTTCCCAACCATGGGGCTGTGGCTCAATACCGTGTTCGTCAAACTCATGAATACGAATATTTTTTTGATATTTAAAAGTTTGTAATAACCAGCGTAATCTGTCACTGACAGTCGGTTGCTGTGACATCGCACTATTGATAAATAGATCCTTATCACGAGGTTCGTCATGACAGAGGATCACATGTAATTCATCAACTTGACTACAAGCACGTTGAATTAAATAAATATGCCCAGTGTGAAGAGGATAAAACTTACCAAAAATGACACCAATTGTTTTCTTTTTGACGGGATATTCTAACCCCAAAAATTGGTGTAATGCCGACATTTTTTGCGCACTGGGGCTCTTGATTTTATTATTAATCAATTGGCTAAGATAGCCTTTTGTCATATCACTTTTATCAGCAACGTGTTGTAAGGTATACCCATTTTTTCTGATAGCCTGTTTGATATAATCAAAAGGTCCCATAATTAACTCCTTTAGAAGTCTTCTAAATCATCAAGAACAGATAAGGCATCTGACAGTTTTTTCACACCATACACTTTCATATCCGGTGGATTTTTCTTTGGCATATTTGCACTCGGTACTATGGCTCGTTTAAAACCATGTTTTGCTGCTTCTGCGATTCGCTCTTGCCCACTAGGTACAGGTCGAATTTCTCCCGCAAGGCCAACTTCACCAAATATCACTAAATCGCGTGGTAAAGGACGATTACGAAAACTCGATACTAATGATAGTAACAAGGCTAGGTCTGCGCTGGTTTCCGTAACTTTTACCCCGCCAACCACATTAACAAAAACGTCTTGATCAGACATTTGTAATCCACCATGCCGATGTAAAACAGCAAGTAGAATAGCAAGGCGATTTTGCTCTAATCCCACGGCGACACGGCGAGGATTGGACAACATCGAGTGGTCAACTAACGCTTGTATCTCCACCAGCAAAGGTCTTGTACCTTCCCACACAACCATAACAGAGCTGCCTGATGTGATTTCATCGCCTCGACTTAAAAAGATAGCTGAGGGATTGCTCACTTCTCGTAATCCCTGCTCTGTCATCGCAAACACACCTAACTCATTAACAGCACCAAAACGGTTTTTATGGCTGCGTAAAGTACGAAAACGAGAGTCCGTTTCACCATCCAACATAACAGAACAGTCAATGCAGTGTTCTAATACTTTCGGTCCTGCCAATGTGCCATCTTTTGTCACATGACCCACCATAATAATGGCAACATCATTGGTTTTAGCAAAACGCGTTAAATAAGCCGCGGTTTCTCGCACTTGAGCAACACTACCCGGTGAAGATTGAATATCTGCCATATGCATCACTTGAATAGAGTCAATCACCATTAATTTAGGCTGTTCTTGTGAGGCAATTAAACAAATTTGTTCGATACTGGTTTCTGACAACATATTAAGTTCTGCTGTCGGTAAACCTAATCGATGTGCACGCATAGCAACCTGCTGAAGTGACTCTTCACCAGTCACATAAAGTGTTTTCATTTGTGTCGCTAAAAGACACATGGTTTGCAGTAATAAGGTACTTTTACCCGCACCAGGGTTACCCCCAATTAAGATGGCACTTCCTGGTACAACACCGCCCCCTAAAACACGGTCAAATTCTTTAAATCCTGTTGAAAATCGAGGTAATGCTTCAAGGCTAATTTCAGATAATTTTTGTACTCGGCTAACACCTTTAGCATCACCGGCAAAGCCACTAAAGCGCTCATTACGGGAGGAAGGGGTGGCCGCAAGACGAATTTCTGTAATTGTATTCCATGCATGACAAGCCGAGCATTGCCCTTGCCAACGAGGATAATCTGCACCACATTCATTACATACAAAGGCTCTTTTTGCTGCTTTTGCCACACTTCTCTCCCTACGATAACAATTCTAAAAAACGCTTTTAGCGTTCTTCGTGTTTTAAACCACCACTTAAAATACACATCACGCCCATTAAATCAGCATGACGGATAGCGACTTTTGCCTGAGCATACACTTTGGGTTTTGCATGATAGGCAATACCCAATCCTGCTTTTCTCAACATTTTAAGATCGTTTGCGCCATCACCGATGGCAATGGTTTGCTCCATTGGGATCTCTAAATCTTTAGCTAAACGCGCAAGCACTTGAGCTTTATATTTCGCATCAACAATGGTGCCTTTTACTTTTCCTGTCAGCTTGCCATCTTTAATTTCAAGGTGATTAGCAATCGCCGCCACTAAGCGTAATTTTTGTTTTAAATTGTCTGCAAAATAAGTAAAACCGCCAGATGCGATAGCAATATGCCAATCCATTGCTTGAAGTTTACGTACCAGACTCGTTAATCCTGGCATAAGCGGTAAATCATCCATCACTTTTTGCAAAATAGAAGCATCGGCTCCTTTAAGCTCAGCAACACGGAGTTTTAAACTTTCACTAAAATCCATTTCACCTTGCATAGCGCGTTCTGTTATTGCCGCAACTTTATCACCCACTCCCGCAAGTTTGGCGATTTCATCAATACACTCAATTTGAATAGCCGTTGAGTCCATATCCATCACTAAAAGGCCTGGAGAACGCAAGCGAGGAATTTCACCTAGTGGAACGACATCTAGGCCACATTCATCAGATAAACGGCGAATTCTACGGGTTAAGCTTCCTGCAATACGCACAACTTGGTAATCATCAATACGCCATGAAGAAACCACCACAATTGCCACGCCTAATTTATGTTGGAACTCACTTATTCTTTTCTTATCAAGTTCGCGACCATAAAGTAACCATCCGCTATCGCCAGCACGATAATCCAGTGGCATCACCTCTTCACCACTAAGTGATAATGGCAGACCTGGCCATTTACGGATTTCATCCGGTAAATAGCAATAGGTCAGACTATTTGACATACTTATTCTCCTGTTTTCCCCTGTCTGAACAAAATAATCGTTATTCAGCCTATTCTATCTCTGGCTCATCTGGCAACATGCATATACTTGCTTACGCAAAAGGATGAACATGCTTAAAGACAAACTAAAATTCAAACTACAAAAAACGGCGATTATACTGATTTGTATCGCACTATTGGCATTTCTTATGCAGGGCGCGTCTTATTTTAGCCGTGCTAATCAGCATGCCCGTATTACCCAGTTTGAAGAGCTTGCAAAAACGCTGGCAGAACAAGTTGCGTTCTCTTTATCCACTTATCTGGATGACAGTAGCAAAGATAACGTAAATCCCCTCATTATGGCTAATTTAAATCATCTAACTCACAATAGTCGGGTGCTTGATGCCAGTCTTTATTTAGAAGATGGTACACAAATAGCGCATAGTGGTGAAAATGTCACTGTTAAAGAGCGATTAGCACTAGAAGGGCAAAAAAGTGGCGGTTCTTTTAATCACCAGCTTGTTGTTCCCGTACCGGGTAAAGATAAACCGAAGGGTTTTTTAAGGCTAACATTAGATACTCACCAGTTGGTCACTGAATCAAGCCAAGTCGATAACACAACAAATTTATTACGTGTGATGCTGTTAGTTGCGCTCGCCATTGGCTTTTTACTTTCACATAACTTGCTTCAGTTAACACCAGTGCATTGGCAACAATCGCCTTATTTATTAACGGCAAATTTACCGCCTCGTACTGAAAAAGAAGAAGATCAAGAAAGCGAAGATCAAAATAATGAAGGAAATGAATCAAAAGAGAGTGTCAGAGAAGAAAATAATGACACTGATAATAAAATAGATAAAACATAAATTCTTACTCTTTTAACAAACTACTCAGTGAGTTTAGTGGATCATTAACTGAACTCACTTTTTTATATCTAATTAGCCATAAGTCAAATTAGATATATCTAATTTATACGTATTTTCGTGCTATTTCCTTAATCTTTAAAGGGGTTTTGTTTAAAGTCACGGTAAATTCTGACTAAGTCATTAACCTGAAAAATAAGTTTTAAATCTTTTTCTGGCTCTTTGAGTACTGAGGTGGTTATGACTGAACAATCCGTTATCGAACGCTGTCAACAAATCGTAGAAAATTCAACTCTTTCTCCTGAACAAAAACGCCATTTTCTCGCGTTAGAAGCTGAGAATATGCTGCCTTATCCATCACTTTCTATGGATGCCGCAAAAGCGCTTGATGAACGGGTTATTTGCGATATGTATGAAGGTCATGCCCCTTACAAACCGCGCTATGTCTTACCGGATTATGCGAAGTTTTTAGCACAAGGTTCCCATTATTTAGAATTAGAGCCGGCCCAAGATTTTGATGATGCGCTGAATATGCTCACTATTCTTTATCATCATGTTCCGTCGGTTACCTCTATGCCAGTATATTTAGGTCGTATCGATAAAATTTTACTGCCTTATGTGGGTGAACTTACCGAAGAGCAGCTTTACCCTAAATTAAAACGCTTCTGGCGTTATCTTGATAGAACCCTGCCAGATGCGTTTATGCATGCCAATATTGGGCCTGAAGACTCAATTCTTACCCGATTAATTCTTAAAGTGGATGTTGAACTTCAACAAGTCGCCCCTAATCTCACATTTATCTACGATGCGAATTCAACACCAACAGATCTACTTTACCAAGCCATCACTAATATTTGCCACAGCAGTAAACCCCATATAGCTAATGGTACGTTGCAAGATGCCGTATTCGGCAAAGATGAATATGGAATTGTGAGTTGTTATAACTCTCTGCCTCAAAGTGGCGGTGGTAGCACCTTAGTGCGTATAAACCTCAAAGAGGTTGCACAGCGTAGCCAAAATAGCCTCGATTTTCTTAATAATATATTGCCTTTTTATATGCAAAAACAAATTGAGATCATTGATGCTCGTTGTGAGTTTCTCTATGAAAAATCTCACTTTTTTAACCAAAGTTTTTTAGTGGAAGAGGGTTTAATTTCACCTGATCGTTTTGCACCCATGTTTGGTATTTATGGCATGGCTGAAGCGGTTGCTCTGTTACTTGAAAAAGAAGGTCAACAAGCTGCTTATGGTGATAATGAGTCTGCTAATAAACTCAGTTACATCATCAGTGAAAAGTTAGCACAATTTGTTGCAGATACACCGGTTAAATATGGTTGGAAACATCGGGCAATGCTACATGCACAATCCGGTATTAGTTCAGATATTGGTACTACGCCAGCAACTCGTATTCCTTATGGTAAAGAGCCTGATCCCGTGACACATTTAATGACTGTCGCACCTCACCATCAATTTTATACTTCAGGTATCAGTGATATTTTAACAGTGGATGAAACCATTAAACAAAATCCAGATGCCTTAATGCAGCTCTGCTTAGGTGCATTTGCTTCTGGGCTAAGGGAGTTTACCGCTAACGTAGGTGGTAATGATTTAGTGCGTGTCACGGGTTATATGGTGCGCCTATCCGACTTGAAAAAATACAAAGAAGAAGGCTCTCGCTTAAATACCACTTGGCTGGGTGATGAAGCGACGGCAAACTGTCATATTGCTGAACGCAAACCTCGAGTTATTAGTCATGAACAGCAGATGCGCTTCAATAAATAAAATTCTTCCTTTCTCTTGTGTAGATGGCCCAGGCAATCGTCTGGCCATCTTCTTACAAGGATGTAATTTGCGCTGCAAGAATTGTCACAATCCTTATACGATGGGTATCTGTGACAATTGTGGTGACTGTATTCCAACCTGCCCTCAGCAAGCACTCTCATTACAAAATGGCGTTATTAGCTGGAATAGCGCCAGTTGTGAACAATGCGACACCTGTATTCAGCAATGTCCTCGCCAATCAAGCCCTATGACATTAACCTACACTGTTGATGAGCTTATTGCGATCACACGTAAATATGCAGCATTTATTAATGGTGTAACAGTAAGTGGTGGTGAATCTACATTACAACTTCCTTTTTTAATTGATTATTTTAAAGCAATAAAAGAAGCACCTGATCTGAAGCATCTTACTTGTTTAATCGACAGTAATGGCACTCTTTCACTTAATGGCTGGCAAAAAATCGCCCCGTATATGGATGGTGCTATGATTGATTTAAAAAGTTGGAGTGAAGATACCCATATTTATTTAACAGGAAGAGGTAATCAACGAATTAAAGAGTCAATCAAATGGTTAGCTAATAATAATTTACTTACAGAATTACGTCTTTTATATATTCCAGAAAAAACCGATTATTTAGAGAATATTGAATTACTTTCCCTGTTTATTAATTCATTGGGGGAATCCATTCCAGTGAGAATTAATGCTTTTCATAATCATGGTGTATATGGAGAAGCAGCAGAATGGGCGTCAGCAAAAAAAGAAGATGTAAAATTATTAAAAAAAGAACTTATTAAAAAAGGTATAATTTTAATTAAATCCCCAGAAATATATTCATAATAAAAATAAATAAAATAGAAATAAAATATATATTAATTAATAAAACAACTAAGTTAGTTTTTATTTTAAAATAAAGCACACTTATATTGACAGCTTGAGAAGTTATTATTAATCTCCGATAACCTGCTCCCAACACAAGGCTTTATCTTCAATGAATATAAATAAAACAAAGCTTAAATTATTAATTAGCACTTTATTAGTAATCCCATCATATAATTACGCCAACTATAATTTCAAAATCTCAGAATTAGATCCATCTGCCAAAAAAAACATACCTTTTGACTTTCAAAGTATAGAAAAAGATTATATAAAAACTAATCCTCATACATTACATCTTAATGGTTCCATGGAGGAAAGAACACTACCTAATATACTGAATTCTAAATCTGGAAATACTATTATTATATCCGATGATATATATACAGATAGCAACATAAGTTATAATTCAGGTAATGATTTTACCCCTATAAGAATAAAAGGTATTTCTTTTATTCGTTTTCATTCTCTTTCTGAGAATGGTCGTTATGCTTTTGGGTCAGGAACTCAGAATGAACAAGATATCTTCTTTATATACGATACTATTTTAGAAGAAATGGAAAGGATATCTCATAAAAATATTAACCATCACGGTTATTTTTCTACTCAAGATGGACAATACTTCCTTTATTCTAAAGGTAAAGATGCCTTATTCGATATTAATGATTCATTTATCTATAGTACTCACAATAAAAAAAATATTCCATTAAATGAAATTGAGAGTAATGATATTATCAAACATAAAGAAATAAATCGTTTTATTGCTTATAAAAAAACACTATTAAGTAAAGAAAGAGAATTTGAAAATAAAAATATATTAGGTGCTACTTTTGATGGAAAGTATACTTATGGCATTTTAGCAAGAAAAGAAAATCATGCTCCTGACTACATCAACATCGCCTTTATTTATGATCCTGATAATCATATTTTAAATAAAATATCAACCTCAAAATACGGCTCATCTAGAATAAATTCTGTCTCTAAAAATAATACCTTTATTGGATGGTATGAATCAATGGATCCACAGAAAAATAGGCTTTTCCGTAGAGCTTATTTTTATACTCCATCTGATAATAGAATCACTGATATTAAACCATTACACAATCCATTATCACCACAAGACTTTGAAGTTAATTCTGAAGCTACAGGTATTTCTGATGACGGTAATAGTATTGTAGGTTGGTCTGAATATGAAAGAAAAAGACCATCATATAATAAAAATATCGCTAATTCATATTATTTAAGGCAAGCCTTTATCTATTTTAAAAATGATAATAAAACCTACCCTCTTCAACACCTAGCACAAGGTGATGAATCTGAAGCTCTCTCTATCACAAGTGATGGGAACATTATTTATGGCGTTGCTGATGATCAAAATAATAAATGGAAATCTGTTGCATGGAAAGTTTCAACGCGAAACAAAGACTCATTAGAGAAAAGAATTGAGGAAAAATATCGAGAAAACATCAAAGAAATTTACTCTAGTAATGATATTTTATTGATAGAAAATATTATTAAAAAATCAAAAGAAACTATTGACCTACTTAATAACAATCTTTCCTCATCAATAAGTAACTTAGAAAAACAGAAAAAAGAGAGAGAAAAAAACATTCAAGAAATCATAAGCAAAATACAAGAAAATCAGCGAAAAATAGATCTTATTGAAACTTCATATGAAGATCATGTTATTTTAAATGATCAGAATGAACAATATGAAGAAGATAAAAAAAATCATCTGAAAGCATTGAGTGACATCAATATTCAATTGAGTTCATTGAATAATTCTGAAGATTTTTTAAATTTGACAAATTTAAATGAAATACATCATGAAGCACAAAATAGATTAATAGAATTAAAAAATGCTCATACTAAGGAAAAGCAAGCGGAGAAAGCCAAAGCCGAACAAGACCGCTTAGCCAAAGAGCAAGCCGATAAAATTCAAGTGGATAAAGACCGCTTAGCCAAAGAGCAAGCCGATAAAATTCAAGCGGATAAAGACCGCTTAGCCAAAGAGCAAGCCGATAAAATTCAAGCGGATAAAGACCGCTTAGC
>NZ_JBEEUL010000006.1:0-168963 GCF_040139345.1 Proteus sp. fly-1067 | reverse complement strand
GCTTAGCCAAAGAGCAAGCCGATAAAATTCAAGCGGATAAAGACCGCTTAGCCAAAGAGCAAGCTGATAAAATTCAAGCGGATAAAGACCGCTTAGCCAAAGAGCAAGCTGATAAAATTCAAGCGGATAAAGACCGCTTGGCAAAAGAGCAAGCCGATAAAGCCAAAGCCGAGCAAGACCGCTTAGCTAAAGAAAAAGCAAACACAAAACCCGTTATCGCTATCAGCAATCCCATTGATATAGAAAATACATATCGCTCTATGCAAATGGCGGCTGAAAATGGTTACAAAGCGATAAACATGCAACAAGGACAACTACGTTACCTAGCCTCGGCAACTTGCAACGTTGGATTAGATAAAGCATGTATCAGTGGATTTACACACCACCAGCGTTTAAGTAATGCTAATGCTACACAAACAGGCTTAAGTGGTGCTTACCGTGTAGATATTCGCAATATGCCTGTCGTGTTAGGTCTAGCATTTGATACCGATATTTATTCTTCATTACCTAAAGGCTATCAATATCAAGGTTATCCACTACCTTTAATCGGATTTAGCATCGATTTAATTCCGTCTCTGAGTCTTAAACCAAATAATAATGCGCTACACCTTTCTTTAAAAGGTGCCTATTTAAACCGAAAAGTTTCGATAAAGCGTCCATTATTAACGGATACCGAAGCAGGTAAAGGTGATGCGAAACTTAAAGGATATCACATTGATCTTCAAGGCTATTATCCTTACAGCTTAAAATCCACACTCACATTAACGCCTTTTGCAGGGATCACCTTTACTGAAATGTCGCGTTCAGCTTACAGCGAAACACAAGGCGCTAATTTTGCTGCACACTATGACAAACTCAATACAGACGCTATCTTTGCCAAGTTTGGATTAGGTTTAGAGTATTTATTAGGTTCATCAATGATACTTACTACCAAAGCGGGTATGTATTGGCATATCACACAACATCAGAGTAATTTTAATAGTCATATTGAATATTTAGGTACACAATCTATTGATTATACTGAGAACAAAAAGCAGTTAAAACAACGTCCATTTGCACACACAGGATTAACTTATCAATTTGATAATCGCTCGTCGTTTAATACTTCTGTTAATTGGGAAATGACAACTTATCGCTATCATGATGTACAATTAGGCATGAGCTATACCTATCGTTTTTAAGACTAATTAATCTACTCCCTATCTAATTTTTAGGTAGGGAGTGAAATCTATCGATGGAAAAAACAATAAATAGGGAAGATAAATTGAATATTACTTTTGAAGATACGATGTTGTCGTAAATTGTTTATTGTCATCAACCCACCACACTTTTGTCGAAACCTTCTCAAGTAACGCTTTGTTGTGACTAAAGATTATCAAGCTTAAAGGACGTTTTTGGCTTTCTTCTATTAATACTCGCCAAATATCGGCTTGAATTTGCGCATCTAATTGCGCAGTCACTTCATCGGCAATCAAGATTTGAGTACGAGGATCAAGCGCCCTTAATAAGGCGATACGCGCTAATTCTCCACCAGATAATTCATTCGGTCTACGCGTTAACCACTCTTGTTTTATTCTTAGTTTTTCAAACCAACTTTCAGCAGGCGTCCAAGCATCTCGGAGGCTATCTCCAGTTGTTCGAAAAGGATTAAAGCATTTATCAGGATGTTGAGGAACTAATTGGATAGGGCAATAACCTTTAGTCGATAAAGGCTTTTGGTTAAGTAGGATCTTACCACTGGATGGTGCTTGCCACTGCGCTAGAACTCGACCTAAAGTCGTTTTCCCTGTACCGCTTGGTGCTGAAATACCCAGCCTTTCTCCTGCTTCTAACGAAAAGGAGAGATCTCGCCATAACATCTTACCTGTTTGCTGAACAGATAATTGTTTTAACTCTAAAAGTGGCATAAAGATAACTCCAGAAATAACAGATAAAATGTATAAAAATAATACTTAAAAATACAATATTATAATGGATTAAGTGATGTTTCTTTTGTATTAATAAATTGTTGTTCAGGTAATGCATTCCACAGTGTTTTTAACCATTCGCTACCCTCGTGACGATTAAGCACCGTAGCAGGGATAACTTCATTGACCTCACCTTGATTAAGTACCGCTATCGTATCTGCGAAACGTGCAGCAAGAGCTAAATCATGTGTTACCCAAAGCACTGATTTACCCTGATTGCATAACTCTCTTAAATGCCCAAGCAACAGACATGCATGCTCATCATCAAGCCATGAGGTAATTTCATCAGCCAATATATATTGAGCATTAGATAATGTTGCATTACAGGCTAATACACGTTTTGCCATACCACCTGAAAGTTTGGCCGGATAGGTTTTAACTAACGAGCCTGATAGATGATAAAGCCCTAATTGCTGCACAATATCATCTGATGTAACTTCAGCACCACTCAAATGCGCTGAGCGGCTTAATTGTTCACCGATACAAATTAAAGGATTAAGTGCTGTCACGCCCTGAGGAATATAACAAAAAGTATTACCACGGTATGCAATCAGCTCTCGCTCACTCAATGTATGACCATTCAGTTTAATCGCACCACGCACTCGCATATTTGCAGGCAATAGCCCTAGTGCACTTTGCAATAGTAAGCTTTTACCTTCACCGCTACCGCCAACTAGAGCAAGCATCTTTCCCGGTTTAATATCCAGAGAGATTGATTTTAGCAACGGTTGCCAATTTCGTTTTCCTAGCCAACGAAATTGTGCAATATCAATGGAAAGCTGCTCAAAACTTAACATCCTGCTCCTCTTAACCACAATTGTTGCATTGCTTTAGCAAATTGATCGAAAATCAATACTAGACACATTAAAATCAATCCCGGAAACACCACCATCCACCAAGAACCTGTACTTAAATAGCGTAATGCATCAGCCAATAATAAACCAAGAGAAGGCTCATGAGCTGCTTGTCCAAATCCTAAAAAGCTTAATGCTGCGCTATGTAATACTGCATGAGGAAACATCAGTAACGTTCCCACAATCCACTGCGGTAATAACATGGGGATATAATGTTTTTTTACACATTCAAAAGGTGAATTGCCAATACGACGCGATAACATCACATAATCCGCTTCACGGATACGCTGAATTTCACCTCGTAAAATCAACGCAAGTTTAGGCCAATGAGTTAATGCCACTGCCCAAATCACCCCTTGCTGCCCTCCCCCTAATGTAAAACAGATCAAAATCAACAATAACAAATGTGGTAATGCCAAAAGTGCATCCACAACCCCTCGAACAAAAAAATCACAATAGCGATTGATCGAGGAGATACCGGCAAAAATCAGTGCAATTGCGCCACTGACAACGGCACTTGTCACACCGATATTGAGGCTACTTAACATCCCTTGAAAGCAACGTAACCACAAAGAACGGCCTAGATTATCTGTACCAAACCAATATTGCTCAGATGGCGCTTGGTTTCTTGCCAAAAAGTCCATTGCAATATCAGTATGAGAAACTGAAAAACCGTAAGCCACTAACCCTATCAGAGCGAGGGTAACTAATAACAATCTCAATAAAGGCTTGTTGGGATCGTAAATCATAAGTCTCGCAAAATTCCTTTATTAATACGTCTTAATAATGTGTTAGAAATACTATTACCAAAGAAAATCAAAATAGTGCTGAAAACAACAATCCCCATTAAGAGAGGAATATCGCCTCTTAATCCCGCATCAACCGTCGCTTGCCCTAAGCCTGGATAAGCAAATACTTTTTCAGCCAAAAGAGAGCCACCAAGTAATTCACCAATTGATGCAAACTGTAAGCAAAGTGCGGGCGTAATGGCATGACGTAGAACATGAAATAGCATCATAGCCCAACCTTTATCACCTTGAGCCTTAGCAAAATGGATAAATTCACTGCCCATCACTTCGGCAACTTTCGCACGAGTATGCAGCGCAATATTCCCTGTGCCTAATAATCCAAGCGCAATCATAGGTAAAATAAGATGAGAAAAACGTTGGCTTAACGTTGCTGTTTCGGCACTACTTCCCATTGGCCACGCACAACAAATTGGCGCCCAATGCAAGGTGACAGAAAACAGAGATAACAGCAGTAATCCTACCCAGAAAGTTGGTAACGCGGCTAATAAATAAGATAAAGTAGAAATAATCCTATCTGGCCAGCGATTAAGGTATCGACCAGCCACTAATCCCATCACAACACCAATAACACCTGAAAATACCCACGCTGAAAAAAGTAAAATAAAGGAAGGTCCAGCACGCTCACGAATAACATCAATAACAGGCATGTTATATAGCATGGAATAACCAAAATCCCCTTGAATGATTTGGCTAAACCAAAGCCAAAATCGCATCCATAAAGGCTGATCAATTCCCCAACGTGCTGCGATTAAAGGGTATTGTTCAGGAGGAACATTCAGGAGATCACTGCCGATATAAGCCTTAATAGGATCAATCGGTGAAAAACTTAATAAAATAAAAACACCCGCTGTTGTCACCAACAGCAGGCAGAGTAATCGCAGGAAAAAACCTGCACTTTGACGTATTACTGACAAGTCCACTTCCAAGTATCTACACTATTTAATAATGACCATGAACCATGGATTTCAGGTGTTCCTGTACCCAGATCAACACAAGGATTAGTTAGGTAAGTGTGTTGCACATTCATCAGCCAAGCCCAAGCAGCATCACCTTTTACACCAACGCCATTTTTACCATCCCACTCAACGGCTTTCCAATGAGGAACGGCTTCTTGCCATGTATGAGCATCGAGTGCTGCTTGCAGATGTTTTTCCACTTCAGGATTTTTATAATAACCGGGGTTATAGTAACCAACACCAGCCGCATTTTCGCTGTAGTGATGATATAACTCCATAGGATCAAGACTTCCCCAACCGAATAAAGTTGGATTTGAGTGCATATAACGCTCTACAGTATCCCAGCTCCCTGATTTAAGATCCATTTGGATACCAAGAGGCTGTACTAATGCACGAACTGACTCTGCTAAATCGCGACGTGTCGCATCACCACTGGTATACCACAAGGTTAATTTAGCCTCTAAACCGTCTTTTTCACGAATACCATTTTTATTGAGTTTCCAACCTGCATCTTCAAGAATTTGTTTTGCCTTTTCAACATCACCATCTTTAAATGCTGCTTCAGTTTGATCCCAAGGTAGTCCTTTTACACCGGTATAAGCGGGAACCGCATAACCATCAAGAACTTGTTCTGACAGTAATTTACGGTCAAGAGCATAATTTATAGCTTTACGGATAGCGATATCAGCCGTGATATCATTACCTATATCATAGCCTTGTGCATTCTTTTCACCTGATTTTACCATTGGGAAAACAATACCGCGATTTTCAACACTTGGTCTTTCCCATAATTTTGTATTAGGTAAATTTTTAGCAATAGCCGCGGTTGCTGGTGGAATGCGAACGATGCCTAATTGCCCACTTTGAGCAGCGGCAAAGGCCGCATCTTCATCAAGAAAAACAAAAATGAGCTTTTCAAAATCGTTTTTCTGCCCTGCATAATAAGGGTTAGCCTCAACAATTAATTGTTGGCCCGGTTGGAAACTGACCATGCGATAAGGACCTGCACCAATTGGCTTTTGTGCATAAGTTTTTTCATCATACTTATCAGCAGAGACAATGCCTAACGAACCTAATACATTAACAAACGTACTCTGTGGTGCTTTTAAGGTAATAGTGACATGTAAATCATCATCTGCTTTTGCAGAAAGAAAATTCCCCATATCTACTTTACCGCCACTTGCAGCCGCATTGTTATAAGTAAACACAATATCTTTTGCCGTTAGTGGTAAGCCATCCGAAAATTTTAAATCGGGTTTTAATGCTAATTTCCATGTTTTGCCATCTTCACTTGGCTGGTAGTCGCTTAACATATTGCTATACCAAGAGAGATCCGCATTTTGCTTTAACAATGGGCTATGAAGAAGTAAATAGCTACCATGGCTCCACCCCAACATTGGGTCAAAACCTTCGGTTGGCTCTTCGCCAATAGCCAGTTTTAACGTTTGAGCAGATGTTGCAAAAGGGACGCTTAGTGCGGCTAAGCAAGTTAAAGTTACTAATGATTGCCGCCAACCAAACCGAATAGACATAAAACATTCTCCGATTTTTTAGATACGACTTATCTCCAGTCTCTAATCCCATTAGAAAAGAGGCTGAAATAAGATAAATAACAATGATAATTATGTTGCTCTACAATTATTGCAGATAAAGAATAAATCAGTGACACCATAATAAAATTTTTCATTCAACTACTCGAATAATATTCGACAGTTTATTGATTTTACATAAACTTTTATTAAGCAGTATTACTCATTATGGCAAACTTCTAGCAAGTGCACAGTATTTTTCTGATAAATAAGTTATATATTTATCATTGAATTTATCAGTGAGCGCAAAACTAAATAAAGTGACTTTTTAACGAAATTAGATTATTTCATTTTATTTAATATGCATTAAAAATAAAGAAGGCACATTATTGTGCCTTCTTGTGATTATGAATTTAATATTTTCTTTAATTTAAAATAGCGCCGGCCTAAACGCCAACGTAATCTAAAATCTTTTGCATTCTGCCAGATAAGTGTCCAAATTCCTCTATCAAAAAGCTCTTTAACTATTTGTTTTTTAACTTCAATAGATTGAATAGCGCCGATTGAATGAATAATTCCTAAACCTTCTTTTGCGATTTGCCAATAACATGCATTAATATTTTTAACGATATCCTTATGCTTTTGATTAATAGCATCAAGCATCTCTAATATTTTCATGTAATTATGAATAGTTCGAACATGAATAGTATCATTAGGCGTTGCATGAGAAACAGATTCAGAGTGAATAAAATAGTCGTAATAACGCTCATCAATATATTTAACACGTTTGGCAGTTAATAATGCCTCCGTTGTCCATGGAATATCTTGATGATGTAAGCCTGGCTCAAAATAATAACCATGTGCAAGTAGAAATTCGCGTCGATAAATATTCAACCAAGTTACATGTAAGAATTTTTTAGAGTTTAATGCTATTTTTAACCACTGTGGTCCCGTTAAAACATCCGTTGAATGTAATCGATTAGATGGGAAAATAGGACGTGAAGGACGCCCATCAGCATAAACATAATTACCATTGCAAGTCGCAATATCTAAATCATCAGCAAGAGCGATTTCGAGTAAACGAGAATACATTCTGGCATCAATAACATCGTCTATATCCGGAAAAGCGACATATTTTCCACGGGCAACATGAAAACCAGTGTTACGAGCAACGGAAACGCCTTGGTTTTCTTGTGTCAAAATAGTGACATCAGGGAATTTATCTTTCCATTCATTAAGTATTTTTAGAGAACTATCTTTAGAACCATCATCAACAAGAATAAGCTCCCAACTTTCTAGTTTTTGTGTTTGTAAGTAGCTAAAAAACTGAGGTAAGAATTTTTCGCCATTGTAAACAGCAACAACAATACTTAATTGAGGCGCAAAAGAAGACATAACCAACCTTTTTTTATTCTTAGTAAGAGGAAAATTTAATTGCCATCATTTGACTTAAGGATAACAAACATCATTACCCACATATCAAGCTATTCATGCGATCCTATATTGAGATTTAAGACAAAAAGTGGCTTTTCTACTAATTCGAAGCAAAAATCATTATTAATAAGGAATTAGTATAGTTAACTTTAGAAATACCCGATGAAGAAAAGGTTAAGCAACGCTATTTTTTAAAAGAGATGGCTAAAGGAAAACTTAAGGTTAGAGAGGAGAATAGATGTTATTAGCAATAGAATAACTTAACAATGAGTAATATAAGTTACAAAAAACACTTTTTTATAATTAATGATACTTATATTACTCATTAACGAAAAACATCCGCAAAGCGGATGTTTTAGTTTTTATCTATATGAATAATCTTTGGATACTTGTTCTACTTTTATTCTTCGATATCTTCTTCATCACAAACTTCAAGCTCCGGAAAGTAATCAACTCGCCAAGACTTGATGCCTTGATAAATTTCATCAACGGCATTTTTTACTGCTTCGGTCATTGGGTAATAAAAACCGACTAAATCAGGTTGGATACCTAGAAAAGTGATATCAGGAATATCATCTTTTAATTGATCAATAAGAAAATTCAGCGGCATATTATGGGTGCTCATAATAAACATTTCCGCTATATAATCAGGATCTATCACCCTGATCTCACCCGGATTTAAACCAATATCAGCAGCATCAACAATGACAACACATTGCGGTTGTAGCTCTCTTACTTGGTAAGAAACATTCTCAGGCGCACTTCCCCCATTGATAACAATCCATCCATCAATAGGGTTTGCTTCCATTAACTCGGCAAGCAGAGGGCCTGCACCATCATCCCCCATCATACTATTGCCTACCGTTAATACCACTTTAGGTGCTGTCATTGCTTCACTCATGGTTTTCTCTTCACTATCAAATAAATCGCAGGTTCTGCGTGGATCTCACCCAGTAATTTAATCAGCGTTTGACTCCACTCACTAAAAATAGGATCGTCACTTTTTGTGATAGGATCAAATGCTAACGCTAATAAGTGAGTATGCTCAGAGTTAATATTGATTTCACCAAATGTCAGTAATCCATGCATTTTGCGCTTAGCTTCACCTTCAGGTAATAAATCAATCCACTCTTTATATTTTTCTAAAGGGCAGACTAACTCTGTTTTTAAACAGTCAATCATTCCCACATGGTGGCCAATTGCAAGCGAGTAATACATCACCTGTTGCGCTTGTTCAGGAATATCATCATCACTATCTACAAACTTTTGTCTTAATGACCAAAAGTAAACTTTAGCGTCATCAGGCATATATGCCTCCTTGACTTAAAGAGTAAACCAAGCGTTTTACAATCTCTGATAAACGAGGATCGTTAGCTTGTCGTAACCATTCATCAACACGACCACTCACTTCTTGAATTGTGGCACCTTCAAGTAACGTCAAGAAATGATCACTGATTTGTCTTCCTTGGTAATAACCTGCAAGACGACGCGCTTCACGCTCAATCATTACCCGAGCATCAAGAGGAATAGAAGGTAAAATAAGTGAAGCTTTTTCATTCTCAACTTCTATATGTGATTCGCCTTTTAATTTCTGATCAAGCAAACCTAAAGCAACAGCAAAACCATAAATAGTTGCTGCTGGCGTTGGAGGGCATCCTGGGATCCATACATCAATAGGCACGATAGATTCGCTACCACCCCATACGCAATACAGATCGTGGAAAATACCGCCACCACAGCCACAAGCGCCATAAGAGATACAGATTTTTGGATCTGGCGCTGATTCATAGGCACGTAATGCAGGAACACGCATTTGGCGCGTTACGGCGCCAGTGAATAATAAAATATCAGCGTGACGAGGTGAGGCTACCACTTTGATACCAAAACGTTCAGCATCAAAAACGGGTGTAATTGCAGAGAAAATTTCAATCTCACAACCATTACAACCACCACAGTCAACACGATAAACATAAGCTGAACGCTGAATATCTTTCAACAATGTTTGCTTTAGCTTTTGTACCTGATCATCTAAGGTGATTGGTTGGCTAACATGATGATTAATGGGAATTTCTGGTAGACTCATTTTATTGTACTCCCGATCTCGCCCATACTAATATTTTCACGGCCATCAGATAGTAAGTTATGTTTACGCTTACATTCAGGGCAGGTTTCAAATTGTGGTCGCATTGCTTCCACGGTATTTTCATCCCAACCCGATTGCACTAATAATGCCATCGCATATTCAACGGATTTTTTAGGGGTAAATGGCTGATGGCACTCACGGCAATTCAATAACTTAAACGTTCCTTTTATATAAAGGTCTGATTTTTTCGTCACTGCCGTTTCAAACATATCTGATAAAACAATCGCTCTTGTTGGGCAAACTTCTTCACAGCGACCACAGTAAATACAGCGACCAATAAACAGCTGCCAGTGACGCTCACCTGTTTCTAAATTGGTTTCCATCGTTAATGCATTGGCAGGGCAAGCCGCAGTACAAGCACCACAAACAATACACTGCTGTGGATCATATTCAGGCTTTCCTCTAAAACCATCCGGTAAATCCAGTGGTTTAAATGGATATTTTGTTGTTGCTTCGCCTGTTTTGATTATGGTTTTAAACAATTTTAACATCGTTCATTCCCTCACTTGAGCGGCGAATTTTTACGTTCGATGCTATAACGTTCAATTTCTTTATAAGAAACTGTTTTAGATTTACGTTTTTTCACATCGACGAGCGTTACCCTGTCAGTACAGGAATAGCAAGGGTCAAGGCTACCGATAATCAATGGTGCATCAGATACGGTATTGCCTTGCAACATATAACGTAATACAGGCCAGTTAGCATAAGTCGCAGCGCGACAACGCCAGCGGAAGAGTTTTTGGTTATCACCCAACATACTCCAGTGAACATCTTCACCGCGTGGTGCTTCTGTAAAACCCAGTGCAAATTTATATGGCTGATAGGTAAAGCCTTCTGTTAATAACGGGCCTTCTGGCAGGTTATCTAAGGCATATTCAATCATTGAAAGTGAATCAAGGACTTCTTTAATACGAACCATAACGCGTGAGAATACATCGCCACCTTCATAACTAAAGAGTGTCAGAGGAAGATTGCCATAATCAGCAAATGGGTGGTCAAAACGCACATCACGTTTAAAACCACTTGCTCTGATCATTGGGCCTACAGGGCTAAAATCACGAGCAACTTTTTTATCTAAAATACCCACACCCACAGTCCGTTGTTCCATGTTAGGTGCAGTGAGAAGAACATCGACAAGTTCAGTAACTTCACGACGCATTTCTCTTATTAATTGAATAGTTTTAAGGCGCTGATCTTTTAAGATATCGCGACGAATACCACCAATAAGATTTAAGCCATAGGTTTTACGTGCACCGGTGAGCATTTCTGCAATCTGCATTGATTTTTCACGAATACGGAAAAATTGCATAAAACCAGTATCAAATCCTGTAAAGTGGCTCGCTAAACCGATGTTGAGTAAGTGGCTATGAAGACGTTCAACTTCTAATAAGATTGAACGAATGGTATGCGCACGACGTGGCACTTCAATACCTAACGCATTTTCAACAGAAGTCACATAGGCCACGCTGTGGGTAAATCCGCAGATCCCACAAACACGGTCTGATAAAAAGGTAACTTCATTATAACCCATACGGGTTTCAGCCAGTTTTTCCATACCACGGTGAACATAGAACATGCGGTAATCGGCATCGACAATATTTTCACCGTCTACAAATAAGCGGAAATGTCCAGGCTCATCCGAAGTAATGTGCATAGGGCCGATAGGTACAACACGCGCATCTTGCTTACCTTCATTCACAAAAGGGTAAGTTTCAACTTCGGTTGTTGGTGCCGGACGTTGACGATAATCCATTGCATCTTTACGCAATGGATACATATCTTCTGGCCAGTCATCAGGAAGCACTAAACGACGCTCATCAGGTAAACCAACAGGAATAAGGCCATACATATCACGGATTTCACGTTCACCCCAAACAGCAGCTGGTACTCGCGGTGTTACAGACGGAAATTCTAGCGTAATTGGACTAACATGGGCTTTAACTACAATCCAACATTTTTCACCCTCTTCCATTGATAATGCGTAGTACACGGCATAATCCCCGTTTAAACTACGTTCGTCATTACCAAATAAGACCGGTAACCAACCACCTAAGCCGTAATACAAATATTCCACCACTTCAGGAAGTGATTCTGTTTTTACTGTTATCGTCAATTGATCAGCGGTTTGTCGCTCTTCATCAAGAACAGCTGATGGGAATTTTTCACGAACTTTGGCAACATAATCTCCACCTAGTTCTTTTCCCTCTTTTCTACTGACATAATTTTGGTAGCTCACGTTACATCTCCTGAACTGATGTGGATTGATTGCTGATTAACGTTGTTGGCCATGCATAATTTGGTGATTCATTTTTATCAATATTCATCACGATATTAGCGGCATTTTCTAACAGCTCGCTGACAGGTTTAGGAATGTGAGTTCCCATTAACAACATAAGAGCAATCAGAATGACCATTGGTAATGTGGTTAAGATCCCCAGTTCACCTTTAACAACAACATCAGGTTTTGGACCAAAGACGGTTTTCGCCACCATACGAACTAATCCACCTAATACTATGGTTAATAACAATAATAATAGGATAGTTAAGCCAATGTGCTGAGAAGCTAAACCTGCCACAACAATCATAAATTCACTGATAAAGACGTTGAAAGGAGGCATTCCCCCTAACGCTAACGCGCCACCAGCAAAAAGAGCGGCACTTAATGGCATCACTTTAAACATACCTTTTACGACATTTAAATCACGTGTGCCATATTTCAATAACACGTTACCAGAGCCACAGAACAACAGTGCTTTCGCTAAACTGTGGTTTAAGGTGTGGAATAAAGCAGCCAAAATCCCAATTGGTCCACCAATCCCTAATGCCACGGCAATTAATCCCATGTTCTCCACACTGGAATATGCTAAAAGACGTTTCATATCGCGCTGAATAAGAATAAAGAAAGCCGCGATAGCCACAGAGAGGAAACCAAAAATCAGCAGTAAATTACGTGTAAATTCAGTGCCAATAGCAGCATCAATAATAATGTAGTAACGAATGATGATTAACAGAGCACAATTTAGTAATACAGCCGATAACAAGGCACTGACTGGGCTTGGTGCTTCACTGTGCGCATCGGGTAACCAAGCATGCATTGGGAATAACCCCGTTTTAGTACCAAAGCCGATTAAAATAAAGACAAAAGCTAAATGCATCAGAGTTGGGTCTAACTGGTCCGTATATTTCAACACTTCAGTCCAGAAAATGGCCTGATCTGGATCAGGCATAAAGCTTGCGGCATTGGCATAAACCAAAATAGTACCGAAAAGACCAAACGCGACACCGACACTACAGATGATGATGTACTTCCACGCTGCTTCTAAAGAAGAACGCTGACCATAAATTCCTACTAAGAATGCAGAGCTTAGGGTTGTTGCTTCAATGGCTGCCCACATTAGGATCAGGTTATTACTGGTGATCGCTAATAACATGGTGAATAAAAACAGATGGAAGAAACCATAGTAATTACACAAAGTGCGTACTGAGATTTCACCCTCATCCACTTCGTGACCCATATAGCCAATAGAATAAAGCCCCGTTAAAAAGCCGATAATGCCTAAGATAGCGAGGAATAATGCGCCTAAGCTATCAACGTGAACCCAATTAGCAGCAGCCAATATTTCGCCATGAGACATGACATCTGCCACAGTTCCTAATGCTGCGACTAACAAAACGGTGATACCAATCGCATGAATGCCTGTCACAACAGAACGAGCACCTGCTTTTAATAACGGACTCAGAAACGCTAGTATTGAAAATACCAACGGTGCAAACATTAAAATTGTTAACATGGTTGTTTGGTTCATCTCCTCACCCCTTCAGCGCGGTCAGTTGATCCACGTTCAGTGTGTTGAGCGTGCGGTAAATCTTACGAGCCAACACTGCCATCACAATCACAGCAAAGATGGCGTCAGTAGCAATACCGATTTCGACCAGTTCTGGTGCTCTCCATGCCAATAATGCCAGTGTTAAATGAGAGCCGTTTTCCATTAAACAGTAACCAAAAGCTTGTTTTAGGATATTGCGTTGAGTCACGATGCAAAGTAGCCCCAACATAAAGTGTCCCAGAGAAACTGCGAGTGCAGGTTTCAAATCAACAACCATTGGTATTTGAATTGGCTCAACCACAAACCAACTTAGAATGACGATAACAGCTGCGAGCAACATCAATAGCGCAGGGCTAATAACACTGATATTCGCACTAGGATCAGATAACTTACGAAATGCAAATCCTAAAATAAGTGGAACAAGCAGAACTTTAGTAAAGAAGGCGGTAATCGCCCAAAGTGTCAGTTGGTGTGCATCTAACGTATTCGCCAAGGTGACAAAAATCATCACCAAGACGAAAGATTGCAATGCATAGAACCAACAAGAAGCAATCGGCTTTTTCGCGCCAATTACTAGTAGCGAAGTTATCATCATTAACCCCGCCAAATTATTTACGATAAGTGCTCCAGTCATGATTTATCTCCCTTATCCTAGCCAAGTGACTGCGATAACACTGGATGCAAAGGACATAATAATCAGTATTCCAATGACAATTTGCATCGCCATAGGAACAGATTGTCCTTCCTCAACTTCTTTACTTGGCTTGCCCGGTACAACACGGCCAAACCAGTAGATAAACCAAGTGAAGCTAGCAACAGATTCAATCAGCACCAGCACCATAATTGGTGTCATCACCCAGAAAATACTCGACAACTCAAAACCTGCGGCAAAAATTGGGAATTTACTAAAGAAGCCATTAAGTGGTGGAACACCTGCAATTGCCAACGCGGCGACACAGAAACCCACACCCAATAATGGATATTTATTAATTAGCCCTTTTAAGCGAGGCAACATGCGAGTACCGCAGCTATAACTCAATGCACCAGCAACTAAGAAGAACAAACTTTTAGCGAAGGCATGGTTAAAGATATAAGCAATACCGCCTTCAAACGCTTCACGCGGTCCGAAGATAGAGATAGATAATGCGAGGAAGATATAAGAGAGCTGAGTAATGGTTGACCATGCTAACAGGCGCTTCATATCTTTTTGTGGCAAATACATCATAAAGCCATAAATCAACGTGATAACCGCCATGGTAATACCCACCCACCCAATAAGATGAGGGACATCACCACCTGCTGACATAATGGCACGAGCAAAGATATAAACACCGACTTTCACCATTGATGCTGCGTGTAAGTAAGCACTCACAGGAGTTGGTGCTTCCATCGCATCAGGTAACCAAGCTTGTAGCGGTAGTTGAGCTGATTTACCCCAAGCTGCAAAGAGGATACCGCCAAACACAATCAGTTTGGTTGGCTCATCTAAGGTTGCAATTGCGGTTAATTCAAATGTACCCGTACTCACAAATAAGGTTGCAGCCGCGAGATAAAGACCGATTGAAGCAACGTGAGTGATCAACAACGCTTTCATTGCTGAGCGGAGTGATTTTTCAGATTGGTAGTAACCGATTAATCCCCAAGAACATCCTCCTGTGATTTCGAAAAATAGGAGTTGACCTAAAATAGTCGATGAAAGGACTAAACCAGCCATTGCTCCAATGAAAATCAGCAAGAAGGCATAATAGCGACGAGTACCCTCATGTGGATGCTCACGGTTGCCGTTAGTCAGATAGCCAGTAGAGTAAAAACTCACTAACAACCCTAAGAACACAACAGCGAAAGCAATCAAGGTACTGACACGGTCAATGGTAAAACCAAAGAGCGCAACGTCACCATATTGTATTAGCGTAATTGTGGTATCGACTTTACCTTCAGCGAGGAACTGCCAACCTAAAACAACTGTTCCTAATGTGGCTAATAAAGCGAAAAGTGTACATAACCACTTCGCCATCCGATTTGGCATTAAGGACGTAATCAACGCCCCCGCAAATGGGATGAGTAAGGTCGCAAGAGCTATATTTTCCATTGTAATCATCGCTCCTTATAGACCGGTTAAATAGAAAACAAGAGCCAGTGCCGCAACACCGAATCCTAACCATGTCACATGGTGAGTTAGCAGGAAGCGACCACGCGCTAAACTGTTTTCAACCAATGACGCTAATACAAACACCACTAACAATTTCACAGCCATTAAAACTAACGCTATAAACAGTGCAATAAAGGTGAATTCTGTTGCTTTGCCGAAAGGAATAAATATGGCTAAGAACAGTTCAGCCACTACAACTTGTTTTAAACCAAGACCCAGCTTCACCATGGCAAAACCAGAGCCTGAATACTCAGTTAATGGTCCTTCTTGTAACTCTTGTTCAGCTTCAGCAACGTCAAATGGCATTTTGCCCATTTCGATAAATGCCGCAAAAGCACAAGCTAATAAGGCTAACAGTGTTGCTGTGGGTGATACCCAACCTTGAGCCAGAGTTGCACTGATGGTGCCAACGTTGGTTGAACCCACAATTAAAGCCACCACAATCAGTGATAACACTAAAATTGGCTCGACTAACACACCCAGTGTTAATTCACGGCTAGCACCAATACCCGCAAATGGGCTTCCTGAATCCAGACCTGATAAAGAGAAGAAGAAACGATAAAGTGCAAACAAATAAATCAGTGCGATAAGATCGGCCGCGCCCGCAAACAGTGACGTTGCAGTAAAGACAGGCAGTGCCATGGCAACCACTAACATACTTCCAAGTAACACATACGGCATCACTTGGAAGATCACACCAGATTGCTCAGGTGCTACTGATTGGCGTTTAAACAACTTAAAGATATCTCGATAATCTTGCAAAATTCCAGGGCCTCGACGCGAATGCATCTTGGCGCGAATTGTGCGCGAAATACCTGTACATAACGGGGTTATCGCCAGCAAAAAGAGTGCTTGAATTAGTGCGAATATTCCCATCATTAACGTAGGTGCTTCTTGGAAAGTCATAAGTCCCTCTCCTTACGCTGCGATGACTAAAAGCAAGATGACCAGCGCTGCAACAACGTATAGACAGTAAAGCCTAAAATCCCCGCCTTGTAGGCATTGGATACGTTTTGCAAATCGTTGGATCCCACGAACCAGAGGATAAATAATGCGTTCATCCCAGAATGGTTCGACCTTTTCAGCACCGAGCTGTGTTTTATTAAAACCACGAGACAGCAATGGAGATGGATCAAGCTGTTTACGCATACGATAAAGTGGTGCAAACATGCTACGTAGTGCTTGAGTAAAGCCACCTGCTGACACCGCCATGTCTTTTTCCCATACATAACCACACGCCCAAGGATTACCTTTACGACGAAACGCAGGTTGATTGCCTTTCAGGCCAAGATAAATCAGGAATGGGATAAGCGGTAAGGCAATTAATAAAACAAATGTTAATGCTGGAGAGAACATTGCTTGTGATGCGGTATCAGGAACAAGCATTGCGCCTTGAGTCACAGTTAATGCACTGGTTTCGCTAAGTGACATTGCAATGTTTGCAATAATTGGTGCAACAAAAGCCGCCCCAACACCTAACACAACACAGAAAAGTGCTAATAAACCCATTGCAATCGTCATTGGTAAAGGCACTTCTTTCGCTTTTGTTGCTTGCTCGCTACGCGGGCCACCACAGAAGCTAACACCATAGACTTTAACGAAACACATTGCCGCTAATGCACCCGTAATTGCCAGCATAATAATGGCGATAGGACCACTTAAGCGCATCACAAAGTTACCTTCGTAACTCATCGAAAATAGCGATTGGTAGGTATACCATTCACTCACAAACCCGTTTAGTGGCGGTAAAGCTGAAATGGACATACAACCAATTAAAAAGGCTGTTGCGGTATAAGGCATTAATTTTGCCAATCCGCCCATCTTATCCATATCGCGTGTGTGAATTTGGTTAATGATGGCGCCTGCACCTAAGAATAATAATCCTTTAAACACTGCATGGTTTAATAAGTGGTATAACGCCCCTAATAGACCCAGTGCAGCAATTACAGGATGGTCGGTTGCCATACCAACCATGCCAACACCCACACCCATTAAAATGATGCCGATATTTTCAACGGTATGCCATGCGAGTAAGCGTTTTAAATCGTGCTCTGCTAAGGCGTACATAACGCCTAATACAGAAGAAACGGCACCAAACCCAAGAACAACAATGCCCCACCACATTTCTGTAGCGCCTAATAAATCGATACCGACTTTGATTATCCCGAAGATACCAATTTTAACCATTACACCTGACATTAATGCCGATGCGTGTGAAGGCGCTGCGGGGTGAGCTTTTGGTAACCAACTGTGTAATGGCAACATACCGGCTTTGGCACCAAAACCAAAGAAACCCAGTAAGAACACCACAGAAGCCATTGCAGGAGAAAGAGAGAGCTGGCGGAATGAATCAAAATCAAGGCTACCACTTTCACGCCACATTAAGAAGAAGGCAATCATGATTAACACGGAGCCTGCGTGAGCGATAAAGAAGTAAAGTAAACCTGCGTGAATAGATTCGTCATCTTGGTCAGCAATAACTAAGAACCAAGAAGCCAGTGACATCATTTCGAATAGGATAATAAAGTAAAACGCATTATCCATCACCACTAAGCCAACCATAGAAGCAATAAACAGATTCATAAAGAATCCCATGCTCCAAGCGCCACGTCCTTTATATTCTTGTACATAAGCAAGAGAATAAAGCGCACACACACTGACCAATAATGAAATGACGAACACCATAAAGGCGCCTAACATATCCATGCGTACCACGAAGGCTGCAAATTCAAATGGGCCTGCCGCGGTAAAAGTGGCGATTTCACCACCCAAAATAACCGGTAATGCACTTAAAACACCTAATACACCGCCGATGATTGCGCTGATCCCTGAAATAAGGATTGCCAATCCTTCCTGTTTCTTTAAAAACAGTGCAATAACGCCACCAACAACATACAGGATGACTGACCACAGCAGTAACTGAAGAGGTTCCATATTACTTCCGCTCCTGTGTCAAAGTAGATAAATCGTCAAGACTCGTAATAGGTTCCATCACAGAATCTAAGCGACGCGTTTTCATCTGCTCTTCAAGTTTGTCTTCTTCAACTAAATGCAATGCATCTGTCGGACACACCTTGACACAAGCAGGGCCTTCATCAGAGAAAGCACATAAATCACATTTCACTGCAATTGCACGAATACCCACATTCCACGCAAGAAATGGGTTGGTGGTTGGAAGACTTGCTGGCACATCGGCCAACATTTCTTCAGGAACAAAATGTTCAAAGACAGCTGGTAAGTTAACGGGTTTGCTACCTGATGGTGTAATTGCCCCAAAGGGACAAACCAGACCACATAACTTACAGCCAATACACAGGCTCTCATTAAGAAAGATCATATTATCTTCATGAGTAATGGCATTGACTGGGCACACGCGAGCACAAGGAGCATCCTCACAGTGCCGACAAAGCATCGGGGCTGTCTGATCCTCCACTTTTACCACTGTAAGACGCGGGTGCGCCTGTAATCCCACAGCTTGATGAACTTCCGAACAAGCTGCCATACAGGTATTACACCCTATGCATCGTTGTGGCTCTGCAATTACAAAGCGATTCATTCGCCACATCCTCCGAGAAAAACGTTTAACAGCATGACTGTCGTCAATTTTTCTTTAGATGAAGCATATTTCGTGCCAAGAGGGGATTTATTTTATTTACATTTAAAATCAATGAATTAAAAAATAAAATGAAAATAAAAAATGACGTGTCGACAATTATGACGTTGACAGTGAGTGGTGAGTTCTAAACAACAATTTCGTCGTCACTATGATTAGGTATCAAAAATGGCGAAACACAAAGAAAAAAATAGCTGAATTATCTTTAGATAACTCAGCTAACTTTAAACACGTAATATTAATGTTTTCTTTTATAACATAAGATTAAGGCATTAAAGGAGATACCAGAGGTGTTCTTTCATCATTAACCACTTTACCAAAACGCTCACTGCCTGCATTCCAATCGGTGATTGCTTGTTGAATTTCTTCTTTGCTACGACCAATAAAATTCCACCACATCAAAATTTTTTCATTTAAAGGTTCGCCACCTAAGAAAAGAATTTGTGCATTGTCACTGAGTTCAATTGTTAATGACTCAGCGTTTTGTATCCCAATATAAGCAAGTTCATTCGCAGCAAAGCGTTCCCCTTCTATTGTCATTTCTCCCGTTAAAACAAAAAGCCCATATTCGTATTTAGGATTTAATGATAAAGGAATGCGAGTAGCATGTTTTGACATAATATCCATGCCAACCATGGGTAATAAACATAATACGGGAGAGCTGTGGTTTTGATAATCACCGATGAGTAACGTGAAGTCAGCGCCATCGGCTTGCCATTTAAGCAGATCAGGATAGTGATCAAAGCGCGGTGGCATATTTCTTTTATCGTTTGGTAGTACTATCCATAATTGTGCCAGATGAACTTCTTTTTTATCACCGTGACTATCTTCTGAATGGCTAATACCGTGACCGGCTGTCATTAAATTCACTTGTTGAGGTCGAATAACTTGCTGAAAACCTAAGCTATCACGATGTAAAATTTCGCCTTCTAACATCCAAGTAAAAGTTTGCAAGCCAATATGGGGATGTGGCGAAATAGCTAATTTATCGACAGTATCATTAAAAACGGTGGGGCCTAAATGGTCGAGAAAACACCAAGGTCCAATTAAGCGTTGTTTTTTATCAGGTAAAGCACGATAAGTTTCAATCCCTCCAACATCACGGGTTTTAGAGGTAATACGTAATGGGGCATTTACTGCGTCAGAGTGTTGATGTTCCATTGTTCACCTACTTTTTAATTTATTGTTAAGTCATAAAATACTTTATTTATTATCTAGTATAGATACTAAACCTTTATCTATTTAATAAGCAAAATATATCACTTAAATAAAAAATAAGCCTGATAATTCAGGCTTATAAAAGTGAATAATAAGAATGACTTAAATCTTATAAATTTTCTTTTCTATTTGTCTCATTGAATTTAAGCCAGATTGTAAATCTTCAGGTGTTGCTTCAGAAAAACCTTCTGTAAAGGTTGCTGATAAATAGGCATCAACCATCATTTTAGCTTTAAAAGGTGTTATTAATAAGCCACCCATTGCCATCATATTACAGTTATTAATTACCTTACAAAAACGAGCTGTCGTGATACTTTCACACACACCACAATAAACATTTTTATGTTTATTCGCACTAATACTCACACCCATTCCTGTACCACAGAAAACAAAGCCAATATATTCAGGGTGTTCAGAAACAATCGAACCAACTTTATCGCCCACATCACAATAGCCAATAGGGCCTGATTCTGTGAGATCTTTTATTGTGTAATTTTTTTCTGACAAATAAGATTTAATCGTATTTTTAAGCTCAAATCCTGAAGGATCTGCTCCCATAATAATCGTTCTATTTTCCATATAGCCTCCTAAATTAACTCAAGTACTACTGGTAAATATAACTCATTGATAACATTTAAATTTAAAATAAACTCAAAGGCTATTATTTATATTTAACCTAAATAAAGTATAGATTAAAATTCTATTATTTGTGTTTAAGTATGGGGATTTTACAAAAAAAGAAGAAATAAAGAATGGAAATTAATTCTATAAAGAAGTTAATTAACCTATAAAATAAGTTAATTTTATTACGTTATAAATTGAATTAATAAAAAAATAAAAGAGATATATCAAAGTAAATGTCTATATTGAAAGGGTTTCCCTAGTACAACTAAAATATAAAATAAAGATCAATAATATTACAGGATTAATGTTTTTATCTATACTCTTCAATATCTCTTAAAGGAAAGTCAAAAAACTTAAAGTAAATATTGCTGTGGATAATCTTTACCAAAACAACCTACACACTCATTCTAAGAAAATGGTTATTTTTTACCAATTCCAATATTGAATAGAGCATTCATTTTTGGCATTCTAAATATAATAAAGGGATAAATAAATTATGAACAAAATAATAACATAAAAAATTAAATAATGCAGTAATACAAATTAATCAATTTTTTAGAAAGAAAATAGTATAGTTTATTCAATTATTATAAATTAAAAATAAAAAAATACCGCAGATAGTTAACATTATCTGCGGTAATTAATTATTGTACTTAACGTTACTCTCAGTAAAATAATCTACACGATTATTTTACGCGTGATACGTATTCGCCTGAACGAGTATCAACTTTGATGACTTCACCAATTTGTACAAACAGTGGTACTTTAACGACTGCACCTGTACTTAATGTTGCTGGTTTACCACCTGTACCTGCGGTGTCACCTTTCAGGCCTGGATCAGTATCAACGATTTCTAATTCAACAAAGTTTGGTGGAATAACAGCGATAGGACGATTATCCCACAGAGTTACGATACACTCAGCTTGGTCGATCAACCATTTAGCATTATCACCAACAGCTTTTTCGTCTGCAGCTAATTGCTCAAAAGTTTCGTTGTTCATGAAATGCCAAAACTCACCGTCGTTGTACAGGTAAGTTAAGTTGATATCCATGACATCAGCACCTTCTGCTGAATCAGTAGATTTAAATGTTTTTTCTAGTAATTTGTTAGAGATCAGTTTACGCAGACGTACACGAGCAAATGCCTGACCTTTACCTGGTTTAACAAATTCACATTCAGTAATGACGGCTGGCTCGCCATCTAACATGATTTTAAGACCTGAACGAAAATCGTTGGTATTATAAGAAGCCATGAATATCCTCTAACTTTTTTAATTTAAAATGGCATAGCCAAAAAATGGCACACATTGTAACTCATAATCACCCCACCAGAGAAGTCTGGTTAACACAACTCGCGCAGGCAATCAGTGATCCTGTTGAATTACTCCAACTTTTAGCATTGGAACATCACGCTGATCTCCAAAAAGGGGCTCAGGCGCGACGGCTTTTTCCGCTACGGGTTCCCCGTGAATTCGTTGCACGCATGAAAAAAGGCGATCCTAACGATCCATTACTTTTACAAGTATTAACTGCAAATGCTGAATTTACCATAACACCGGGATTTTCTACGGACCCGTTAGATGAGCAACAAAATGCGGTGCCAGGTTTATTACATAAATATCAGAATCGTGCATTGCTTCTGGTCAAAGGTGGTTGCGCTGTCAATTGCCGCTACTGTTTTCGTCGTCATTTTCCTTATGAAGATAACAAAGGAAACAAGGCAAATTGGCACAAGGCAATAGAGTATATCAAAAATAACCCAAAACTCGATGAAATCATCTTCTCTGGGGGCGATCCTCTTATGGCAAAAGATGATGAACTTGATTGGTTAATAACACAACTAGAAGCAATCCCTCATCTTAAGCGTTTACGCATCCACTCTCGCCTACCTGTGGTTATTCCTGCTCGCGTCACTGATGCGCTATGTCAGCGCTTACAACAATCACGTTTGCAAAATATCATGGTACTGCATATCAATCACGCCAATGAAATTGATGATACATTGAGAGAAGCGTGTTTAAAGTTAAAAAAAGCCAATGTGACTTTATTAAATCAAGGTGTGTTATTGCGGGGGATTAATGACAGCGCTGAAATTCTCGCCGAGCTAAGTCGCGCCTTATTTGATGCTGGTGTTATGCCTTATTACTTGCATGTTCTAGATAAAGTACAAGGCGCGGCCCACTTTATGGTGCCAGACAGAGAAGCTAGAGAAATTATGAAAGGACTTATGAGTTTAGTATCAGGTTATATGGTACCTAAACTCACGCGTGAAATTGGTGGAGAACCAAGTAAAACGTTGTTAGATCTTGGATTACGCCAGCAATAATCAATATGACAGAAACAAAAAAGCTGTAGCTCAATTCAAATAGATGAAGTGACTACAGCTTTTTTATCTATTAGCAGACTAATAAATAGTGAATAAATTAAATGCCCTTATTGGCATTTATAAACTTGTCCACTCATTTTGCTATCTAATGGTGCAAAGCTATCAACAAAGCTACCTGCGCCAGTACCAACATTAAAAATAACGTTACCACCCATTGCAGCTGCTTTATTACGTAAGTCGTTAGCAGCACCTCGCAGTGATTGGCTTTCAGTACGGGAACCTGATAACCAGTTATTTTGAACACCTGTCACTGTTCCTAATAATTGGCATTCACTGCCTGGTTGCGTATCAGTGATTTGTACCTGTGAGCCAGCAGTGCTTAATGTGTTTGTTGCAGAACAGCCTGCTAATAACAACGCTGCAGCAGCTCCCAATAACAATTTAATTCGCATGATCCCCTCATTTATTTGAGTGTCCGTTTAGTCAAGACAACAATATACCTTGTCATCCCTCTTATGCGCAAAAATAAATCATTATTACTATCTCACATTAGCCAATAGCCTTAAGATATTATTTTCGCTTTAAACTTATTTTAACGTACAAATTCGGCTTTGAGATAGACAAAGCAACAATGCCTCTATTCTACACCGCTTTTATGCTTTTAAAATGATCTGTCCTATTTTCAGCCTACACAGTGCGAGAATGAACACACTATTTGTTCATTTTTTAAAAATCGTCAGACAATCAATAATCACCTGACGATAATATTGGCCTAAATTAACTCAAATGATGATTCAGCGCTTCTTCTTTTAAATCTAATTCATGGCGTAAACGATGAAAAATATGCTCACTAATATGACGTGATTTACGCAGTTGTTGTAATGCATCACGTTCAACCTTTAATGCACTACGAGATAATTTACGTTCCATACTAAACAAGCGCTTAAGATCAAGTGCACCTTCTTGCACACTATCTTCACTATCAAGACGACGGCTATAAATTTCTAATAAATGTGAACCTGCCTCATTGCGTAATGACATTTCATCTAAGTCTTCACAAGGTTGATTCATTAATTCATTGATATGTGCAATTGCAGCTTCATTTAAAGCTAAGCGTGTACGAATTTCATCATTTTCATAAGGTAAATCTTCTGATAGCCCTTTAGTTAAAATCGGCAATGCAATTGTTGCGATTAATAATGAGCAAAGAATAACGCCCATAGCAATAAAGATAGCCAGATCACGTGTTGGGAAAGGTGAGCCGTCAGTCATTAATAAAGGAAGTGTTAAAATACCAGCTAATGTAATTGCACCTCTCACCCCAGCAGTTGCCATAATTGCCATCAAACGTAAATCATGACGCGATAAATGCTTATTCGGTGAGCGGAATACCGTTAACCACATTGAGATCCATACCCATGCAAAACGTAGCACAGCAAGGGCTATTGTAATAACAATAATATAACCTAATACAGCCCAAGGATTAGTAGCCCCAGCAGATTGTGTCACTTCAGGTAAAATTTTCCACATTGCCGGAAGTTGTTCACCTAATAAAATAAAGATCATTCCATTAAGCGCAACTTGAACCGTATCCCACACAGCCTTACTTTGCATACGTGTTGCAGCTTGCATACGACCCACAATTTTCTCGTAGTGCATTGCAATACCGGCAACAACAGCAGCAAGAATACCTGACACATGAACATGCTCCGCCAATAAATAAGCAAAAAATGGCATCAGTAAGCTAATCAAGATTTGGATAGCCGGATCTTCACCTGTGCGTCTCACCAAAAACTGATTTAACCGCCCAATAATACCCGCAACAATTAGACCAATTGCCGCCCCGCCTAAAGCCACAACTAAAAACTGTCCTGTGGCTGAAACAATAGAAAAAGATCCCGTTAATGCCGCAACAACCGCAAAGCTAAAACAAACTAAACCAGTTGCGTCATTAAGTAACGATTCCCCTTCTAAAATATGCGTCATACGAGAAGGAAGTGGCGAATTTACAGTCATAGCTGAGACTGAAACAGGATCGGTCGGTGACAAAATTGCCGCTAGAGCAAATGCAATCGCAAGTGAAACAGAAGGAATAAGCCAGTGAATAAAAAAGCCCATGCCAATTACGGTGACAACCACTAAACCGATCGCTAACGACATAATCGGTTTAATCTCTTGGAACAACGCTTCTTTGGGAATACGCCAACCATCTAAAAACAGCAATGGAGGAATAAAGAGGAACAAGAAAAGATGTGGATCAAACGCCACTTCAAAGCCAAAGATCGACAAACAAGCTCCTACAGCTATTTGGATCAACGGCAGAGGAATTTTTTCTGACAGTAATCGTGAGATAAACACACTCACAATCACGGCAAAAAGAAAGATGAGTACAATTGCGACGACAGACATGGTGAACACCCCAATTTATTTAATATTTTTTAAGCGGTGCAGTAAAAACGATCTGTTGTCTAGTTGTAAAGAAATAAGTTGTTTCTAATTATATAAAAAATGAATTATCTGATAATTCCTAAATCAGAGATGTTAAGCAAAATAACCTAACCATTAACCATATCGTTGATTTTTATTTATCGCTGACATAAAAAAACCCGAGCCTAAGCTCGGGTTTTCTTGTAAAACGGTAAGCTGATGAATTACATCATGCCGCCCATTCCACCCATGCCGCCCATACCACCAGCGCCACCTAAATCCATTTTGTCGTCTTTAGGTGAATCGGTGATCATCGCTTCTGTTGTGATCATCAGACCTGCGATAGATGCAGCAAATTGTAATGCAGAACGAGTCACTTTAGTTGGATCTAAGATACCCATATCAATCATATCGCCGTAAGCATCAGTTGCAGCGTTATAACCGTAGTTACCTTCACCCGCTTTCACGTTGTTTACAACAACAGATGGTTCTTCACCTGCGTTAGCAACGATTTGACGCATTGGAGATTCCATTGCACGTAATGCAACGCGGATACCTACTGTTTGTTCTTCGTTATCACCAACCATCTCACGCAGAGCGTTAGCAACACGAACCAGTGCAGTACCACCACCAGCAACAACGCCTTCTTCAACTGCTGCGCGAGTTGCATGCAGAGCATCGTCAACACGAGCACGTTTTTCTTTCATTTCAACTTCAGTTGCTGCACCGACTTTAATTACTGCAACACCGCCAGCTAATTTAGCAACGCGTTCTTGTAATTTTTCACGGTCATAATCTGAAGTTGCATCTTCGATTTGTTGACGGATTTGAGCTACACGACCGCTGATTGCGTCTTGGTCACCTAAACCATCAATGATTGTAGTAGTGTCTTTGTTGATAACAACACGTTTTGCTTGACCTAAGTCTTCTAACGTTGCTTTTTCTAACTCCATGCCGATTTCTTCAGAAATAACAGCACCGTTAGTTAACGTTGCGATATCTTGCAGCATTGCTTTACGGCGATCACCAAAACCAGGTGCTTTAACCGCAGCAACTTTAACGATACCACGCATGTTGTTCACAACTAAGGTTGCTAGTGCTTCGCCTTCAACATCTTCTGCAATGATAAGCAGAGGTTTGTTAGCTTTAGCAACACCTTCTAAAACAGGTAGTAATTCACGGATATTTGATACTTTTTTATCAACTAACAGAATGAATGGGTTTTCTAATTCTGCAGTACCTGTTTCAGGTTTGTTGATGAAGTAAGGAGACAGGTAACCGCGGTCAAACTGCATACCTTCAACAACATCTAGCTCGTCTTCTAAGCCAGTACCTTCTTCAACAGTGATAACGCCTTCTTTACCAACTTTGTCCATCGCCTGCGCGATCAGAGTACCAACGGTTTCATCAGAGTTCGCTGAAATGGTACCAACTTGAGCAATTGCTTTAGTATCTGAACATGGAACAGACAGTTTTTTCAGTTCTTCGACAGCAGCAATAACTGCTTTGTCGATACCACGTTTCAGATCCATTGGGTTCATGCCTGCGGCAACTGCTTTTAAGCCTTCGGCAATGATTGATTGTGCTAATACTGTTGCAGTTGTAGTACCATCACCTGCCGCATCATTGGCTTTAGAAGCGACTTCTTTCACCATCTGCGCACCCATGTTCTCGAATTTATCTTCGAGTTCAATTTCGCGTGCTACAGATACACCATCTTTAGTAATAACAGGTGCACCGAAAGATTTATCTAAAACAACGTTACGACCTTTAGGGCCTAAAGTTACTTTAACTGCATCTGCAAGAACATTAACACCACGTAACATTTTATTACGAGCATCTACACCGAATTTGACGTCTTTAGCTGCCATCGTATATTTCCTTTGAATTCGTTCAGTTTAAGAAGATCTTAAAAGAGAAAAATTATTCTTCTACAATTGCTAAAATGTCGCTTTCAGACATGATAAGCACGTCTTCGTTATCAATTTTTTCTGTTTTAACGCCATAACCGTCGTTAAAAATTACGATATCGCCAACTTTAACATCCAGTGGTTTAACGTCGCCGTTTTCCATAATACGGCCTTGACCTACGGCTAAAATTTCGCCACGAGTAGATTTACCCGCCGCGGTGCCAGTAAGGACGATACCGCCTGCTGATTTAGCTTCGACTTCTTTACGTTTAACAATAACACGGTCATGTAATGGACGAATCTTCATTAATAGTGCTCCTATAAAAAAGTCCATATCAGGATTAAGGTTGATACCAGTGCCTAAGATGAACCAGTACCATGACGATACAGGTGGGGGCATCCGGTAAAACTTCAAGGGGAGAAGTGTGTTTTTTTTTCAAATTTTCCCCTTTTTAGTCGATTATGCTTTGGGCTAATTATTTTTTATCAGAAAAATGGTCGTTATCCTGATCTTCACCCTTATTATTCAGTTGGTTACTCGGTGAATCTTCTTTGCGCTGATACTCACCTTCAAAGGTGGCGCCATTTTGACCAGAAGAAAATCCACTTTGTCCATGATTGCCTGAATAAACACGAATACGAGAAATTAATTTTGTCACTAACAGTGCTTGTAATGGTGGCAGTAACAACAGTAAACCTAAGAAGTCCGTAAAGAAACCGGGGATCAACAATAAAATACCCGCCAGTATTAACGAAACGCTTTTCACCATTTCAGCAGCAGGCACTTCACCCACTGCAAGTTTTTGCTGCATTGAAGCAATATTTTTTACGCCCTGATTTTTTACCAATGAGACACCAACACAAGAAGTCAGCACCACAAGGAATAGTGTTGTAAGTACGCCAATCGAAGATGCTACATTGACGAAAATCACAGCTTCTATATAGATAAGAAGACAAATAACAATTAATGGGAGCCAACGCACTTGGTTCTCCTTTTTATAAAAAAAAGATTCATATTATTAATAGAAAGGAGTGTGAACTACATCTAAGGTGATGGTTTACGAACTCGCTTTTTCTTAGTTTATCTACATAATAATGGGGAGCCTAACACTCCTTTTCAAGGGGCGTTAAAAAGAGAAGTAGAACTGTAAAATCCATGAGATAGATCACAAAAAGAAAATATTTAGACGTTATTTACGTATAAAGTGATCCAGCTTAAAGGTATTTGTTCACAACCCGAATATGATCGTGTCAGTACCAAGCAAAACGGTAAGTTATATTACATTATTAACCGTTAACGATATATTTTATTAACAAGCGCATAACTAGACAGTTAAAATTTTAATAAGAAGGTTCTCATGTCAAATAAAACTCGTATCGAAGAAGACCTGTTAGGTAAAAGAGAAGTTCCTGCTGATGCTTATTATGGCGTCCACACTTTACGTGCAATTGAAAACTTCTACATCAGTGATCGTACCATCAATGATGTTCCAGAATTCATCCGCGGTATGGTAATGGTGAAAAAAGCTGCTGCATTAGCAAACAAAGAACTTCACACTATTCCTCGTGAAATCGCTGATACGATTATCAAAGCCTGTGACGTAGTATTAGAAACAGGTAAACACATGGATCAATTCCCAGTTGATGTATTCCAAGGCGGTGCTGGTACTTCATTAAATATGAATACCAATGAAGTTATCGCAAACATCGGTCTGGAATTAATGGGCCACCAAAAAGGTGAATACCAATACCTGAACCCGAATGACCACGTCAATAAGAGCCAATCAACAAACGACGCTTATCCTTGTGGTTTCCGTGTAGCGGTTTATAACTCTGTTATCAAATTAACTGAATCTATCGAACTGCTGAAAGCTGGTTTTGATAGAAAAGCAGTTGAGTTCAAAGACATCCTGAAAATGGGTCGTACTCAATTACAAGATGCTGTACCAATGACTTTAGGTCAAGAATTCCATGCTTTCTCTGTACTGATGAAAGAAGAAATCAAAAACCTGAAACGCACTGCTGAGTTACTGTTAGAAATGAACTTAGGTGCAACAGCTATCGGTACTGGTCTGAACACAGCTCCTGGTTACCAAAAACTGTCTGTTGAAAAACTGGCAGAAGTCACTGGTTTAGCTTGTGTTCCAGCAGAAGACTTAATTGAAGCAACTTCTGACTGTGGTGCTTATGTAATGGTTCACGGCGCATTAAAACGCTTAGCTGTGAAAATGTCTAAAATCTGTAATGACTTACGTTTACTGTCTTCTGGTCCTCGTGCTGGTCTGAAAGAAATCAATCTTCCAGAACTACAAGCAGGTTCTTCAATTATGCCAGCTAAAGTAAACCCAGTTATTCCAGAAGTTGTTAACCAAGCTTGCTTTAAAGTTATCGGTAATGACACTTGTGTAACTATGGCTGCTGAAGCAGGTCAATTACAATTAAACGTAATGGAACCAGCTATCGGCCAAGCAATGTTCGAATCAATCGCTCTGTTAAGCAACGCTTGCCGTAACTTAGTAGAAAAATGTGTTGATGGTATCACTGCGAATAAAGAAATCTGTGAACACTTCGTATTTAGCTCAATCGGTATCGTTACTTATCTGAACCCATTCATTGGTCACCATAACGGCGACATCGTTGGTAAGATTTGTGCAGAAACTGGTAAGAGCGTACGTGAAGTTGTTCTAGAACGCGGTTTATTAACCGAAGAACAACTGGATGATATCTTCTCTATCGAGAACTTAAAAAACCCGGCTTACAAAGCAAAACGCTTCGATGATTAATAATTGTGTTTTATAACATGACACTGTTAAACATAAGAATGAGCTCTTAAAAATACAAGGCACGAACTCTTTAAGAGGCGTGCCTTTTTACTTGATTGTAAAAACAAAAATTTAACTTATCTTTCTCATTTTTTTAATTATCTCAAGGAGTAAACGCTATGTTAGCCGTAGAATTGATTATCGTTCTGCTGGCCATTTTCCTCGGTGCGAGACTTGGGGGAATTGGTATCGGGTTTGCCGGTGGTTTAGGGGTTTTAGTTTTAGCTGCTATCGGTGTTAAACCTGGTTCAATCCCTTTTGATGTTATCTCCATCATTATGGCTGTTATTGCCGCAATCTCTGCGATGCAGGTTGCTGGTGGTTTGGATTACCTTGTTGGGCAAACTGAAAAACTGTTAAGACGTAATCCAAAATACATCACAATTCTTGCGCCAATTGTGACTTATTTCTTAACTCTATTTGCAGGTACAGGGAACATCTCTTTAGCAACACTGCCAGTTATTGCAGAAGTTGCAAAAGAACAAGGCATTAAGCCTTGCCGTCCTTTATCAACAGGTGTTGTTGCAGCTCAAATCGGTATTACTGCATCTCCTATCTCTGCTGCAGTTGTGTACATGGCATCAGTCATGGAAAACCCAGCAATGGTCGGTGAAGGTAATACAGTAAGCTATATCACACTGTTATCTATCTTATTACCAGCAACCTTCCTAGCAATCATCCTGATGTCATTCATCGTATCTTGGGTATTTAACTCAAAACTATCTGATGATGCTGTCTATCGTGAGCGTTTAGAACAAGGTCTGGTTGAGTTACGTGGTAGCCAAGAACGTAGAGAAACATTACCAGGTGCTAAATCATCTGTAATGCTGTTCTTACTGGGTGTTGTCTGTGTTGTTACTTATGCAATCATCAACAGCCCAAGCTTAGGTATCGTGAAAGAACCGTTAATGAACACCACTAACGCTATTCTTATCATCATGCTGAGTGTTGCAACGCTTATCACTGTTTTCTGTAAAGTTAAAACTGATACCATCCTCAACTCAAGTACTTTTAAAGCAGGTATGAGTGCATGTATCTGTATTCTGGGTGTTGCATGGTTAGGTGATACTTTCGTTTCAAGTAACATTGATTGGATCAAACTGACTGCGGGTGATTTGATCACTGGCCATCCTTGGTTATTAGCCGTTATCTTCTTCTTCTGTTCTGCACTGTTATATTCACAAGCGGCAACAGCAAAAGCATTAATGCCAATGGCTTTAGCGCTAGGTGTATCTCCATTAACTGCAATTGCATCTTTCTCTGCGGTTTCTGGTCTGTTCATCCTGCCAACTTACCCAACACTGGTTGCGGCAGTTCAAATGGATGACACAGGTACAACCCGTATCGGTAAATTAGTCTTCAACCACCCATTCTTTATCCCTGGTACAATTGGTGTGGTATTAGCTGTCGGATTTGGTTTCCTCTTCGGCGGTATGATCCTGTAGTTTGAAGTAAAAAATTAAAACATTGCAAAAAAGCGCCTAGCGCTTACAAGAAATAAAAAAACAAAAAAATACCCTATCACAAGATGGGGTATTTTCATTTTACCCGGTCGCCTCTTACTTTCATTTTTAGTTAAAGTCTGCTAATTATGATGTTTTCGCGACAACGTGATTTAAGGAGATTTCCGTGCAACGTGAAGCGTTATTAGACCACGTACTTATCCAGCTAGAGCAATATGGCTTAGCGGCGACTTTACCAGAGCTTCTTCAAGACTCGGGTATTAATGAATCTCAACTTCACCCATTTTGGCCTGATAGAGATGCCTTAATTTTTGATTGTCTTCGCCATCACGGGCAACAAATTGATATTTGGCAACGCCAAGTTATGCTAGATGAAGAACTGACGATCGAACAAAAGTTACTGGCTCGTTATGATCAGCTCACTATACGTTTAGAGAAAAACCGTTTTCCTGGTTGTTTATTCGTTGCAGCATGTAGTGCATACCCTGATGAACACTCTCAAATCCACCAATTAAGCCAACGTCAAAAACAGAGCTCATTTGATTACTCTAGAACGCTACTACGCGAGCTTGATATCGAAGACAGTGAGTTAGTTGCTAAACAAATGGAACTCATCTTAGAAGGCTGTTTAAGCCGTTTAATGGTCAATCATCATGCTGATGATATTATTACAGCAAAATTATTGGCAGAGGATATTCTTAAGATTGCTCAATGCCGAAAAAATGGTGCATTAAGTTAGTTATAAGTGCAGGAAAACAAGAAAAACGGTCTATTTTTTCGTTTGTACTCAATTTTTCTCTGCTGAGTAGCAAAAAACAATTTAATCATCAAAAAAAGAGAAAGTTTTCTCTTCGATATACAAAAAAGTGAATATCTTTACTGATTGTTATTTAAGCATTTTTTACTAAAAAATCGCTTATGATGAAAATTTAAACTCAAATAGAATAAAAAGAAAGCAAACAAACTTATTTTTGTATTTTTTATTAAAAAGACGTTGACGCATCCCGCTGAATACGGTTTAATGCGCCTCGTTAGCCCGAATAGCTCAGTCGGTAGAGCAGGGGATTGAAAATCCCCGTGTCCTTGGTTCGATTCCGAGTTCGGGCACCATCTTTAGAAAAACCAGCCTTAGGGCTGGTTTTTTGCTTTTATAGACTAAGCTAGTTGTTGTGATTAACAAATACACTTCATCACCTTTTCCCTTTTCTACCTACCTCATTCCTATCTGTTAGAAAGTAGATCAAAATAAATACAACACTATTAATAATATGCTAGTCCAGATATATTTGCCTCATATGAGAATAAGGAAGGTAGATTATGAAAAATGGAATTGAAGGCTTAATGTTAAAGAATGGGTTCACACCAAAATCTTCATTATTAGAAATAGCCATTCCTAATAATGGTGTTGATTTATCTAAAGGTTTTTTTATCATTATGGGGAAATGACTGGCATTTTGAGCTCTTGAAAGTGAATGATTTAATTCATAAATATATATTTTATCTTCCTTCTCATTTTGACAAAGGTTACCAATAGATTCTTGTGTTGAACACCCTGATGAAATTAACCCTTGTTTTTAATTTTTATTGTCAAATAAATAATGTTTTCCATTTTCAACCCTTTTATCAAGAATTTAATCTAAGTATATTTATACTTGCATAGTATATTTCCTCTAATCGTTCATTAATCAAAATAATAAGGTCACTTTGTATATTTAAATTGATTAATGATTTAATCATTTGAACATTTGAACATTTGAACATTGTATTCAATATTCTGTAAAATTAAATGATGCCTCCCATACAAGGACAAACAAAAATGGAATTTCCCAAAGATCGAGTTTACCATTCAGTCATCTGTGTATTTGCCTTTATAGGCTACTTTTTTTCCTCATTTAGTCTCTTGCTCACCCCAGCCCCTGCTACATTGTTTCAATCGCCTTATATCATCTCATTAATCAGTTTTTTTATTTACCTCCCCTACTGCTTGATTATTTGGGTTGCTTATCAAAAAAAGATTAAATTAATGCCATTAGGCCACCTTCAATGGAATTCACTGAAAGCCCCTTTTTTAGCCTTATTGGGATTATATTTTATTAGTTTATTTTTAGGCTCTGAAGATGATTCATGGGTTACAGAAATCGAATCTATTACAGGTTTTGCCTTCTTCTTATTTGCACTCTCAGTTATCTTTATTGCTCCCATTACTGAAGAAGTCATTTTTAGAGGTTTTCTACTAAATGCAGGCATGTGGTATGGCAATATAGGAAAATGGATTGCCATTATTATCTCTTCACTTCTATTTGCCGCTATGCATACTCAATATGAGTCAATTACTACGTTTATCCTTATTTTTGTTGTGGGTGTTGTGTTTTGCCAAATCAGAATAGGGACTCGTTCATTAATCGCGCCGATAGTGATGCATGGAATACACAATACAATTAGTATCGTTTTTTTAATGTTATAGAGTTTTTATTTAATAAATTTATATTTTTTATAACAAAACACTTATTCACTTTATAAGAAATGATATGTAATAGATGAAAATGTTTTTATTATTATTTTAGAGAATGATCTGATTTTATACGCAATAATACCGAATATTATTCATCACTATCTAAATAAGTTATATTAACTTCCATAAAAATAAAATGAAAAAATAAATATAGAATGTGATTATAACTACATGCTTTTTCAGCGTATTAAAGTATGATAAGCGATATTAATATGACAAGGATATTACCATCTTCTTAAATTAAGAGAACTCTATATGAATTTGTTTTTCCAAAATAGCCTAGCTTTTCCTAGCATTATTTTTAGTGCATTACTAATTATTATCTCTTTTTATTGGCTTTGTGCTGCTTTTGGATTATTAGATATTGATTTATTTAATATTGATAGTGAATTAGATGTTGATGCAACAGGTTTCGCAGGTTGGTTAACAAAATTAGGGTTAGCGGGTATCCCAGTTACGATTATTTTAACCTTCTTTACCCTTATAGGCTGGTTTATCAGTTACTTTACTAACTATTGGATTATCAGCGCTATTGAAACAGATTTTATTTATTATTTAGTTGGCTTTATTGCATTAATCATTATCTCTTTTATTTCTCTTAATCTTACTGCGGTATGTTTAAAACCCATTCGTAAAAAGCTCATATCACGTAATAAGCCTAAATCAGTACACCAATTGATAGGCAAATTAGCCATAGTACGATCAGCGAATGTCGCGGAAAACAAAGGTGAAGCCCTTTTAGAAGATGGGGGTGCAGGTTTAATTTTACAAATTAGAGCACCAGAACACGAGAATATTAAACGAGGAGACAACGTTATTATTATTAGTTATGACGCGTCTACTCACAGTTATCAAGTCGTAACGGAAGATGAATTTCATCGCTGATATCCACATTCGATGAAATGTAATTAAGTTAATAAACAAATACGATTAAAAAATGACGGCATCGTCTGAACCTATGGAGAAAAAAGTATGGATTTGGCTTTCGTTATGCCTTTCTTAACTATTGTTGGCTTCGCAATTCTAATTATTTTAGGGTTATTTGGATTATTTAAAGCTTTCTATATAAAAGTGCCTCAAGGTACAGCCTTAATAGTCAATGACATGACCTCACAACCTAAAGTCCATTTTACAGGTGCGCTGGTTTATCCAGTTATCTACAAAAAAGAGTTTATGCGTATTTCTCTTTTAACGTTAGAGGTTGATCGTCGTGGTAAAGATGGTTTGATTTGCCAAGATAACTTACGTGCTGATATTACCGTTGCATTTTATTTACGTGTAAATGAAACCACTGAAGACGTATTAAAAGTCGCAAAAGCCATTGGTGTTGATAGAGCGTCTGATCATCAAGCAGTCAGCACTCTATTTAGTGCTAAATTCTCAGAAGCATTAAAAACAGTAGGTAAACAGTTTGAACTGTCGAAACTTTTTGAAGATAGACAGAATTTCCGTGATCGTATTGTTGATGTTATTGGTAAAGATCTTAATGGTTATGCATTAGAAGACGTTGCTATCGACTATTTAGAACAAACACCAAAATCTGCACTTGATCCTAACAATATTTTTGACTCTGAAGGTATCCGAAAAATCACGGAAATTACCGCTATTCATAATATTGAAACTAACCAAAAAGAGCGTGATCAAGAACTTGCTATTCAAAAGAAAAACGTGGAAACCCGAGAAGCAAGTCTGGCCTTAGAACGCCAACAAGCCGATGCAGAAGCACGCCAAAAACGTGAAATCGATAATATTCGTGCTCGTGAAACATCAGAAACCCTGCGTGTACAAGAAGAAGAGCGCTTAAAAGCAGAACAAGCTCGTATTCAGACTCAACAAGAGATTGAAATTCGTGAAGAAAACCGTATGCGTGAAGTGGAAGTTGCACAACAAAATCGTACTCGTGCAGTCACCATTGAACAAGAACGAGTTAATCGTGCTCGTGAATTAGAAATTGTTGCTCGCGAACGCGAAGTTGAGTTGCAACGTATTGAGAAAGAAAAAGCGTTAGAAGAAGAACGCAAAAATATCTCAAATGTTATCCGTGAACGTGTCGCCGTAGAAAAAACGGTTGCTCAAGAAGAAGAACGTATTAAAGAAGTACGCGAAGTTTCAGAAGCTGAACGTATGCGTCAAGTCACCATCATAAATGCACAAGCAGAAGCAGAAGAGTCTTTAGTCCGCCAAGTGAAAAGAGCCGAAGCTGATGAATCTAGTGCTAAACATAAAGCTGAAGAAATCAGCACGATGGCAAAAGCTGAATTAGAAGCCTCGGTAAAACAATCAGAAGCAAAAAAACGTTTAGCGGAAGGTATTGAAGCTGAGCATGCAGCATTAGGTCTTGCCGAAGCTCGAGTGCGCCAAGCAACCGCAGAAGCCGAAGAGAAGGAAGGCCTTGTATTGGCTAACATCACTGCCGAAAAACTATTAGCAGAAGCACGTGGCATGAAAGAAAAAGGCTTAACTGAAGCGCAAGTGATGGAAGCGAAAGCACAAGCCCAGCAACAACAAGGCCTTGCAGAAGCAAAAATCTTAGAAGAGAAATTAGCCGCTCAAGCGCGTGGTGAAGAACAACAAGCCAATGCAAAAGAGAAATTAGGCCTTGCTGATGCGAAAATTCTTGAAGAGAAACTCGCAGCACAGGCGCGTGGTGAAGGCCAATTAGGATCAGCACAAGCTGAAGTTATTCGTCAACGCTTAAAAGCTGAAGCTGATGGTTTAACAGATAAATTCAAATCTATGGATCACCTCAGTGATACGGCGCGTTCACATGAAGAATTCCGTATGAGTCTTGAAAAACAATTTGAACAAGCGATGGCATCTATTGAAGCCAACAAAGAAATTGCACGCGAACAAGCCGATGTATTGGCAGCTGCACTGAGCAAAACCAATATTGAAATTGTGGGCGGTGATGGCAACTTCTTTAATACCTTCTCTAAAGCATTAAGCTTAGGTAAAGCGGTAGATGGTTTTATGGATAAAAGCAGTTTTGCCAAAGAGAACGTTGAAAAACTGATTAACCGCACTCAACAAGATAAAAAACTCGATATTGCTTCTTTATTAAAAAATCCGGAAGTCCAAGATTTAATTAATGGATTTATGGCAACAAAAGGTGCCAATCCACTGATTAAAGATGTGACAACTAAATCAGGCTCCTCTAAAGAAGAATAATGTTATTTAGAGGGCGAAAGGCATAGAGATATCTCTATGTCTTTTATCTTGTTTTTATCGTTTAAGCCAAGGAAATCCGTTATACCATGTCTGAAATTCTGGATACGAATCGTGAGCAGGAAATACTCGATAGTGCTGTTGCACAAGGTGGCGCGTATGAAATCTTACGCAAACGCCTAACAGAGCAAGGCCAACAACTTCATAAAAAAGCCACTGAATTAAATCAACATCGCTTAGATGAATTTGGTCAAAGCCAAATGGATATTATTGGCCGTATCCGTATTCGTACTGAAAATAACTGCCAAGCCAGAGACATTGTTCGTGTAGGTGAATGGCTACTGTTTGGTTATAACGTTTTCCTTGGATTAAAACGTGAAATTCATCTTGAAGATGTCTTTTCACTTTATCGTTTAACTGAAAGTGAGGGAGAGTTTGATGTTGAAGCCGTCCCTTATGAAGATACTTTTTTAAACGATAATCGTTTTATTCAGGATTTTACTGAGCTTTATACTTATTACAAAAATACACAACTACTACAACTTGTTGAGCGTGATGGAAAACTGCTTGCCAGTTTTCAAATTGGTGCGCGAATTACTGATGTGCGTGTTTTCCGCTGGGCTATCTCAAGTGATAAAAAGCGTATCGACTACATTGATAATCGTGGTGAAAGAGATATTGCCCTCCCTCCTGCTTACGATTTCGAATGGACGAAAACTCAACGTGAAGATACGGTCAATAGTCGTTTTCCTCATATCAATATTCTTGATACCGTTTTTGTCGAAACAACCGGTGGCGATCTAACAGTTAAATGTGAAAATAACACCGAGGATGGTTTAGGGATTTATCGTGAAGCCGTATTAGATAAAAACCAATCTCTCGATGATGCACAAATTGAATATGCTCAAACAGGTAGTTTGATTCTGTTAAAAATCTTACCTTATCGCGAAGAAAACTGGCGTTATTTGGTCTATAACATTTTGACGCAAACCGTACAACGCATTGATGCAATTGGACAAGCTTGTGTTCAATTACCTGAAGATCACGGTATTATTTTCCCTGGTGGTTATTACCTGCAAAATGGCGAATACAAAACCTTTGATCAACCAATGGAAGGGATGTATTTCCGCCGTCTACGCCGTTCGCCTAATGGCGAAGATGTGTTATATGTTTTCTACTCTCCTTCACAAGGTCGCCTTGCGCTTTTCAATTACAATATGATTGAGCGTAAACTTGCTGTGCCTTTAGTTGGTCATGGCTATGCGATGTTAGAAGACGGAAAAATGGTGCTGTTTGAAGGTGAAGGCGAAGAAGCAACTCGCGTTCATCCAATGCAAGTTTGGCAAACTCCCTTCTATTCTGAAGAATTTGCTGATAAACAACCTCCCCGTAATGGTTTTTATGGCCGTATTGGTAATGCTGATTTAGTACGAGGTATTTCCGAAATATTGCATGTCGCAAAAGAAATTGAAGGTAATCAAATCTCTATTGCTCGTTATGAGCAACTCAGCTTACAACCTAAAAACTTATTAGATCTCTATTATTGGTTTAATGACGAGCACTGTTTGGGGATTGGTAAATTATTAAAAGATATCGCTCAAACCAGTGAATTAGTACTTGATGAATATGAAAAAGTGGAAAGTATTCGTCAGCAATCTGCGAAATCAATGCTTGAAGCGATTAATCGCCAAAAATCACTACTGGCCTTAACACTCCCTGATAGTTGGACAGATATTCAACAATTTGTTGATAGCTTAAATTTATTAAATGCCCACCGTGGGCATCTGATTTCCTTGCGTGAATTCCGTTATATGGATTTAACCAAGCTTAGCACCATGGAAACAGAAATTACCGAAACGCAACAACGTGTTTCACAAGCGACCGCACTTTTCCTTGCCAGTGATAAAGCATTACAACCGTTTAAAGCACAACTTGTTACCTTTGAAAACCTTATTGAAAAAGCCCAAAACAGCGCACAACTAGATGTACCAATGAATGACATGGAAAAAATGTCTGCTGATTTGGATATGCTTTCTAACTTAATGGCATCTTTAACATTCCAAGACGTTACCCAACAAACGCACATTATTGATGCAATCTCACAAATCTATGCTCAACTCAATCAATCTCGCGCTCGACTACAACAAAAACGTAAATCACAAAGCAACGTCGAAAGCGTGGCACAATTTGGTGCACAATTTCGCTTATTTAGCCAAGGGCTCACCAATGCTTTATCCCTTGCAACCACACCTGAAGGTTGTGACGATCAACTTTCACGTCTTTTAGTTCAATTAGAAGAGTTAGAAAGTCAATTTAGCCATCATGATGAATTTCTTGATGATATTCTGGCTAAACGTGAAGAGTTAGTCGAAACCTTTGAGTCACACAAACAAGTGTTGCTTGATGATCGCCAACGTCGCTCACAAAGCCTATTAACCGCAGCCAATCGCTTACTGGAAAATCTACAACGCCGAACCTCTCGATTACAGTCACAAGATGAGTTAAATGCCTTTTTCGCATCAGATCCTTTATCACTAAAAACACGAGAGATCATTGAAAAACTAAGAGAAATCAATGATAACGTCAAAGCTGATGATATTGATGCGCGCTTAAAATCCTCTCGTGATCAAGCTATTCGTATTCTGAGGGACAAAACCGATATTTTTGAAGACGGTGGCAATGTTATTAAATTAGGGCCTCGCCATCGCTTTAGCGTTAATACACAAGAACTTGATCTCACTATCTTACCGAAAGAAGATAAGCTCTGGTTATACCTGACAGGAACGGATTACCAAGAACCGATTGAAAATACAGAACTTGCTCAATTACAGCCTTATTGGAATGCCTCACTTGAGTCTGAATCGGATACTGTTTATCGAGCAGAGTACCTCGCTTATTCCATTATTTATGCGGCAGCAAAACGTCAAGATGGTCTTGATTACGAAACGCTAAAAGAAGCACTCACTCTTCCTGAAAAGCTTGAAAAACTCGTGCGTGATTTCGCTACCCCACGTTATAAAGAAGGCTATGAAAAAGGTATCCACGATCACGATGCTATCGCCATATTGAAAAAGCTGATCCCTATTGGCGAAAGTGCTGATCTTCTACGCTATAACCCAACGGCACGTGCAATAGCTGCACTCTTTTGGGAAACTAAACAAAATGAACAATATCCAGCGCTGTGGCCTGAACGTGCAAGAACTGCACTCAATATTCAGCAATTATTCCATACAGACGATGCGTTAACCGATCTGCAAGCAGAGATCGAAGCAGATATACGCCTCTTCCTTCATGATAATCCAATTGAGTGTGAACACTATGTACCGATGCAAGCCTCTGAATATTTAAGCTTTGCGTTGGCGAGAAGCCCCATTGAATTGGTTTATAGCAAATATGCTAAAGAGTTAGTGATTGCATTACAAAGTCGATTAGAAGAAGCCCATATGTGGATAGACTTTAATCGCTCACAACAGAATTTAGGTACGCGATACGCACAGCGTTGGGCGCTGATCCAAAATTGGCTACAAGGGCTGTGCTCTTTGCCTGATTATGCCGAACTTACACCTTATATTCCGGGCGCTATCGCTATCATTATTTTAGATAAAGTCGCATCAGCGCGTTATAGTGAAGCTGATTTATACTTTACAGTAACTGACCTATTAGGCTCCCATCCCACCATTGAAAACCAAGCGTTATCACTCAGTTTGGATGACTATTTCAGCCGAATGCGCGGCCAAAGAAAGAACTTTATTCCTGCATTCAGACAGTACCTCACACTGCGTCAAAAAATAGTCAGTAATGAACGTGAACGCTTAAAACTGCATGAATTTAAAGCCAAACCATTAAGCTCTTTTGTCCGTAATAAGCTAATTAACGATGTCTATTTACCTATTATTGGCGATAATATGGCAAAACAAATTGGTGCGTTAGGCGAAGGTAAGCGCACCGATTTAATGGGATTATTATTAATGATCTCCCCTCCGGGTTACGGCAAAACCACATTAATGGAATATGCAGCCGCACGTTTAGGCCTTATTTTTATGAAGATCAATGGCCCCGCATTAGGACACAGCGTGCTATCTCTCGATCCCGAACAAGCGCCTAATGCAACAGCAAGGCAAGAGCTTGAAAAACTCAACTTAGCATTAGAAATGGGTAATAACGTTATGCTGTATGTGGATGATATTCAGCATACTCACCCTGAATTCTTACAAAAGTTTATTTCTCTCTGTGATGGAACAAGACGTATTGAAGGGGTATGGAAAGGAAAAACCAAAACCTATGATATGCGGGGTAAAAAATTCTGTGTCGTCATGGCGGGTAACCCTTACACCGAATCAGGTGAAGTCTTTCGTATTCCGGATATGTTGGCTAACCGAGCTGATATTTATAACTTAGGTGAAGTATTAGGTGGTATGGATGATGCTTTTGCTCTGAGTTATATCGAAAATAGCTTAACTTCAAATGCGGTATTGGCACCGCTTGCACTGCGTGATCTTAACGATCTCTATATTTTAGTCGATAAAGCGATGGGGAAATCTGTCTCTACCAATACATTAAGTTACCCTTATTCTGATGCTGAAATTAATGAAATAGTCATGGTGCTTAAGCACTTAATTACGCTACGCAATATCATTTTAAAAGTAAATCAGCAATATATCGCCAGTGCGGCACAATCGGATAAATATCGCACAGAACCCGCATTTCGTTTGCAAGGCAGTTACCGCAATATGAATAAGTTAAGTGAAAAAGTGTCTGCGGTAATGAATGATGAAGAAATTGAACGTTTACTTGATGATCACTATCTGGGTGAAGCGCAATTACTGACAACAGGTGCTGAAGAAAATTTATTAAAACTCGCTGAATTACGTGGAAAACTAACTGAAAAAGACACTATTCGTTGGCAACAAATCAAGAAAGACTTTATGCGTAATAAAGCATTGGGTGGTGATAATGCCGATATAGGTGACCGTGTGGTTTCACAGTTAGCCAATTTAGTAGAGAGTGTACAAGGTCTACGCTAAAGATAGAAAACAACCATTTTCAGCCCACTTATTTTAGTGGGCTAAATACTACATAGGTAATATTTTATAAATCGAGAAACCTATTTCACATTCACGATATTAAGATTAAATATATTTACTATTAATAAATCATGATATCAAAGGAAGAATTGTTGTAATATACATTATTAATTCTATTAATAATTAAATTTATAAAAATTTTATTTTATATAATTAATAATGCTATGATTAACAATAAATAACAATATTATTTAACAAACGATTATACCCCGTACATAAAATCCATATTAACTCACACTCTGAAAAGAATGAAATAAATAAGATATTAATAAGAATCACTCTTGATCTATTTATGAGATCTCTCTCTAACTATCAGAAATTACCTAATGATTAATTAGATAGAGGTGATAGCATCAATTATGCTATAAATTAATTATATATTTTTCATGATCCTAGCTCAAATTAATTAAAAAAAATTAAATATCTTATCTTCAATTTATTAACAAACGAAAAAGGATCACTCGTTATTAATTTTATTAGTACATTATGCTAATTTTAAACTTAAAATCATTGCAAAAAATTATTCTATTTTAGTCTGATTTAAGATGTTTTTATTCCAGGCAGATAGCGACACAACAAAAATACTTTCAATAAAAGTGGGCGTACTATGAAAAGCATGTTTACGACTCGGGAGCTCCCTGACGTAGATCGGTTTTCCGTATTCAGGGATACAATAAAAGACCGCTTTTTATCGTCTTATGAATGCAATGAAGTCGAATTGCCTCCTCATTCTCGATTTTATGCCAATATTGTCGAGCAGAAGGTGACAAATATTCGCTTTATTCAACTAGAGTCTAATGGGCACTGGGCAAGCAGCCGTCCTTTAACCCATAAACTGAGCTTAGAAGAACATTTTCAAATTGAGATACAGCGTTCAGGAACCAGCCATCTGACGCAAGATGGAAGAACCGCATTTCTGCGACAAGGCGACTTTTGTATTTTTGATATGGCAAGACCCGTATCCTGGTCTTTTGATAACGACTACTCGTTATTTAAAATTCTGATCCCAAGGGAGAAACTAGCATCTCGTTTAGGGAATACCCAAAATCTTACAGCAAGAGCGATACGTGGTAATAGTATTACCGGCTCTCTCGTTTATAGTTTTGTGATGCGTTATATTCCATTCTTGGATTCAATGCCACCACAACATGCGCAACAACTTGCTGATATTTTATTGAATTTAATTACCTCAGCCTTTAGCGAATTCAGTATTGCGACACCACCGCAAAGCTTAGGAAGATCAACACTGTTTTATTTTGCTCAGCACTATCTTGAGCAACATCTTTCCGATCCCGATTTAAGTGTTAATGAATGTGCTAATGCGTGTGGGATCTCAGTACGCTATTTACAGATGCTATTTAAAGAACAAAATACATCTGTACTTCGTTGGATCTACCAAAAACGTCTTGAGAATTATAAAGCAGCATTGGTTAATCCACTTTTAGCAGAGAAAAATATTACACAACTCGCTTATGAATGTGGGTTTAGTGATATTTCTAATTTAAGCCGAAAATTTAAATCTGAATTTTTTATGACACCTTCAGAGTATCGAAAAATACACTCGTTGAGATAAGTTCTAAAACAAATTTATGGGTTATATATGAATCAATATATAGCCAGTATACTCATTCCCCTCTAGTTTATATTTTGGAGGTTACACTAGAGGGGAAAAGGATCTATTTCATTAGCCGTAACGAAACTCTATGCCTAATGTGCCACATGGGTATTCCCATTTCTTTAAGATCGTCTCGCCACATAACACACGGCAAGTACCACACTCTAAACATCCTGCATAATCAAAAAGATATTGCCCTTTTTCATCTTTTTTATATAAACCTGCTGGGCAAGCTTTCATTAAGATTTCAAATTGCGCAGGATCGATATCATCCTTTAAGACAATATGTGGATTTTCTTCATCCACGTTAAATTTATTGACGCCTAATTTAACGTCTACGTTTACTTGACTCATAAAGAACGTACTCCTTTAAAGCCATCTTTAATTAAGTTCATCACACCGACTTTCTTCACTTGAGACAGGATTTTCTTACGTACTGGTTTTTCTGGGCCATTAATCACGAATAAATCATGCATTACATTAGCGGCCATTTGTGGGTAATCAGTAAAAAATCGGGTGTTATCAAGGAAAGCAGGTAGATCTTTATATAGCTTCATATCTTTCATAACAAAGCTGTCATTTAATAAAGATTGATAACAACTCAGCTCTTTTTGACTATAGCTGTTTTGTTCTTTTGCCATTAATACCGCTTTTGCAGCAGCTTCACCTGAAGCAATCGCCAGATCCATTCCTCTTACGGTATAGCCAACGTTGAGACAAAATCCAGCAGCATCACCCGCAACTAATACGCCGTCTTTCACTAATTCAGACACCATATTCATGCCACCTTCCGGCACCATATGAGCTGAATATTCTAATAATTTTCCGTCTTTGATAAGCGGTGCAACAACAGGATGTTGTTTAAAATCTTCTAATAATTGAGGAACCGTTTTTTCGAACTTATCGACGTTATGTAGCCCTAAAACCAGTCCTAAAGAAACAGTATTTTTATTGGTATATAAAAAACCACCGCCTAAGTATCCCCCTGATGGTGCGCCTGCAAAAAGCCAAGCTAATCCTTCATCATTTGTGCAACCAAATCGGTCTTCCATTTGTTGAGGAGTAAATTCAAGTAGCTCTTTCACACCGACAGCAACAGTATGAGGATTTACTTTCTGTGTCATACCTAATTGCTTCGCTAACAGTGAATTCACACCATCGGCTAAAATCACGACATGCGCTTCAATTTCATCATCACCGGCTTTAACGCCACACACTTTGCCATCTTTTACTAATACTTCATCGACACGAACGCCAGTGATCACTTGTGCGCCAGCATCTTCCGCTTTTTCCATTAACCACTGATCAAACGAAGAGCGTAATACAGTATAAGAACGCGCCGCATCCTCTTCTTGCTGAGTATGTTGATAATCTAACGTAACGCCATCTGTCGGCGTTAACATGGAGATTTTTTCACGCGTCACAAGGCGCTCAACTGGAGCTTCTTCGGCAAAATTGGGGATGATTTTTTCAAGGCTGTGTGCGTATAAACGCCCGCCCGTCATATTTTTACTGCCAGCGAAATTACCTCGCTCAACCACTAACACATCACATCCTGCTTGCGCTAAAACATAGGCAGCAGTACCACCAGCAAGTCCACCACCCACAATAATGGCGTCAAAAATATCGTCTGACATACTTTTCTATCCTTTTATTATGTGTGGTCGCTTAGCACACTTTCACTAAGCGACCGACGGGGATTAGCCGCCAAGTTTTGCTGTTAATGCAGGTAACACTTTGTAGAGGTCGCCGACAATCCCGTAGTCCACCATATTGAAGATAGGCGCATTTTTATCTTTGTTGATACCAACAATAATTTTTGCTCTATCTACACCGACCATATGTTGAATTTGTCCTGAAATACCGACAGCAACATAAACATCAGCACCTAAGGTCACGCCTGAAACACCAATGTAGCGATCGTGTTCCATCCAGCCTTCACCTTCAGCAATTGGACGTGAACAACCCACTTCACCTTGAAGGGCTTTCGCTAATGCTGACGCTAACGCAATATCATCTGCCTTACCGAAGCCACGTCCAACACCAACAACACAATGCGCTTTACCTAAATCAACACTACTACCTTGTTTTGGCTTACGTGCTAACACTTTTAATGTATGCGCAGGGGCGACAAAGGTACCTTGTACCACTGATGCATTGGGAGCATCTGTAATGACTTCCACATCTAATGCACCACCAACGGTAGCAATAGCATAAGGTGAGCGAATTTCTGCTTTAGCATGTGCTAAACCACCATAAACTTGGTGTGTTGCAATCACGGTATTGTTTTCAACGGTTAGGCTTAATGCATCACTGACAACACCCGCTTTTAACGTAACACCAAGGCGAGCTGCAATAGCTTTTGCTCGTTTTGATGATGCTAATAAAACCAATGCATTAGCACCCGCTTCTTTAATAATTTCAGCAAAAGAAGTCGCATAATCTTCAGCAATCACACCTTCTTGTGGTTCAAAGCAATAGACACAATCAGCACCAAGGCTGACACATTCACGAGTGCTTTCATCATCACCGATAAATAACACATTCACTTTTTCACCAAGACCACGAGCAAACGCTATCAACTTCGCTAAATCATCCGCTTTCTCGGCATAAACAAAGGTAGTAGGTAGTAAACTAGCCATTTTTAATCTCCTTATTGATTAACCGCTTGGCGTAAATGCTCAGCAAATGTGGCAATATTTTCATCTGAATCACCTTCTAAAATAATGCCAAGGCGATCAGTCTGTTCTGGTGCGCACACTTGCGTTTGCACTACGGTGAGTGCTGAAAGATCAACACCAATATCTCCTAACCCAAGTTTCTCAACAGGTTTTTTATTAGCCGCTAAAATGGCTTTCATTGACGGTAATTTTGGGGTGTTAATGCTTGATGTCACGCAGACAACGGCAGGTAATGTCAGCTCTAACTCTTCAGTGATATTTTCTAAATCACGTTCAACAATAATTTTTTCACCTTCAACGGTGATTTTATTAACGGCATTAACACAAGGTAAGCCTAAGTATTCGCCTACCGCTAAACCTGTTTGTTGAGCGTATAAGTCACCAGAACCTTCACCGAAAACTAATAAATCAAAACCCACTTTTTGTGCCGCTTGCGCAATAATATTGGCGGTATCTGTTGAATAAAGCGCATTACACGCATCATCAGCAACAAGTGTTAATGCATCAGGGCCACGCGATAAAATATCTTTTTTAATTTTCGCGTTTTCTACCATTGCACTAGTGCCTACACTCAGCGCAGTTACGGTGCTATCACCAAGAGCCGAGGCAATTTCTACTGCCGTTTCAATCGCGTTTAAATCATATAAACTAATTTTTAAACCCGCATTATCAGTTGCGAGTGTACGATCAGGCCGCGTTGTGATGTCTTGTTCGTCATGAACAACCTTACAGCAGGCAATAAGTTTCATAATTCACATTCTCCGTTTTGCTCAATGGAGCAAATTAATAAAATCCCAATGTCATTACGCTAAAATATGTTTAGCGATCACCATGCGTTGCACTTCGCTTGTGCCTTCAAAAATTTCGGTGAGTTTTGCTTCACGCATTAGGCGTTCAACAGGATAAGATTTGGTGTAACCCATACCGCCGTGGAGTTGAACGGCTTTTTGAGTCACATAGGTTGCTGTTTCAGAAGCGTATAATTTGGCTTGCGCTGATTCGCGGGTATAAGGAAGCCCAGCAATTTTTGCCGCAGCTGCGCGATACACCAACATACGAGCACAATCTACACGGGTAGCCATATCCACTAACATCCATTGCACACCTTGGTTGGCCGCAATAGGTTTTCCAAATTGAATACGCTCTTTGGTGTAATCAATCGTGGCATCTAATGCACTTTGTGCGATACCTAATGCAATAGCTGAACAGCTTAAACGACCACCATCTAAGGTTTCCATTGCAATGCTAAAACCTTTACCTTCAGCGCCTAAACGAGCACTAACAGGTACAACACAGTCACTAAAACTGACTGAACAGGTTTCAGAGCCATTCATACCCATTTTTTCTTCAGGTAAACCAATGCTGATCCCTGGATTATCACGCTCAACTAAGAATGCAGTGATCCCTTTAACACCCGCACTTTTATCGGTCATGGCAAATACAATAAAGAATGCACCTTGAGGTGCTGCTGTGATCCACAATTTAGAGCCATTGATCACATAATTATCACCTTGGCGAACAGCCGTTGTTTGTTGAGCAGCAGCATCACAACCTGCGCTTGGTTCTGATAAACAGAAGCAACCAATTTGCTCACCTGAAACTACTCCCGGTAAAATACGTGCTTTGGTTTCTTCATCAGCATATTTTTGAATAACAGGGCCAGTTAATGAACACTGTGAACCCATGATCATGGCGTGTGCAGCACTGACTTTTGCCATTTCTTCTGTTGCTAATACATAGCTAATTGCATCTGCTTCTGTTCCACCATAATTTTCATCAATATTGAAACCAAAGAGTCCTAACTCAGCCATAGGTGCAACGCTTTCACTTGGAAACCGGTGTTCTTTATCGATTTCGCCAGCAATAGGCTTAATATCGTTTTCAACAAACTCTCTGACCATATCGCGGATCAGGACTTGCTCTTCTGTTAGCTGAAAATCCATGTTTATCTTCCTCTGTGAATATATAGGGTTATCTCTATGGCGTGCGATTTCACGTTTGTCGTCTTATCGCACGCATTAATGGGTTAACGTTATTCCTACATCGTCGCTATGGATGCAGGTAAGAAGGTGTACAGCAGCAACATAAACATCATGGCTAACAGTGGGATAGCGAGAGTTAACGTTCCTACAGGGCCATAGCCCTCTTTATGGCTGACACCACAGACGCTAAAGACAGTAATAATCAATCCGTTAAATGGTGGAGTTGTACTCATTGATGCCATTGTGGCCACACGGTGTAAGGAGCCTTGATCAACCACAGTTGCAGGGAACATTGCTGCAATCATTGGCATAGCAATACTTAACGCACCGGAGCCTGAACCACTGATAAACACCAAGGCACCGACTGAAATTGCAGTAACAACAAGTGGATTAAGACCTGATTGAGCAATCGCTTGGAATGATTCTTTAAACGCAGGCAAGGTCATCACTAATGCCCCAAACCCAACAATAACCGCCGTGTTAAAGAGGGAGGTCACCCCTTCCATCGTTCCAGCTGCTAAATTAGGTACAAGCTTTTTCCAATCGAGATAGCGTAAGTACACAATCAAGGCAGCGATAATGGCGCAGAATAAGGCAATAGCAGGGTCCCATTTCAGAATATTCAGCACGACAAGCAAAATAAGCATAGGGAGTAATGCAACAAGCACATTAGGTAATTGACGATCTTTTTTACCTTCTTCGGCTTTGGCTGTTTTTTCATCTTCAACCCAGCCTTCACCTTTCGCTTTTACACGCTTAAATAACCAAGTGAGATAAATAATCACTAAGGTGACTTGGAACAACGCTGTCAACATACCCGGTACTAAACCTGCCGTCGCTGACGTACCTAAGAACTTCATTGGGATAAGGTTTTGGATTTGAGGTGATCCAGGCATTATCATTACAAACGTACCTGCACCGGCAAAATAGACAGCAGGAATAAGTCTGCGAGGAAGATTTGCTTTGCGAAATAAACTCACCATCATCGAATAAACGGTAAACAGTGCAACAAACACTGAAACACCGCCGTAGGCTAAAATGGCACAAGCCGCAACTAATGAAGGAATAACGGCTCTTTCACCAAATTTACCAATAATAAAAGAGGCAACACTATCAGCAGCGCCACTGATAGCGGTTAATTTGCCAAAAATCGCACCGAGTACGAAAATGAAGAAGAAGCTACCAAAATAGCCACCTAACCCACCGGTATACACTTGTAATAGTGCATCGACAGGATTAAGCATATCTGGTGATACAAGCCATGCAGTCACAGCAAGAAATAGGCTGGTGGTAAAGACAGAAATGAAGATATGTATGCCTTTCATACACATAATCATTAATATCGCTAGCCCAATGATTAAACAAATAATACCCATGATTGCCCCACTTATATGTGTTAGGGTTCAATTGACCTGTGCTATTCACACAGGTCTTTTGTGACTATTGATTAATGTTGTTAAGCAGAAAGCACATCAGCAAAAGTTTGCAATGCCGTTCTAGCTTGTTCATACGTTTTAGTTTGCTGATCGATTTCGATAATGATGGAAGGAATGCCTTCTCTATCGAGGAATTTCTTCACTATCGGGGCATCGAATTCTTCAGGATCACAGAATTTTGTTAGCAAATAGACAACACCATCTGCACCTGTGTTTTTCACCATATCGGCAATTAAACGACCACGTTTTTTCTCTGGATCATATAAAAGTGAACACCCTTCAAGCTGAGCGATTTGCTCTGCCATTGCTTCATAAGGGGCGTTATTTTCTGGAATATCTTGACGGAACTGACGAGACTCATGTGCCACTTCATCTGCCACAATCGCCATCTTGTTATCAGCCAAAATTTGTAGAATAGAAGGGCTATCCGCAATAATGCCTGTCACAACAACTTTATGCCCTTTCCAAGGTTCTGGAGATAAGGTTTTGCATTGCGCAACAATGGCTTCAACGGCTTTTGTATGTTCAACAACATCCATAAAATAACCACTTTTGATCACGGTATTACGGCGTTGTGGTGTGATTAAATTTGGATGAAGCGCAGCCATCTCTGAAAACTCGCGTAACGCGGCACGACGCTGATTAAACAGATGAATTGCATTTTTTAGTGCATCATCTGTCACAGGCTGACCTGAAATCTCCCCTAATTGCAGTGCAATTTTTTTGTATTGTTCGGTTAAGAAAGCAATCCCTGCTGGGGTTTTACGATTTTGTGGATGCACCAGTTGGATAAAAGGCACTTGAGGAACACCCGCTTTCCAGTTTTGCCCTAAGCATTTTAAGGTGTCACACAAAGAAGGAATTATGGCTGCTGACAGTTTATTCAGCGCACCATCCAACCCCATCTCAAGAGAAGAAAGCACTAGCGCACAATAGAAAGGAGGAAAGTATTTCTTCGCTTCTGAGATCTCACGGCCTTCCGCACCCCAAATGCCAAAAGGCACCATGCCCGCTGCATAGACAATTTCATTCGGCGTATATTCAGGGAAACAACCAATCACCTTTTTGCCACTACGAATAAAACCTTCTAATTGCGCAACGGGGTTATCCACCACCACTTGCAGCTCATCAAATCTATCCGTTAATGTTTTCATTAGATGTCTCCCTTTTTCATATCTGCTTTATTCGCAGCCATAATTTCTGTTAATGCTTCAACACGGGTGACATACTGCGCTTCTGAGAAAACACGAGGATCTGCTTGGTCGCCATCAAAAGTCACCGTTGGGATCTTAAGTTCATGGCGAATACGGCGCTCAATTTCGGGCATAATGCCACTCCAGAGCTTACAACTGCGGTTAACGTGGATAATCGCGCCATCAACTTTATTTTGACGACTCACATCGATACGCATATCAGCAGCACGCTCAACAGAGACACAGTTAGGCACATAAGAGTAAGCGCGCATCATCTCGTCACTGTTTTGATAAATCACACCAAATGCAGTGGCGTAAACAGTAGCGGTAACGTTGATACCTTGTTCTTTTAACGGGGTAGATGTGGCACGCAAATAAGGCCAGCAGGCAATACCTTCAAAGAGAACACGGTATTTTTCTTCACCGCGGTAAGTCGATTTTTTCTCTTTGATGTTTTGTTCCATCTCTTCACACAGTTGCTCAAAAGCCAGTGCTGCTTCGAGTTTTCCGCGTGCACAAACAGCAACGGCCATATGATTAAACAGATCAAAACCATTCATTGGTGATGGTTCGTATTGGCAATATTCAGCTGCTTTTAACCATGCACGTCCTGTGCGTTGAGAAATTTCACAGACTTCTTTAAATTTCTCTTCAGAGAAGACTTTGCCAGTGACTTTTTCAAGTTGTTTAATCGCATCATCAAATTGCGCTTGAACATACTTCACAGTCACATCATCAGTGTCATAATCATTTTTATAAGGAATATCGATAAGGATCATCGGGATATTCAATTCGTATGCGATATTTTCATACCACTTGATCATGCAGTTACAGATATTGTTGCAGCACAGCAAGAAATCAGGCTGAGGCATATCCATCTCTTCACACTGCTTGATATCCATGTAAGAAAGGCTGATCCGAGCATAAGCACAGATATCATTGGAATATCCCATGCTTTCTGCATGCTCACACATTTTTAAACCTGCACCTTTTGCCGCAATTGCTGCGGCTTGGTTTTCAGGATAAACCACACATAAACCTAATGTTTCCGCAATTTCTTGTGGGAAGTTAGAGGCACACCAGCCTATTTTTTCACCGCTATTTTTAGCATCCCACGCACGCTGATAAGCATCAGCCGCGATTTTTTGCAGTCGTTTTTTCGCAGGAATATAATCCGGCGCATTCATATCTACATTGCTCATTTTGATGTTCCTATTGTTAACGCATCGTCTTCCAGTTGATGGCGGTACGCTTCAAAGGCATAAATGGCGGCACCTATCGCCCCGTTGTATTGTGATAAAGGTGAGGTGGCGATAGAGGCGTTCAACTCTTCGCTTACATAACGAACAACTTCAAAATTACTGGCAACACCGCCTGTCATCACAACAGGGGCTTCAACACCCACTCGTTTTGCAAGACCAGCAATACGGCTAGCTACAGAGCGGTGAATGCCATTAATAACGTCGGGTATTGTTTCGTTATTCGCGAGATGAGAAATCACTTCTGATTCAGAGAACACAGTACAGGTTGAGCTAATCGTGACTTTCTTAGTGGACTTAGCGCCCTCTTGAGCGAGGTCAGAAATCTTGGTTTCTAATACTCTCGACATTACATCTAAAAAGCGTCCTGTACCGGCGGCGCACTTGTCATTCATCACAAAGTTTAATAAACGGCCTGCACCATCCATATGAAGTGCTTTAACGTCTTGACCGCCGATATCAATCACTGTTTTGACGCCCGGAAAAAGAAAGTGCGCGCCTTTGGCATGACAGCTCAGTTCACTCACTTCTTTATTGGCTTCTTTCAGAGAATTACGCCCATAACCTGTTGCACAGATCCAACTGATCTGACTGAGGGAGCCACCAAATTGGCTTAATACTTCAGCGATCGCTTTTTCAGGCCCTGAGGTTCCTGCACCCACTGATGCCAGTGATTTAGCGACAATTGCGTCACCATTTTTCATGATGATGCATTTTGATGCAGACGATCCGATATCAACGCCCATTGTGAAAATGTCTTGTTGCATGCCTTTGCTCTCCTGAAAATTAAAAAAATAAGTGGATTATTCTTTCCACGTCATCACGTCTTTATTGGCTTCAAGGCTGGCAATTTCTTCTGCGCTATACCCTAATTCAGCTAATACAGACGGTGTGTCTTCACCTAACAAAGGACCACGACGATATTCAGGTAAACCACTCTCTAAGAAATCAATAGGTGGACGAACTAAGGCTTTTTCACTGCCATTTTTGTACTTCATGTTGTAGAAGGTGTTAATTGCCCAAGCCTGTTTGTCTTCCAGCACTTCTTCCCATGTTTGCGCAATACTGAATGGGATATCGTTTTTGGTGAAAATATCGGCCCACTCTGGCGCTGTTTTTTGCTCAATTTGTTGCCAAATCAGGTCATATAATTCAGGGGAGCGATTATTTTTCGCCACTTCTTGTAGGCGTGTATAACGAGCGTCTTCCGCTAAATCTGGACGACCAATACAAGAAATGAAGGTTGGATAGTAGGCGTCATAAACTGGCATACAGACTTGAATAAAACGGTCATCTTTTGTTTTATAAGCCAGAATAAATGGGCTGGTAGTATTACGACGATCGATTGGATACGGCTGACCATAATCTGGGTATTGTGCTGCTTGGATCATGATTGCTTGAGTATAAATTGAGGTATGCAGTAAGTTAGTTGAAACATACTCACCTTGACCAATATTTTTAGCGCGAATATAAGCAGCTAACACACCTGAAACCAAGCCTAATGCACACTGGTGATCGCCAAGACCCGGGATCACGTTCATCGGTACTGTGCCTTTTTGGTACAGCGAACCTAAAATACCACCACGAGCAAAGAATGCAGTGTAGTCAAATCCTGGTAGATCTTTATCTGGGCCTTCATCACCATAACCTGTCACGCTGGCGTAAACTAATTTTGGAAAACGTTGTTTTAACGTTTCATAATCCAATCCCGCACGCTCTCTTGCACCAGGACGCCAGTTAGTTAAGAAGATGTCGGCTTTTTCTAGCAGTTCAAACAGAATTTTTTTACCTGCTTCTGTTTTTGTATTTAATACGATGCCACGTTTATTGGCATTTTCTAAATCAAAACTGGTGTTTTCATGTTGATCTAATGGACGGCCTTCAGTCGGTGCGGTGTAACGTAAATTATCACCACTTGGGGATTCAATTTTGATCACGTTCGCACCCATATCAGCTAAAATACGTCCCGCTGCGGGTACGGCAATAAAGGTCGCCAACTCAACTACAGTGACGCCTTCCAGTGCTTTACGACTTGTCATTTTTTCTCCTAATTATTTTTAGACTTCATACTGCTGTTGTCAGAATGTGGATAAATCCGTTGTCACTTAACCCGCTACTTTGGTTTTTTCATCCTTGATTGAAACGCCATAACCCAATTGCAATTTCAGGGCTTGCACATCAATTTTTCCGCAAGGGGTATGAGGAAACTGCGTAAAGAAATGGAGTTCTTTGGGGATTTTGTAGCGAGCTAGCCGCTCTTGTAGAAATGCCTGTAATTCGCTTTCCGTAATGGTATGGCCTTGTTGCACACAAACAGAGGCAATCACTTCTTCACCTAAATCAACCGAAGGAATACCAAAAGCTTTTGTTGCGTCAACACCGGGATATTCCGCAATAGCCTCTTCTATTTCACAAAGACTGATATTTTCACCACCACGGACTACAATCTCTTTCATGCGATAGGCGTAGTGGTAATTTCCTTGTTCATCGACATAACCGATATCGCCTGTGTGTAACCAACCTTCTTCATCGATAGCTTCTTGGGTTTTATCAGGGGCATTGTCATAACCCATCATCACATGAAAACCACGGGTACAAATTTCACCCAAAATACCCACTGGCATAGGTTTACCCGTTTTTGGATTAATAATTTTCATTTCAACAAAAGGTAATGGCTTACCGATAGAACTGCGTTTTATTGGTAAAGCATCGTTTGGTAATGTTTGAGTACAACAAGGAGAAGCTTCGGTTTGACCATAAGAGATGGTGATCCCTTTCATGCCGAGGATAGTTTCAATATCATCGATTAACGCAGGAGGAAAACTTGCCCCGGCTATAATGCCTTTATCAAGGCTAGATAAATCGTAGTGAGAAAATTGCTCATGTTTCATTAAACGGCTAAAAATCGTTGGCACACCATGCATAACGGTACAACGATAGTTTTGAACCACTTTCAAAACATCTTCTGCACAATAGTTATCAAGCAGAACTAATTGACATCCTGTTGTTAACGCAAAAAAGAGACAAGAAGAGAGCCCAAAGCAGTGAAATAGAGGAACAGCAAGGCAAATGACATCGTTATGTGTTACGCCTAATCGCTGTGCTGACAGCATGGCATTATTAATTACATTATATTGGCTTAACATGACACCTTTAGGCATAGCTGTGCTACCTGATGTCATTTGAATTGTCAGTAAATCTTTTACACTGACTTGTGAAACAGCGTGTTGATATTCTTTATCTGATATTTTTTTGCTAATTGCTTTTAATTGAGATAACGAAACACTTTTTTCTGCCGTTTTATTTCCCATGCTAATAAATAACTGAGGTAATACATCTTTATTTTCGGATGCTTTTTTAGAAAGACAATTAATCACCTCAATAAAGTTATTACTTTTAAACCCATCAGAAAAACACAATGCTTTAATACCGGTTAATCTACATAAATCTAATAACTCTCTTTTTTTAAAATGAAAGTTAATACAAACAACAGGAACACCAATTTGAGCAGCGGCAAGAAAACAAATTATCCACTCTTTACTGTTAGCAGACCAAATACCTAAACGATCGCCTTTTTTTAAACCAATCGCTAAAAAACCACGCGCAACATTTTCTACTTCTTGTTGTAATTGTTGCCAAGAAAGTGTCTTTTTACTTTGGTTTTCAATCAAGGCTGTTTGTGAAGCATATTGCTTTACAATATTGTTTAGACATTCTTTAACTGTCATTTCTAATAAGGCCATAAATACCTACTCAACCGCTTTTTTGCTGGTGTTTGCGTCTGTAATGACCTTATTCTGGGTAGGGGATATTATTCATTCTTGGTAAATAACGAACTGTTTTTCGTCATTTGAATAGTATGAGAGAGATCTGTGATTGGGATCTAGATTTGATGAGTTAAATATAATTTGTAATTGAAGAGTAATTAATAACAATGAGATAAATTTGAAACCAAGGCGTTATAAAGGTGTTATTTTAAATAAAGAAAAAGGAGAGTCACTTTATTTAAATAAAAAATAAAACCACTCTCTTTTTTTAATATAAATATACTCAGATCACTTTAAGATATAAAAAAATCTTATCAATAAATATCGACGTGATAATTTAAATCAATATAATATAAAAATAAATACAATAATGATTAAACTTTATAACATCTAAATAAAAAGTAAATTAAATCACTTAATTTATTTATTAATTAAAAAGATTATTTACCTCGTCGCATTGGCATGGTTGAGGTCTGATTAAGCGTTAATCCTTTGGTTTCTGGTGCAAACAACACAGAAACTATCATGCCGAATAAAGAAATTGCGGCACCCACTAGCATCGTCGTATTAATTCCATAAGTAGCGATAAAGGCAGGAAGCGCACAAGTTGAAATAACCGTACCAATACGGCTTATTGACATAATAATGCCCACGGCTGACGCTCGAATATCAGTCGGAAATAATTCATTAGGATAGAGCCATTGTAAAATGCCGGGGCCACCAGAAAAGAAAGCATAAGTCGCAAATGCTAAGATAACAAATAAGATAGGTAAATCAGGGAAAACCCCTAACACCAATAATGCCAATGTCATCATGGCGAAACTACCAATCAATAACGGACGTCGCCCTGTTTGATTTAACCAAAACATGGCAGGAATACACCCAAACATGAAGAACAGGCTAATCACTACATTCCCTAATGCCGCACTTCTTCCCGCATCCCACCCTAATAAACCGACAATTTGTGGTCCAAAGGTATAAATGGCGAACATCGGGATAACTTGGCAAGTCCAAATAACGGCAACAAAAAGCACAAAAGAAAAATGACGTTTATTAAAGAGCTCGATAAAACGGGTTTTTTTGGCATTTTCAGCTTCAAAAACAACAGGTTCACCAAAAAGTTTGATCATCATTTCATTACACTCTTGAATACGCCCTTTTCGTATTAACCAAAGCGGGGATTCAGGCAAATCAAAACGACCAATTAGAATAATGACACAAGGTATAAAAGCACTGCCCAACATCCATCGCCAGCCATCTGCCACATCATATAAAAAATAACCGACTAAGTTGGCACACGTCGCCCCGATATACCACATTGCGGCAATAAAACCGACAGCAAAAGCACGTTGTTTTTTATTGGAAAACTCCGTGATCATCGACGTCGCAATGGGGTAATCAGCACCAATCACAATTCCAATAAGAAATCGCATCACCAACAAGCCCACAGGCGTGGAAACAAACATCGTCGCAATAGAAATAATGGCAATAGCCACAATATCCACAAGGAACATTTTACGACGCCCCACTTTGTCACAAATATAACCAAAAAGTGATGTGCCAATAAAAAGTCCGGCTAATGTTGCCGCACCAAGCAGACCTATCCATTGTGAATCAAGCTGTAATAACGGTGTGAGTTGCTCTAATGCCACACCGATAATCACTAATACATAACCGTCAAGAAAAGGGCCACCACTCCCCCATAACATCACTCGACGATGCACAGAGGTAAAGCGAATATCATCAAAGTTTCTGGGTTGCATGACTGCGTCCTGGTATTTTTTCTAAATAAAGCAAAAAAGAAAAGCTCCCAGGCCGGAGGCAGCACTGGGAGAAAAGTAGCGATACATCATCCGTAACGATATTCCACGCCAAAAGTTCCACGTGGGTATTCCCATTTTTCAAGCGCGCTATCTAAACCAAGAATTCGACACGTTCCACACTCTAAGCACCCTGCATAATCAAAACTGATGGTGCCATCTTCTTGTTTTTTATAAAGACCAGCAGGACAGGCTTTGACTAAGGTTTCCAACACCTGCATATCAGGTTGCTCTTTAACGACGATATGTGGATTTTCTTCATCGACATTAAATTTATTGATGCCTAGTTTGACATCGACATTTACGGGAGAACTCATATTGCTTTTACTCCTTTGATCCCATCTTTGATCAGATTCATCCAACCGACTTTTTTGGTATGACGCATCATGGTTTTACGCATTGGTACAGGTGCGTCACCCGTAACAGTAAAGAGATCTTTCGCGATACCAACGACCATTTCAGGATAAGCAGTAAACATACGAGGATTATCAAGTAGATCAGGCATACGCTGATACGCTTTCATATCGCGTACCGGGCCATCTTCTAAATGTTTGAGATATTCATTAAGTGATTGTTTACTAAAATCATTTTTCTCCATAGCAGAAAGCACCGTTTTTGCAGCCGCTTCACCAGATGCCATCGCTAAATCCATGCCACGGATAGTAAAACCAAGATTCATACACATCCCTGCTGCATCACCTGCAATCAATACGCCATCACGTACTAATTCGTTTTGCATTCTTAAGCCCGCTTCTGGAACGACATGCGCACCGTATTCCACCATTTTTCCGCCTTCAATTAGCGGCGCAACAACGGGATGCTGTTTAAAATCTTCCAGCATTTGTGGTACTGATTTCTTCGCATCTTTAACATGGTGAAGCCCACAAACAAGACCTAAAGAGAGCGTGGTCTTATTGGTATATAAAAAACCACCGCCCATTAATCCATCGGTAGGTGATCCCGCAAATAACCAAGCTGTGCCTTCGTTATCTTTTAGGTTAAAGCGATCTTTAATCACACTTTCAGGCAATTCGATGATCTCTTTTACGCCCACAGCGACATTTTCAGCGGCAACACGTTTTGTCATCCCTAACTGTTCAGCCAAGATAGAATTCACGCCATCAGCTAAAATAACGGCTTTGGCTTCTAACACATCCCCATCGGCTTCAACACCAACAATTTTGCCATCACGCTCGACTAACTTATCAACACGAATGCCTGTGATGCATTGCGCACCCGCATTTTCGGCTTGTTCCATTAGCCATTGATCAAACTCACCACGTAATACAGACCAAGAGGCGGTTTTTGGGTTATTTCCTTGTGCATTTTGGTAATCCATTGTCATTGCGCCGGTTTCAGTCATAAACGACAATTTTTCGTGAGTAATAACGCGTTCAACTGGTGCTTCTTGCGCAAACTCAGGAATGATGCGTTCAAGAGTATGTGCATACATACGACCACCGGTTACATTTTTCCCGCCAGCGTAGTTACCTCTTTCTATTAGCAATACTTGTGCGCCTTCCCTTGCTAAAACAAGTGCAGCCACAGATCCTGCTAATCCTGCGCCAACAATAATGGCATCGAAAATATCTTCGGAATCGGACATAACATCTCCAGAATTTGCGATAAACGCAGAGAAGTCACCTTCTCTGCTTAAATAAATCAGTTAGATAATTGACGAGTTAATGCAGGTAAAATCTTCATTAAATCACCGACAATGCCGTAGTCTGCAAATTGGAAGATAGGTGCATTTTTGTCTTTATTAATAGCAACAATAATTTGTGCGCCATTAGCGCCAACCATATGTTGAATTTGCCCTGAAATACCGGCAGCCAAATAGAGTTCAGGTTTCAGCATCAGGTTAGAAATACCAACATAGCGCTCGTGCTCCATCCATTTTTCGTTTTCGGCAACAGGACGAGAACACGCGATTTCAGCACCAATGGCTTTGGCTAATTCTTCTGCAATAACGATATTTTCTTTGCTACCAATACCGCGACCTACACTGACAACAAAGCGCGCTTTATCTAAATCAACCGCATTAATTTCGCGAGGCTGAACTGCATTGCGAATAATGGTTTGAGCTGGGGCAATCCATGCCACTTTTTGTGCATTACCCGTAGCACCTGTTTCTGGTGCAACATCAAAAGCACCTACACTTGCAGTCACTACGCAATAAGCGGTTTTCAAGGTTTCATCACCAAAAGCAAGACCACCGTAAACCATGTGTTTTGCTACTAATGCATCACCGTCTACTTTTAAAGATTGTGCGTCATTAGAAACAACCGCGTCTAAACGATGACCTAAGCGCGCTGCGAGTAATTTGCCACGACGTGTATTAGGTAATAGCACTAAACCTGCATCACCTTTTTGTTTGATGGTTTCAATCATGCTTTGCGCATAGTCTTCAATAATGCGATCGTCTGGTTTGCCTTCTAATTGGAAAACCGCTGTTGCTCCTAATTTAAAGGCAGCTGCACTTTGTTCGTCATTCAATGTAAATACATTGATAGATTGCCCTAATGAAGAAGCGCCGCCCATTAATTCTGGTAAACGGGAAAGTGCATCACTAAATACCCAAACAGTTGAAAACTGACTCATAACTCCCCCTATTACTTAAGAATTTTACGTAAATGTTCTGCCAACTCAGCAATCTGATCGTCACCATCACCTTCAATGATGATGCGTTGACGGACTTTTTGTTTTGGTGCCGCGATTTTTTGCTCTGAACGCGCAGTAATAACATCCAGACCCAAATCGGCAACACTCCATTGCTGAACTGGTTTTTTGGCTGCGCCAAGAATGGCTTTCATCGAAGGAATTTGAGGTGTGTTAATGTCGGTAGAAACCGCGATAACAGCAGGTAATGGAATGGTCAGTGTTTCAATTTCATTTTCTAATTCACGTTCAACCGTAATTGAATCATTAGAGAGAGAAACAATGTTATTAATGCCATTTATTGCTGGGATATTTAAAATTTCTCCCACCAGCAAACTAACTTGTTGTGAGCTGAGATCGGCAGAGCCATCGCCACAAAGAATTAAGTCATAACCTTTTTTAGTGACTGCTGCCGCCAGTGTAATCGCCGTTTGGTAGGGTAAAGAGGCTTCAAATTGGTCATCAACCACAACAACTAAATCGTCAGCACCGCGAGAAAGAACATCTTTACGTGCTTTCGCATTTGTCAGTGCTTTACCACCAACACTCATTGCCGTGATTTGAATGCCATCAAGTTGCGTCTTAAGCTGATTAGCGGCTTCAATCGCATTTAAATCATATTGGCTGATTTTGGTATTAGCACGAGAAAAATCCAGCGAACTGTCTGCGCTATTTACCGTAATATCCTGCTCATCGGGAACACTCTTGTAACATGTAATAATATTCATTACATCTCCTGAAATTAATAAATAATGTCATTTACTCTGGCAATGTAATATAGAATTAACATAATTAAGTGATTAAAAAATTAAACCTAGGTCACCAATATTGAACATTATTAAATAAAGAAGAGATAGCGTTCAATATTGCTAAATACATCACCAATATTGAAATTGGTTTTAATTGAAGTATTCAACTTTCAATATTGCTACTTCGATCAACAATATTGAAAGACAGAATATAACAAGCCGATTACATACAAAGCAATATTAATAATTATCAACAAGTTACAATGAAAATAAAACGTTATAAAACGTAACATAAAATCGACAAAAAGAATAGTGTGAAGTGAATAACAGAATAGATTTCTTATAATATCCATCATTCTTCATCATTAATGGATTTGTAGATTAGCCAATGACTTTATTTTTCTATTATGATGAATCACCAATAGACAAAATATTCATAAATAAACTTAATTGTTTTATTAGTTATTAAGAATTAACACTACTTAAACTTCTGCGCTAAATATATTTGGAAATTTTACCTATGAGCAAAGATAATAAAAAGGCAGGAATAGAACCGAAGGTTTTTTTTCCGCCATTGATCATTGTTGGTATTTTATGTTGGTTAACGGTACGCGATCTTGATGCTTCAAATGAAGTGATTAATGCCGTATTCAGCTATGTTACCAATGTCTGGGGTTGGGCCTTTGAATGGTACATGGTTATCATGTTCGGAGGTTGGTTTTGGTTAGTCTTCGGTCGTTATGCCAATAAACGTCTTGGAGAAGATAAACCTGAATTTAGTACCGCAAGCTGGATCTTTATGATGTTTGCGTCTTGTACATCAGCCGCCGTCCTTTTCTGGGGTTCGATTGAAATATACTACTACATTTCAAGCCCACCTTTTGGAATGGAAGGTTATTCAACTCAAGCTAAAGAAATTGGCCTTGCTTACAGCTTGTTCCACTGGGGTCCTCTACCTTGGGCAACTTATAGTTTCCTTTCTGTTGCGTTCGCTTATTTCTTCTTTGTTCGCAAAATGGAAGTTATTCGCCCAAGTAGCACCTTAACGCCATTAATCGGTGAAAAACACGTTAATGGGATTGTTGGAACGATTATTGATAACTTCTATCTTGTTGCTTTAATTCTAGCAATGGGAACTAGTCTTGGTTTAGCAACACCGTTAGTCACTGAATGTATTCAATACTTATTCGGTATTCCTCATACCCTGCAATTAGACGCCATTATTATCTCTTGCTGGATCTTATTAAACGCAATTTGTGTGGCATTTGGTCTGCAAAAAGGGGTGAAGATCGCCAGCGATATTCGTACTTACCTAAGTTTCTTAATGTTGGGTTGGGTATTTATCGTTGGTGGTGCGAGCTTTATTGTCAACTACTTTACCGATTCGGTCGGTACATTGATGATGTATATGCCTCGTATGCTGTTTTATACCGACCCAATCGGTAAAGGGGGATTTCCTCAAGGCTGGACAGTCTTCTATTGGGCATGGTGGGTTATTTACGCCATCCAAATGAGTATCTTCTTAGCTCGTATCTCTAAAGGCCGTACTGTTCGTGAACTGTGTTTAGGAATGGTTTCAGGCTTAACCGCAGGGACTTGGTTAATTTGGACAATTCTGGGTGGTAACACCTTACAACTGATTGACCAAAATATTCTCAACATTCCACAACTGATTGAACAATATGGTGTTCCACGCGCCATTATCGAAACATGGGCGGCATTACCGCTTAGTACAGCGACAATGTGGGGCTTCTTTATCCTCTGCTTTATTGCCACTGTCACCTTAATTAACGCCTGTTCTTACACACTAGCAATGTCCACTTGTCGCTCTATGAAAGAAGGCTCTGAGCCCCCTTTATTAGTGCGTATCGGCTGGTCTGTGCTGGTCGGTGTTATCGGCATCATTCTGCTCGCACTTGGGGGTTTAAAACCAATTCAAACCGCCATTATCGCCGGAGGATGCCCACTATTTTTCGTCAATATCATGGTCACCTTGTCCTTTATTAAAGATGCCAAAGTACATTGGAAAGACTGATCCGCTATACGCAAAGAATGACATATTAAGAGGTTATTAACATGGATTTTAGATTGAATGATGAGCAGGAACTGTTTGTTGACGGTGTCCGCGAATTAATGGCCAGTGAAAACTGGGAAGCTTATTTCGCACAGTGTGATCGCGAAAGTAAATACCCAGAGCGTTTTGTCAAAGCTTTAGCGGATATGGAAATCGACAATCTGCTTATTCCTGAAGAGCATGGTGGATTAAATGCAGGCTTTGTTACTGTTGCCGCAATTTGGATGGAATTAGGTCGTTTAGGTGCACCAACTTATGTGCTTTATCAATTACCTGGTGGCTTTAACACCGTCTTGCGTGAAGGAACTCAAGAGCAAATTGATAAAATTATGGCGTTCCGTGGTACAGGTAAACAGATGTGGAACTCTGCTATCACCGAACCCGGTGCAGGCTCTGACGTCGGTAGCTTACAGACCACTTATACCCGTAAAAATGGCAAAGTTTACCTTAACGGTAGCAAATGCTTCATCACCAGTAGTGCTTATACCCCTTATGTTGTTGTGATGAGCCGTGACTCTGCATCTCCAGATAAACCTATCTTTACTGAATGGTTTGTGGATATGAGTAAACCGGGCATTAAAGTCAACAAGTTAGAAAAATTGGGTTTACGCATGGATAGTTGCTGTGAAATCACTTTCGACAACGTTGAACTTGAAGAAAAAGACATGTTTGGTCGTGAAGGTAACGGCTTTAACCGTGTAAAAGAAGAGTTCGATCACGAACGTTTCTTAGTGGCTCTCACTAACTACGGTACAGCAATGTGCGCTTTTGAAGATGCCGCTCGTTATGCCAACCAACGTGTGCAATTTGGCGAAGCTATCGGCCGTTTCCAACTTATTCAAGAAAAATTCGCTCATATGGCGATCAAACTCAATTCAATGCGCAACATGTTATATGAAACTGCATGGAAGAGTGACAACAACTTAATCACTTCTGGTGATGCAGCTATGTGTAAATACTTCTGTGCGAATGCGGCATTTGAAGTGGTCGATAGTGCAATGCAAGTGCTTGGTGGTGTGGGTATTGCTGGCGAGCACCGTATTTCTCGTTTCTGGCGTGACCTTCGTGTTGACCGTGTCTCTGGTGGCTCTGACGAAATGCAGATCCTGACATTAGGACGCTCAGTGCTTAAACAGTACCGCTAATTAATCACGAAAACTCTCTCATCATTAGGTGAGAGAGTATTCACTCAACCACTTATGAGGTGACGCTATGACAGAACATTTACCAATGCCACAATTCGGCCCACTTTCAGGGGTTCGTGTTGTGTTTTCAGGAATTGAAATTGCAGGGCCATTTGCAGGACAAATGTTTGCAGAATGGGGTGCTGAAGTGATTTGGATTGAAAACGTTGCATGGGCTGACACCATTCGCGTTCAACCTCACTATCCTCAGCTTTCTCGCCGTAACCTTCATGCACTATCGCTAAATATCTTTAAAGACGAAGGTCGTGATGCGTTCTTAAAATTAATGGAAACAACCGATATCTTTATCGAAGCCAGTAAAGGCCCAGCCTTTGCGCGCCGTGGCATTACTGATGAAGCATTGTGGGAGCATAATCCTAAATTGGTTATTGCGCATTTATCGGGTTTTGGCCAATACGGTGATCCGCAATATACCAACCTCCCCGCTTATAACACCATCGCTCAGGCCTTTAGTGGTTACCTTATTCAAAATGGTGACAAAGATCAGCCAATGCCAGCCTTCCCTTATACCGCAGATTATTTCTCAGGAATGACAGCAACCACGTCCGCGTTAGCGGCACTGTATAAAGTTCAACAAACGGGTAAAGGCGAAAGTATTGATATTGCAATGTATGAAGTGATGTTGCGTATGGGGCAATACTTCATGATGGACTATTTCAATGGCGGTGAGATTTGTCCTCGTATGACCAAAGGGAAAGATCCGTACTACGCAGGCTGTGGGCTTTACCGTTGCCAAGATGGTTATATCGTGATGGAAGTTGTCGGTATCACTCAAATTGAAGAAATTTTCAAAGATATCGGCCTTGCTCATCTGCTTGGTACACCTGAAGTGCCAGAAGGTACGCAACTTATTCACCGTATTAATTGCCCTCATGGTCAATTATTTGAAGACAAATTAGATGAATGGTTAGCACAACAACCGATCACTGATGTCCTTAAACGACTTTCAGAGCTCAATATTGCCAGTGCCAAAGTGCTGACTATTCCTGAGCTTGAAGACAATCCGCAATATATCGCGCGCGAATCGATCACCGAATGGCAAACCATGAATGGTGATACCTGCAAAGGGCCAAATGTGATGCCGAAATTTAAAAATAATCCTGGAAAAATATGGCGTGGAATGCCATCTCACGGCATGGACACTGATGCGATTTTGAAAAATATCGGTTATAGCGACGAACAAATCAGGGGGCTAGTCGATAAGGGACTGGCTAAAATCGAAAAGTAATACCGCTGAATTCAGATAGCGCAAAGATAGAAAGCGCATCTGAACTCATGGCAAAAGAATAGGATAACAGTTTAATGGATGTGATTGGCAAACAAAACTTACGTCAAATGTGGGATGATTTGGCTGAGGTTTATGGCACAAAAACAGCGCTAATTTTTGAAGCCGCACAAGGACAAGTGAGACAATTTAGCTACAGTGAATTAAATGAAGAGATAAACAGAACCGCAAATCTTTTCCATGCTGGTGGCATAAAAAAAGGCGACCACGTTGCCTTACATCTTGATAACTGCCCAGAGTTTTTCTTTTGCTGGTTTGGGCTGGCAAAAATAGGTGCTGTCATGGTGCCGATTAATGCGCGCTTTATGCATGAAGAGAGCGCATGGATAATCAATCACTGCCAAGCCCATTACGTAGTAACACGTGATAATTTCTATCCTATTTACCAACCTATGTTACAGGATGAACAAAATCCTTTAACTCAGTTGTTTTTAATAACAGAAAACAGGCTTCCTACTGAGAAAGGGATTATTGATTTTCTAAAAGAGAAAGCCAAGCATCCTGTTACACTTAATCATCACACTCCATTAAGTGTAGATGATACCGCTGAGATCCTTTTTACCTCAGGTACAACCTCTCAACCCAAAGGCGTTGTTATCACACATTATAACTTACGCTTTGCCGGTTATTACTCATCATGGCAAAACGCATTACGTGAAGACGATGTTTATCTCACTGTTATGCCTGCCTTTCATATTGATTGCCAATGCACCGCATCTCTCGCAGCATTTTCTGTAGGTGCGACATTTGTCCTACTCGAAAAATACAGTGCTAGAGCCTTTTGGAAACAAATTCTTAAGTATCAAGCGACGGTGACGGAATGCATTCCCATGATGATGAGAACGTTAATGGCACAACCGATTTCATCCGAAGAAAAGCAACACAAATTACGCGAAGTAATGTTCTACCTCAATCTCGCAGACGAAGAAAAAGACGCCTTTATTGAGCGCTTTAACGTGCGATTACTCACCTCTTATGGCATGACAGAAACTATAGTTGGTTTAATTGGTGACAGACCCGGTGATAAACGCCGCTGGCCATCAATTGGCAGACCGGGTTTTTGTTATCAAGCACAAATCAGAGACAAACAAAACCACGAAGTCCCTGATGGTGTTGTGGGTGAAATTTGCGTAAAAGGCGAACCCGGTAAAACCATTTTCAAAGAGTATTACAACCGACCTGATGCCACAGCAAAAGCGCTAGAGCCAGAAGGTTGGTTACATACGGGAGATTATGGTTATCGGGATGATGAAGGCTTTTTCTATTTCGTTGATCGCAGTTGCAATATGATCAAACGTGGTGGTGAAAATGTCTCTTGCGTTGAGATTGAAAATATCATTTCTTCACATCCTAAAATTCAAGATGTCGCCGTAATTGGGGTGCCTGACAACATTCGTGATGAAGCAATCAAAGCCTTTGTAGTACTGGTTGAAAATGAAACCTTGAGTGAAGAAGAATTCTTCCATTTCTGTGAGCAAAATATGGCGAAGTTTAAAGTCCCTTCTGCCGTTGAATTTAGGGAAGGCTTACCACGTAATTGCTCCGGAAAAGTGATTAAAAAGCATTTGAAATAAGGCATAGGTAGGTTCAACCACAACTTAATAACCTCAATCATAAATGCTTATTTTTGATGATGAAAAGGAATACAACATGAGCCAATCATTACACTTAACAACACGTGGTTCAGTACTTGAAATTGTATTAGATAGACCAAAAGCCAATGCTATTGATGCAAAAACCAGTCATGAAATGGGAGAAGTTTTCCTTCGTTTTCGTGATGATCCTAGCTTACGTGTCGCGATTATTACTGGTGCAGGCGAACGCTTTTTCTCGGCAGGATGGGATTTAAAAGCAGCGGCTGAAGGTGAAGCTCCTGACGCTGATTTCGGTGCGGGCGGTTTTGCTGGTTTAACCGAGCTTTTCAATCTAGATAAACCTGTCATTGCGGCGGTTAACGGCTATGCGTTTGGTGGTGGATTTGAATTAGCACTCGCTGCCGACATGATGGTGTGCTCAGACAACGCTTCTTTTGCATTACCTGAAGCACAGCTGGGGATCGTGCCAGATAGTGGTGGCGTCTTGCGTTTACCTAAGCGTTTACCACCTGCTATCGTCAATGAAATGCTGATGACAGGCCGTCGCATGAATGCGGATGAAGCATTACGTTGGGGCATTACAAACCGTGTTGTGAGCTCTGCACAATTAATGGATAGCGCTCGTGAACTCGCAGACCAAATCGCCAATAGCGCCCCACTGGCCGTTGCAGCATTAAAAGAGATCTATCGTGCTACCAGTGAGCTTTCTATTGAAGAAGGCTACAAATTAATGCGCAGTGGTGTATTAAAACATTACCCAAGTGTTCTCCATTCAGAAGATGCCACAGAAGGGCCACTTGCCTTTGCTGAAAAACGTGTCCCTGAATGGAAAGGACGGTAATTATCTAGTATTTCGATAATACAACAAAGAGGAAAACGGATGAGTATCTATGCGTTTGAAGGTCTTGTTCCTGTGGTACACCCAACCGCCTATATTCACCCATCGGCAGTATTAATTGGTGATGTAATTATAGGCGCAGGAGTTTATATCGGCCCTTTAGCCTCATTAAGAGGTGATTATGGACGCTTAATTGTCGAAGCAGGTGCAAACCTTCAAGACGGTTGTATCATGCACGGTTATACCGATATGGATACTATTGTTAGAGAAAATGGACATATTGGACACGGTGCCATTCTTCATAGTTGTATTATCGGGCGTGACAGCTTAGTCGGCATGAACAGCGTGATTATGGACGGCGCAGTGATTGGTGAAGAAAGCATTGTAGCCGCAATGAGTTTTGTAAAAGCGGGTTTTCAAGGGCAACCTCGCCAAATGTTAATTGGCAGTCCTGCCAAACATTTCCGTGATATTACTGAACAAGATATGGAATGGAAACGGATGAACACTCGAGAATATCAAGACTTAGCGGTACGCTGTCGTCAAAGCTTAGTCGAAACTACGCCTTTAACAGCACCTGAGCCTAATCGCCCACGTTTACGAGGCACAACAGAAGTGAAACCGAAAGGTCAGTAGCAAACAGCGACAGGCGTTATACGCGCCTGTCGTCATTGTTTTTTAGCCTACCACTTAATAAGTCACGTTAGCGTCGTTGTGATTTTGATAACATCCATTGCCATTTTTGTTCATGGTTTAATCCATGAGGGATCATCGCTGCTAATTTTTCAGGAGAACTTTGACTACTTTTACCCTGAACATGGCCCTTTAAGCGTGAATAAAGTTGAGGATCGATATGACTCACTTTGATCATTCGTTGGCACTGACATCCTCTACCTTCTAACTGATTAGGGACACTTTTCGTTTCACATTCGATTTCTTTTACATCAGAAAGAATATAAGAAACGATATTAATCGCATTGCATTGAGGAATATCGAATTTTGTTGCAATTTCTTTCGCACTTACCCAACGCTCTTGCGCTTGAACCCAGTCAGCAATTGATAGATAAAGTGGCTTATTCATGTATTCTTCGCACATATTTACTCCAGTATCACAAATAAAGTTTTATTTATCGCTAAATAAAGATAATAACTGTATATGTTAATTATCATTGCACCGCGGAGTATCGGTTTTCCCTGTTAATCTGGTAAGTTAACAACCCCATCAATATAATATTTAGTTTATCTTTAACAACCAAACTCTTTAATTAACACACTTGTCACAATTTTTTACTTTATTATTAAAGCCAAAGCAATAATAATTAAACCGAGTAAAAACAAAAAATTAATTAAATATTAAAATATAAAATAGCTTTTAGAGAAAAATAACAACTCATTGATAAATAAACTATTTTTTCAAAAAATAATAAAAAATAGATAGATTATATTAATAATCCATTTATAGACTAAGATTATAGTAATAGATCTAAATTTAGATTGCCAGAAAGGTGGCTTATTATTAGATGTAAATCAATATTCGTTTATTTTAAGCCATCCAAATCTAGTTATTAATACATTAGTAAAAGTGAAGATTAATATCTTAAATATCCCAAAATGGATAAATTAAGTGCTATAGCGCTATAGCACTTAGTCTCATATTATTAATTTGATTATAAAAAACGACGTTCAAATGCGGTTTGCCAATCATCTGCAAATCTATTTACTGCATCATCGACAACTGGTGAACGAATAATAGAATAAGCAAGTTCAATCGGTAATGTCACCGAAGAAGCACCAGCTAATAAACAATCAACAACCTGACGGGGTGTTTTAAAGCTCGCAGCTAAGATTTTTGTAGGTAAATTATGCATGGTAATTAATGTTTGTAACTCTTTTACCACTCTTACCCCATCAGATCCTTGTCTATCCATTCGGTGAACATAAGGCGCAATATAATCTGCCCCAGCTAAGGCTGCCATTAATCCTTGTGAGACACTGTAAATCGCGGTACCTAATACCAGCATATTTTTTTGTTTTAATTGTTTAATGGCGACAAGTCCCGCTTCAGTAACTGGAATTTTAATCACAGTATTATCTGCAATATTGCCAATACGTAATGCTTCTTCAATCATGGTATCGACATCACTGGCAATGACCTGAGCAAATACTCGGCCTTTGCCTCCCATGGCTGCTTTTAATTCAGGTAACAGTGTTTCAATATCTTGTGCCGATTTAGCAATAATAGACGGATTGGTAGTGACACCTGCAATAGGAAGAACTTGAGAGAGTTTTCTGACTTCTTCGATATCCGCTGTATCTAAATAGATTTCCATAATCGCGCCTCAATGATGTGGTTTTTAAGCTAAATAATTATAGGTATAACGTAGAAAGTAGCATTGTGAGCGAAGGATTTCTAGTCGATCCAATGAAAATAGCGCCCACACAAAGGCGCTATTGATTAAATTTCAATAATAGATGTCTATTATTTTTATTTAACAAATAAAGAATTATCAATTTAAATTTAATATTTTAATTTAATATCCAAGATCGGATTATATTTAAGATGGAATAATATATATCCAACATTCTTATTGATATTAAAAAATAATTTTAATTAACTTGGTTATTTTTTAAACTCAGCATCAATAACTTGATAAAAAGCATTACCTGTATCCGCAATATCCCAAACACCTAAAATAACCTGATAACCAGAACGCTCTGGTATATTACAATTTATCTCTACGGTTTCCTTTGGTATTTTACCATTATCATCTTGTTGGCAGAATGGTATTAAATCAAAATCAGCACGAGTCAGTGGTTTATTAACATCCCATTCTGGTTTAGTAATAAAGAATCGCCATGATTCTGTACTGTGCTTTGCAGTTAATGTCCATTTAAAGGTATTTTCTCCACTTTTCATTGCTACTTTTTGCCAACGATCAGCACTTTGTGCATTTAACGCAGAAAAAGCCTCTTTGCCGCCACTGGCGATTTGACCATCTGCTGGACCACCTTCAGGGAAACCTTTAAGTCCTTCAATAGATTGAGGCTCATACTGTATTGGACCACAGTTTTTATTTAAATTGCCCCCTTTTGATGAACAAAGGAAAGCTCTACTGGGGGGAACATCAATATATCCATGCTTTAATGTTACATCGGCTGACGCTGTTGAAACAAAACCCGCTGATGATAATAATAACGTTGCAGTAAATACCATAAGTTTATTTTTCTTCATAATAAAACCTCATAATTATTAATAAGTATTTTTAAATATCATGATTACGTTAATCACATTAGATATTAGTCAAAAAAAGATAATTAAATATGTATTTATTTATATTTGTGAGCGATGTCGCTATTTAATTTAATATTAAAACGGGAATAAAACGCCATATTAATATTAATTAGATGATGATTTATTATTGAAATAATATATTAAATTATTTTTTATATACTTTATTTTACACATTATTAAAAGTATTCAAATTATCAAGATAAGATAAAAACAACCCAAATGAGGCAAAAATACTACCTCACCGGATTGTATATTTTAGATATATATTTTAATGAGATTACATTCTATCAATGTACAATCGTGAACGATGTTCTCTTGTAACAACGATGTGTTAGTGTAAACGAACTTTCATTGAGTCAAGAACAGTAATTTTGCTGGTATTCTTGTTGATAGTTACATCTTCCGATAATACTTTTACATTGACTTTTCCTGTATCCCGAGCCAATAAAGCGTAGCTATAGCCAGCTCTGGGTTCAAAACGAGATACTTTATGTTGATTGTTATAATCAAATACAGCGACATTTTCTTGAACTTGATCTATCCTCGTGCCTTGTTTCCCAAGATAAGTTATTACCGAACGTTCAAACTCACTTAATGTACCAATCAAGTCATTATTATGATTTCCTGATACCGATAAATTCTTACCCGACAGGGCTCTAAAGCTGTGTTGTGTTGTGCTCACTCCTTGAATACCCGTTTTCCAGCTATCGTCGCCGGGTTTTTGTCCGGTATGAACTGCATAAAATGTTTCTTTATCTACAGCGTATTGCATCGTACAGCCACTTAAAGCTCCTGACGTAATGACAATGGGTTTCTTCTCCTGAATATCATCCAACTGAATGCTTATGCCCACACTGCCTGATCTACCATTCGTAACATAAATAGCGGTTAGATCATCAAAAAGTGTTTTGCGCCCCCAATAAGTTCCTACTGTTCCAACACCAGGCTTTTGGGACGTAACCTGAGAACCTCGGAAGATATGAACTGATTGGTATAAATCACCGCCTCGTTTCAATAATTCCGGACTATACTCTCTTAACACAGGATTATGCTCAACTGAATCAAATCGACTGATAGCGAATGGCAATGTCGCCTCAGAACTTTCTTTATTACTCCCCACAAATAATCCACGATTTCGTAACGGAGTAATAGATCCCTTTTGTAGCTTCATATCATCTGATGCGAAAAGAAGAGAGAAACTGCTATTAGGCATTCGCCCATCAGGATCATGTAACGTCACGGGGTTATTACGCACCATACGATATAAATTTAGCCCATCAATCGTACCTGCGGGATCGGCACTTAACCAACGACCAATCCACGGCTGATAATAACGGTAACCGTAGTAATACATTCCTGTTGAATCTTTTTCTTTACCCGAATAACGAATAGTTTTGTAATCGGCTTCTACCGCATTTTCACTCGACCAAATCGCAGTCCCGCCATAAGGGTAATACTCTTCATAACTGACTAATTGTCCTTGGCCATCGGTTTCTAATCCGCTATTACCCATACCGTCATCATAGTTATAACGCAGTGAATTATTTTCAATCCCTTTAGGCGAACCTATTTCCCAACACAATGCTCTCACACCTGCTCTTGTGCCTGCGTTTACTTGCGCGACGATATATTTTTCCGTCACCGGATTTTCATTTACTTCCCATATTTCAATATTCGGTAAATAATGCGTCGTAACTTTTTCTAAATGGCCATAAGCTGCTTTACGCCCCCGTATTTTCGTAACACGTTGCCCTGTATTATTGTATTGGTAAGTTTCACCTTCATATAAAAAACCACTCTCTATTACCTGATTTGTGGCTTTCAGATGATTACGTTCATCCCAAATAATGGCATCACCATTGAGAAGCTTGATTAAATTACCACTCTCATCAAAATAGCTATCCACCATTTTAGGATCTTCACATTGTGATTTTAATAAGGCTCGATTGGTTTTATTTGAAACAACGATATCTTGAGTAAAACTTTGTTGTGCAATTGAAGAGTTATGTCGGATCTGCATTAAATTACCACCGCGATCATAAGCGTATAACCGCGTATAATTGGTATAGCTTTGTGTATCTTTGACTAATGTGGTAATGGTCTGAGATTGCATCGCCGCGGGTGTTTGCTGATTTACTGATTCTCGTCCTGTCGCACTCACTAATTGATAGAGTGAGTCATATACATAACGATTTTCAGGCACCACTTTCTGATTACGCCAGTAGCGAGTCGCTTCAGCATCATTTTTCAAACAAATAATATTACCGACAGGATCGTATTCATAACGCAGATCTTGCATGATCTTCGCCCCTAATGCATGACCTTGAAGGCGTGCTGTTTTAATATGTAATAAACGCTGGGTTTCAGGCTCATATTCATAAGTCGTCACCAAACCATTACCCTGCTCTTCACGTAATTTTTGCCCTGCAGCTGAATAAGTTAATGAACGTAAAATAATTTGTTCTGATTGTCCTTTTAGCGTAAGCCAAGACTGCTTAACAAAACCCGCAATATCATAAATCATGCGGCGTTGATGCCCTTTACAATCCGTTTCAGTTAATATTGTTCCCGTGGCATCATAGGTATATTGTGTGGTGTATTTTTCTGAATTTTCTATTTTAGAAACGTCATTATTTGAACTCAAATCAATATATCTTCCAAAATATAATTGTTGCGTTTCAGATAACACACCACCTAATAATGAAAAACTATCGGCGGTTTTCTTTCCTGCGATATCAAAGTGTTCAATGCATTTTCCTACCTGATTTTTAGCAATAAATTCATCCCAAGCTTGAGCCCACTTAAATTTCTGTACCACTCTAGCGCTACTTTCGCCTAGCTTTCCTTCTTTAATGTTATCTAAATTTCGCTCAAAACGTGGATCGGTATATTCATAGGTTATGACGGTTCCTTTGGCATTAATCTGTTGCGAAATCGCACCCTCAATATCATTGAGATTAAAGCTATTCCCATTATCAACACCTTGTGAAAGTGATAACGCTCCCCCTAAACTAACTGTTTGCTGAATATTGGATTGAATAGTTGAGTCGGATTGCCGGGCTTCATACAATCTTGCATCAATACTGTGTTCTAAATAACCGCGAGCATGATAATGGTGACGAGTAATACGTTCATCGGTTTTATTTATTGTGTCAGGATGACGACAATAACTAATTTCACGAATGGTTGATCCGCGATTATCATGAACCACCACGGTTGGGGTTCTTGTGTTTAATTGTTTGATTGTCATGTTTTTATAATTCCTTAATTGATTTTCTTTTTACGATCTAATTCATGGCTATTACGCTGATCCTTTAAGGCTAATATGTCAGCAACCGCTTTTTTATCGGTGTTGCATTTCTCCAATATCAACATTAAACGTGCCACATAATCAGGATAATCCCCCCACACTTGCACATTAAAAAATGGTGCAGAGCACGGTTGTAACAAATGCGCAGGAACAAATTTATCTGGCGCTTTAACGATGATTGGGGGAGTTTTGCTGCAACTGGATAACAGCATCAGGCACAGGCTCATTAGCGCAAGGCGTTTGAACCAAAATCTGCCGTAACTCTTGGCGTATAACATGATTTTCTTCCTCTAAAGCTTGTTGCTCCTTTTGTTGATGTATAAGTGTTTCAGAGACTTTTTCCGTTTGTTCGTGCCATTGCACTAATTGTGATTGCAATGTGCGTTGTTGATATTCAAGCTGATTATTTTGTTCAGAAAGTCGATTTATTTGGTTATATTGATAACGAATAACCAGTAATGTGATAATAATAATTATTGCCACGCCACCTTTAACACCAAAGCGTAAAAAAGTACTTATGTTCATGGATTTGCCTCTCTACAAAGCTCGTAATGGGGACCATCACGAAATGAAACCCAATCTCCTCCCCAATTAATTCGAACATTCAATTGATAAGCAGCTTTTTTCATCGCTTTTGATACCGACTCGAATACTGACCAATCTTGCCAAGGGATCGCACCATTCACTAAGGGCACAATATCAACGGCATGCCCTGTTAAATGACGGCTATTAAGTGTTTTACTTTTACCTTCCTTCATTAGCTCTTTTTGTCGAGCTAATGAACGTACCCCTTCAATAACAACGAAATCATATTCACTAAATGTCAGTGCCAAATTAACCACTCGGACTAAATCCTGATCCACACCTTCTAGATTTTTTTGGCTACGTTGACTCAATGTATATATGCTCATTTAGGCTCCTTAAGGTTATTCACACCAAAAACACGGTTCCACAACCAAATTAAAGTTGTACTACCCATTGAGCCAAAAAGTCCTGCAATCATGTAAGACATATAACGACTTGCCCCACTTTCAAAACTTAATAACCCTCCTAATAATCCTGTAAAAACAGAGATCACGACTTGGCTGGTGATACCACACCAAGACCACTTAATTTTTTTCTGCCTAATTTCCATTAAATACCTCACGACACCTCCCCAGGCTGAAAATCCACCGATAATCATCCAAGCCAGCGCATCGCTTTCTGATGGGATCGCCACTAGCATAATAAAATTCCTAAATTAAGCGGATTAAACGACATCGCCAATTAACCCGCGTTGATAGGCAATAAATAACTTACATTAGAGTGTCATTTTCATCTTCCTGGACCACAAACCAAGGTGTTACTATCGTATTACGCTGATAGTTTTTTGCCGTATTCACTCGATATAAGCGACTTAATGCATCGTAATAATGGGTATCTGCAAAACGATTCGGTTGTGCAGAACTACCGGTGATATAACGCCAATCATTGAGGAAATAAGGCTGATAAACACGCTTTACATTTCCTTGATTGTCATATTCTGTTTCACCTGAGATAGCCCAACGTGTTGTGGTACTTTTTTGCTGTACCTGTTGTGCACTATCAACTGCTAATATCCCTTTTTCATCGCGCAAGAAAGCGTCTCCAGCTTCAACTCTCACGGAAGTTTGCAATAAACGACCAAAACCATCGCTAAAAGCAATTTGTTGACGAATTTGCTGTTGTGGATCGCTGTCATAACGGTCGGTCATAATTTGCAGTGCATGCGGTGGTAATTTTGAAGATGTGGACATCCAACTGTCAGTGATATAAACAAAACCTGTTGCAATAGGCAGTGTTGATGTCAACGCTAACGCATCATTAATCGTTGTCGGCATCATAAATGGCTTATCGCTATAACCGCTTTGCTTGCCATTTTCGCTACCTGAAAAACGTGTTGTCGTTACTCGCCCAAAACCATCAAACATGACTTGATGAATATTTTCATTTGCATCCGTCATTGAATTAGGTGACAAAAAGCGCCAATCATAAGTAAGATGGAAATCTTGTATATTGAGTGGGGACTTTTTTCCCATTAACACACAAAATTGCTTATCCCATAATAAGTTATACTCACAAGATAAGTTAGATTGCTTATAAATAAGCGGCTTATAAAATTGCGCTAATGAGCCATATTGGGTAATGCCTAATAGTGGTTTCACCCACAACGTATTGCCTTTTTCTGTTTCATCCGCAAACAAATACGCTTTTTGCTGATAACCCGCATTTGTCATCACGTCATTCAGTGCTAAATCGGGATAAGGTTGTGAAATAACGTTGGCAGTTTCTTCATCTAATTCTGCACTTTCGCTATAGGCTAAACGAGCTGGAAAATCAGGCTCTAGCAATGTGCCACTTCCATTGACATCCATATAAGCCAGCTGTTGTTGCCCAACAAATACTGATTTTTGTGTCAGTAAATTATTGGTGGCTAATAGTGCTTCGACACTTAACCCCTCTTTAGGCTGCTTTTCTGCTCCATATGTCCAAATATCTTGGCGACTTGTTGCTATAACACTTAGCTGATAAACCTGTCTTTCAGGGTGATTAATATGATGACAAGTTTGACGCAATAAACCTAAACGCAGTGTATTTTGTTGCTCATCATAACTGGATGCCCATAACGTCTCTGGCAAGCTTTCATAATGCTGATAAGGATTTTCCGTGCCTTTAACTCGTCTTGGATAATCAATAGAAACAGTTTTAGAGGCAAAACCATAACTATCTTGTTCTAAAGCGATTTGTTGATGACAAACAGGATCAGTCGCAATACGCTCATAGTGATATTCACGACTTTCTACTACAGAAGGCATCACTACAGGTGAGCGCCCTTGCATTTCAATTAGACGTACTTGAGGTCGCTGTTCTGTGACAGCATAAGGCACACTGGAAACAACAGAATTATCTAGTCCATAGACCTCTTTTCGAAGCAATTGACCTTGCAATCCACGCTCAAGCCAATAGCCTTGTTCTTGACGCACTGTGTTATCACAGATCTTTTCAGCGCTTCCTTCACCTTGTGTAAAACGTGGTGAGAAATGGGGAAATGCACCATTATCGCCTTGCCAAAACTCGTTATAAAGCTGAGCATCAACAATAGATTTACCCGTTAAGAACCATTGGCGGGTTAACACACTTGGTGTTTTATCCGTCGTATTTTCTTCACTTTTAAATGATTCAGCGTTCGTAGCTTCAACACAACCAAAACCACGAAACTCTTTTTCTTTACCGTCCCAGACACCATAACGATAATTAAAAGTTTGTGTTAACTGGCTTTGTGTAATTTCATCAACCGTGTCAATTTTCCAAAGCGTATGCAAAGGGAATGGTAAATGACTTACTACATTATCTTTATTTTGTTGTTGCCGAGTTAATTTTTCGTCCAAACCATATTGGGCAGAACTACGGTAGTGTAATTTTTGGAGTAGCCCCATATTGTTATTAATAGAGGTTAATAACCACGGTTTGTTATTTTGCAAAGAAAGAACCCAATGTTGCGGTGTTGGATAAGATTTTGTTAGTAAAATACTGGCAATACCTAAACCTTGAACGTCCGCTACTTGCAATTGGCATTGATTATCAAAACGCACACCTTTAGGTAATGGGATATCATCACCACGTACAAATTGGTTACCACTTTGGTTAAAATAAACTTCTAAATGAGTAGATTGGGCATAAATGATATCAGTTGTACCACTACCATCTAAATCGGCTAAATAGAGCTGGTTAGGATTAAATTTAAGGCGATCTGCCGAAAATCCCGAAATAGTGATTGGTTTGCTAAATTTACCCTCACCGAGATGAATCCAACAAGTTACTCCTTGATAATCCACTTTAATTAGATGTTGTTGTCCAGAGCCCAAAACATCACTAAAGGCGACTAAAGCACGACGATTAATATTCTTAATCGGCAAGATCACCCCTTCAGCCTGCATTATCTCTTTACTTTCTTTCCAACCTTGCGCTGAGCCAGCATAAAGACGAATACTGCGAGGACCAATCAAGGCGAGATCAGCAAAACCACTGCCTGTTAATGAGGTAATTTCAGCTCTAGGATGAAAATATTCCACAGGTATGGCACCAAGTGGCACAAAATTAAGCCAATTCTCTGCTTTAGTGTCATCCTGAATGTAATAACCGTTTACATTACCTTGTGTGACTAACCATTCTAATTTGCCGTCACCCGTAATATCAGTCAGCGTTGCTGAGCCACGTAACGATGGAATAACAGGGAGTTTTTTAGGGTTATCCCATGTTATGGCATTAGGATTTTGCTTATCTTCTTTTCTCATTGGTGCGCGATACCACCAAGCACCACTGTCTTGATACAACACACCCGCAAGCCCTTCCCCTAATAAATCAACATATTGATAAGGCTGTTGTGGTGTAAAAGATCTGAGTTCATCCAGTGATTGCCATAATGCTTGTTTCGTTGTACCGACTTTTTGCCAATCAAATTTTACAGGGGGCAATGTTATTAACGACTGTGTATCTTTATTATCGTTAAAAGCCGATTGTTGTGCTGAAACTAACACCGTACCCGATGCTGACTCATCATAAGTAAGCGTTAATCGAGCGACTAATTCCGGTGTTTCCGCCAATGCTGTTTGTTTTTCTAAACTTTCAATACGGTGATACATCAGCACTTGACGACATAAACGACGAGTACGGACTTCAAAACCGTAATGGAAAAGCGAAAAACAGTCTTTACGCAGTGTCCAGTCTGAATTGCTCTGCCATTGCGGATAAGAGGCTAATGCACTGTTACGCTCACCGTAATCAAACACTAAAGTAAATAAAGCATTTTTCGGTAATGTATTATCGCTTTTAGTACAGGAGAAAGCGCGTTCACCCACAGGATTACCGTAATACACTTTCTCTAAATAACGTTGTGTATTGGCATTGCCATGTGATTGAATTTCTTGTTTATTACAACCTTTTTCATCTTCAGCACAATAGTGATATTCAATTTGTTCACCCATTGCTGAAACCGAAGCATTGAGGTTCCATTGCGCAATATGCTCGCTGTTTTGGCTATCCACGATCTGTGCTGTGGTTTCATAACCAAATAAGTGAACCTCACCATTTGCACTCAACATCACCCAAAATTGTTTTGGTGTATTAGCAGAAGTATTAGCCTCATTTAATGACCAACATTCAAAACGACTAAAGCTTTTTTCAATACGAGAACGGTAGGTTGTGACTTGGTATTGATGTGCAAGTTTTACGCCTAATAATGTATTACGTTGAGTATTTTCAATGTCGCCCTTTTTATTCAAAACAGGCACAATCACTTCACCTTCTGGCCCAATAAACTCATCTTGTGAAGAATAAGATGGCACGCCTTTTGAAGTACGACGACGAATAGACATCACGCCCACAGACCAACCGAAACCAAATACCCCATTGCCTGCTTGATTTTGATACGTCAAACCTAAAGAAGGAGCATAACCACGACCTTGGCTAATGGGTAATGGTAAGCTAAAAGTCGCCGCACCATCAGGACCTACGGCACCCATATTGCCGGTTAATCCTGTAACTGCACCACCACCTTTTGGTAAATTCGGCGCATCAAAGGTTAAATTCTCTGAATTTTGCATGTAGAACTCCTTACAGGCTCAGTTAAGAGCCTGTAATTAATATTTAGATAATTAACGAATGGTGTAATTAATATGAAGAATGATGTCGTTTAATGTCAGTAACATCTCTTTTTGCTTACTTGTTGCATCAGGGAAGCTTAAAGTCAGTGTACTGTTATCATTCACGGGTAAACCTTCAAAAGGCAGATAACGATCATCATTGAAGTTCAGTTGGAATTGACCACTGTCATTCATGCCATGAGAAATCGCAATTGCATTACAACCTCTTGGTTTCACCGCACTACCGCCATAATTCAGCACTGCTCTTATATTCTGATAAGTGCCTGTTAATGCTGGTAATGTCACACTAATTTGTTTAACTCGACGTAACTTACCTAAATCAGCAGGATAATCTTTGTCGATAGCTAAATCAGAGAGCTTAATTGAAGCTTGTAATTGACCATTTTTCAGCGTGATACCATTTTCTGTGGTACCCAGTATTGTCGCTTTCCCGTTGATAACATCAGACACTTTATCAAAGCCAAATTGATTGCTACTTAAGCCTTGATATACATCGTCCAGCGAAACAATTTTGGTAATTTCTAATGTGCGCTTATCTTTTTCAAGGTAGCTGTTTTCCATCTGAGTCAGGTTATGCATTAAGCTTTCACCCGCCATCAAACCAGAATAGTTACCTTGCCATGCGCCAGGGCGAATAAAGGTTTGAGTTTCACCTAAATCGTACTGATAAGCTAATTCCGCCATACGACAACGAGATACGGTTAAGTCGTAGAAAGGCTTATAAATCGCCATTAATTTACCGCGTAACCAGTTATACAAGGCTGTATTGGTAAATTTATTTTGTAAGAAAGTTAAGTGCTCTTGCGTTTGTTGCTGTTGTAACTTCATACTCTCCAACTGCAAATTCGCGGCTTCTTTACGTACTTTCAGGGCTTCAAGTTGTGCATCAATTTGTTCCAACTCCGATTTTGCATTATCACGAGCCAGTTCCCATTCTTCACGACGACGGCGATAAGCCTCAGACTGGCTTAATCTATCTGCTGCAATACGGGTAGCAGAGCCTGATAATTGCAATCCAATTGAAGTGGCATTAAAAATAGCCCCAAAACGAGAGCCACCCACAGCCATACCGTAAATATTGGGTACTAAATCAGCAGCAGCTCCTGCAATATTCAACCCTTGGCTTGCCGTATTTAATACAGAAGATGCTAAATAGAGATCCATTGCTTGTTGTTCTGATGTACTAATATTTTCATCATACAACTTGCTATAGTGATCACAGCGATTTTGAGCCCCCGTACGCACGGCTTTTAGTGCTTTTTCACTATGCGTAAATTCTTCAATGATTTTCGCTTGATACTTTATATTTTGCAGAATAATCTCGCTACCCTGCGTAGAGAGTAATTCTGATAATGCTTGTGCATCTTGACGCTCTGTAATGCTAGCAAGCGAGCTACCAAACTGCATTAACTGACTAACCACAGATTTTGCACTATTTAAAATCACAGGAAAGCGCTGTACTGGCATCATTGCATTTGGCAATGTACTGCCACCTTGAGACTGATTGACTGCTGCATTTTGTAATGCTTTAGGATCAGCCGGAGTTGCATAAATCGCTAACGACAAAGGTTGCTCATCAATTGATAAATTGTGACGTAAATTAAACAAGCGTATTTTTAGCGTATCGCGATATTGCGCTAATTTTTCATTAATTTGCGGTAAAAAGAGTGACGTTAATGAGTTAGCCGTACGCGGTGATACAGTTTCTTCACTTTCTTCAGTCATCGTACGAGTTGGTTGTTTGGTTTTTGATGCTGCCTCTGTTAATTTAGGAGAAGACCATACGTTATCACCTAATAACTCAGTTTCATCACCTAGCAATTTCAGCACTTGCATATACCACATTTTGGCTTCATTTAATGCGTCGCGCTCTAATACACGGTAAGCACTGTCACCACGATCCATGAGAATATCGAGGCACTTCATAAAAGTCGCTAACTTGTAATGCATAGGGTCAGTTTGCGCCACGGCGTCTGGGTCGGTTGAATCAAGTTGATCTTTATCCCAAGCGGTATCAGTTAAAAGCGGTTGTGAATTCCAAGCCCGATCAACATGAATACCATTCTCAATATACCCATTCGGGCTAAAGACATAACGTAACCAGCGACCAGCTTCATCATAGTTATGTCCTTCAAGCATCACACTGGCGACCATCATTGGGGTGTAATAGAATAACTCCCAAAAATAGAGCGCATTGGCACCATTGAAGTCCATCGTTTCATCCGTATTACCCTCTAATGCAGGTTCAGGTAAACGTTGAGTATCTAGGGTTAAAATGCTATCAATTCCTTTATTGGCACGTTTAACTAATTGGCGGGCAAATAAGGTATTTAAACGAATAAATGTAGGTTTATCTTTCAAAGTCATAGAAAGATATTGAGCACCTTTAGCATTTGTCTTTATAAAAATGACATCGTCATGCTTCCCTATTAATATTTTTTTAATATCAAAACTAAATTCTTTTTCAACCAAAATTCCAGTCGTCTTACCTGTTACGATAATTTTAACATCTAAAACAGAAGAGTTATCTGCTAAAAACTCACTGGTTGGAATATTTAAATTAAGAATATTATCTTTACTATTATAAGTATTTTCACCGACATTAATTGAAGATGAACCAGAAGACCAAGTCGATAATGAAAATTCTTTTTTAACACTATCTGTTTTAGAGCTTAGATTAATTGAAATATCATTAATATTTTCTATATAGCTAGTACCAAGCACCTCTAAATCCACATATATAAATTCAGCTTGGCGTCTATCTCTCAAGCCCAGGTCGAGTGGTAAATAAATATTACCATTTCTACCAAGGGTAAAACCGACTTTTAATTTTCCAGCATTTTTATTAAAAGTCCCATTATATTTATTTGGTATTAATTTATCCGCTAATGAAAGAGAAAATTGTTGACCTGCGGCAGAGTACAATATACCGTCCTGCATAAGGAAGATCCCTAATTTATCATAATTATCTAGATATTTTATATATACATCATCTAACTCATCTTTTTCAGTATTGTAAATAAACATATATAAATCGTTATTTTTACTATTAATAACACAAATTAAAATTAAATTTCTAGGCTCTAAGGTAAACGTTTTATCACGCTCAGACAGACCACCTAAAGGCGTCGTAAAATAATAAAGATCTGAAGGATTTATAGAACTGGATTTGAATAGCTTTCTTATTATTTCATTATTATAAACTGGGGCATTAACATGACAATTAACAAACGCTGATACCTCACAGTTGATATTATCATTATTAAAATCAATAATACGTGCTTTGTTAACTTGACTACCATCAAGAGAAACAAAATCACTTGTCGTGATATTACTACCATTTGTTGTTGAAGGATCACTATTTATTAAATATGATGATTGAGTTTTAGCAATAAATTGATTGTTAATACGCTTGGTTAAACCTTGATTTCCAGAATAAGAATCGAAATAATACTTAACATTAGCATAAATTATACCAGCAGTATCTTCCGGAATTGAAATTTCATTCATTTCCTCTTTGATTTTAAATATAAAACATTTATTTTTATCAAGTTTATCTGGATAGTCATTATCTATTTTATAAAAAGATAATATTAACTCCTCATTTTCCACATTACTAGATAAGTAAAAATTAATATTTTTATCCTCAAAAACACTATTATTTAATTCAAAATTAACAGGCGTACTCCAAGAACCATCATAACGAATATGAGAAAGCTTTAAGTTATATTTAATTTCCTTTTCGACTATATTTGAATTATTATTTTTTGCTATTTCATTTTTTTCAATCCAAGCAATATATAAACGGCTATTAAAAATGACTGGGCGAATTAAACCATTATACGGATTTAAGCCATTTTCAATTTTAGTCCATTCTGTCCACGCATTAGCCGCCATTTTACCATCTTTAATTTTGCTATGGTCAGCACTGCGCCAATAATAGCTCATTTGATCTGCAGGATTTCGACCAATAAAATAGGTCAATCCATCATCTAATGTCACACTATCATGATAACCACTTAATATTTCTAAATTCGCAATTTGTTCAAATGAGGTTAAATAGGTTTTAAAGGCATCTTCTACCGTATCGCGATTAACACTATTTTGGCTAATAGACTGTAATAGGGTATCCATCATTTTGGTTTGCCCAATACGTATAGTCGGGTCAACATAGTTTTCAGGATAATAGACTAATTTCGAAACACCAGCCCATGTGCTATAACGTTTATTAAACTCATTCCATTGCGCAAAGAAAGTCCGCCCCTTCACATTCTTATCAACATCCTTTTCATCACCAGATAAACAGTTATTGATATAAAATTGAATATTAGCAATCGCTTGTGCAATCGCAGTTGTCATAATTTCAGCAGAAACTTGGTTATCAATTAATAAATGGTGATAAACATCGTCTCGACTGATTAATGATGGATTACTGCTTTGATTGGCATAATATTGGGTTAATACTGTCGCTTTTTTCTCATCCATTAATTGAACAAGTTGTGCTGTTTTTTCACTGCTTAAACCTGACTGCATAACTTGGCTAAGTTTATTCCAATTATCATAAGTACCTTCTACATCATTATTTTCCGTGTATTTTAAATCAACTAATAATTTGAAGTCATTTGGGGAAATACCGAGTGTTTTAGATAATTCAATATATTGAATAAGAACAGTAATATTTTGAAAATCTTTTAATGCTTTGGTTGGTGTTAATTCTAAGGCTTGAGTAATAGTTTCTTCATCAATATTTAAAATTGATGCCATTGTTTCAGTTGTTAATGATTGATTTTTAAGTTCAATTAAAAATTCATTCGCTCTATCGCCACATTGCGAAATAAAATGATGTAATTGAGTGATATGTTTTATTCTTTCAATTTTTAATTCACGACTTTCTTTAGGATAAAAACACTCTGTACGATAACTAATAATTTCTAATGTAGACTTATTTAACCCTATTTTATTTGAAACCAAGGTGATTTTTTTAAGTCGGTTAAAGAATAGTGCAATATTTTCTTTATCTTGTTGAGTTAAATTATCTTTAATAATTATTGGTAATATATCTTTTAGATATCTATTACCCGGTTCTAGATCAACCCAATGTAATATCCAGTTCGCTTTTTCAATAGAGTCAATACCCATTTCAGCAGCAATAAATGATGCAACAACTGAGAATTGTTCTTCATAATCTGTTGGTACATTTTTTAATATCACTTTTAAATTATTAATTAACACTTCAAGTTCAGAGCTAAATTCAGACTCGTATTTTGATGAACAAATTAAAAACAGTTCACTTATCGTCCATTTTTCTTTTTTAGCGAATTGTATATATTCATTAATTGTATGAATTAAATTACCTAGTTCATCTGAAGTAGAATGGTCTTTTATTGCGCCATTAAATGGTGCAGGTAAAATATCTATAAGTAATACTAATTCATTAACAGATAAACCGTGAATTTTTGCTATTAATTGGAGACGATAAAGTAAAGAAAGATCTTGTAAATTACAATTAAACATACTCATAGTTTTATATGTTAAGTGCCATAACATCTTCAATTCAATATAATTCACATTAAAAGCACGTTTTAAAATATTTACACGAATTGATTGCTCTGGAGTTAACGGGTGATAAAAACTGATCTCTTTATTATCGTCAATCAAAAGCGTATCATCAAGTGGTGGATTATTAAATAATTGATCAAATTGAGATAATGTATTATCAAAAGATATTTTTGAAATTAACCCACCATTAAGCACAATCGCCTGTTCCACGGTAATATGATAATTATTCATCATCATCTTTATATGAAAAATAGAACTTAATATTTCCTTATCAATATTAAATTCACTATTTTTTGATTTAATTGCCGTGATCACAGATAAGACAGGCATTCCTATCGCTTTATACAGCCTAATAATTTTATTTATATTTAATAGTTCTTTATTTGTTAACGCTTCTTTTTTATTAAATGCTTTTAAAATAAATCTGATATCTTTAATATCAACATCATAATATTCAGCGAGAAAACGAGAACTTTTTAATATTTCTTTATTAAGATTACCGAAATTTTTCTTGAATAAAGTATCAGTATCTTTATCAACATTCTCTGTTAAAATATTATAAAGTTCAGGAGAGATATCCGCTTGAATAGACGCTAACAGTGCTGAATCTAAAGTTTTAGTCACATCAGGAGATGACATTAAACCTTCAAGATTTCTATCTTGAAGCATAATAGCTTGGCGGATAGTTTCATAAGGTTGATGATAAGGAGTGCCACCAGTTAAACGGTTAGTCGCTAATTCACGAAATAAATCTTTACCACTACCTAATTTATTTTGTAGTGCAGTGGTTAGGATTTGATTAGATAAAGAAAGTGTAGAAACTTCTTTATCCATATTTTCTTGAGAAAGCACTAATTGCGCTAAATCAGGGCGACGTTTATCAAGATGATAAACAGAGCTTTCAGTATGTAAGGCTTTTGCTTCACGATAAAGCTCAGTTAAATAACCTGCTGGTGAAAACATAGAAGCCACAGATTTGCCATCGACAAAAGTATCCCCTCTTTCTGGGATCCAATCACTTAATGCACGGCTTTGTGCTGATTGTGATTGAATACCTAACGTGACCGCATTTTGTACTTGAGGATTATTACGCGCTAAATAATGAGATTCATTCAATTTATTACGTTTTGCAGCTTCTTTTGCCTCTGTATATAATGTTTTTGCTTCATCCCAAGTTAATTTTTCATCACTTAATGCCCGTATTTCATGCAATGATAATGGTGCTAATTCTTTTAATGTAATAGTTTCTGAGGTAGAAGATTTCATTTTCGTTAAAAGTGTATTAATGTTTTTCATTAAATATTTCCCAATATAAGTTAATTAAAAATAGAGATAATTAAATTGCCGTTTCATCTCGAAAATTAAAATATCAAAAAAAACAAAAATGAAAGTTGAATTTTTTATAATTTGATATTGAGTTTTTTTATGCTTTATAGGTTGATGGCGATTTTCAATAAAAAATAACATTAAAAAAATAGACATAAGTAATAAATAAAATATAGTAATAACAAAAAATCAATCATTTGATTTTGTTATTTATAAAAAATACTATTATTTATTATCAAATTTAGTCGCCAATGTTATTTTTTTAATTTATCTTCGATAATTTTTCACTTTTAGTCGCTAGAAAAATATTATTGACAAATATCAATGTAAAAATCTCATTCAAGCAGATTATTAATTTCAATTAATATGTCTCTGTGGAGAACACCTGCATGTTTTTCTCAAGAAAAATAAATCAGTTCTTTGCTGTCGCGACTTATCAAAGTCTAGTAAAAGCAGCCGAAAAAATTAATGTCACCCCATCTGCGTTACGTCATGGTATTAATGAACTTGAAACTAAAATCGGTAAGTCATTGATTAAGCGCTCAAAAAATGGAATGACACTTACTCCGGCAGGAAAAACACTGTATGAGAGTCTATATCCCTATTATAAAAAAATTAGAAAAATCGAAAATCAGATCCTTGATTTAAATGAAGATAAGACATTGCTTTCAATTAAGTTAGATGGGCTTTACTATCCAGATTTGAAAACAAAATTATTGGAAATAAGACAAAAAAACAATCAATATAAACTGTCTTTAGAAGATGGCTATATTGACGATATTAATGAGGAACTCTTTGATAAAGAATTTGATCTTGTGATCTCCTCTCTTGAATTTGACTATTCACATGAAAATATTAATACAATTAATTTATGCACTCAAAAAGTCGGCTTATTGGTTAATAAAAAACTCTTTGAAAAATATTCAGATACCAAAACATTCTTTGCTAAAGAAACGTTAATACAAAGGAACAGTTCTTTGCATAATCCGATATTTTCAACAATTTTAGATAGATTAAAAAAACAGGGTTACCAATATCATACTTTAGGTTTAACAGAGATGGCTGATGTATTGCATTGCATTGATGAAGGAGCAGGTTATTGCTTTATGCCTGAAAATATTCATTATATTTCAACGATCACAAATGATGAGGTGCAATTTATTCGCTCACCATTTCCTTTTGATATTTTTTTACATCAAAAGGTCTATTTTAAAAAAAATAATGATAAAAAATTAGCTGATATTGCAATGGCACTACGTTAATCAATTAAAACAATGCATTGATATAATCAGAGGTAAACCCACGATATTGTAAATAGCGGATTTGTTTCGCTTTCTCTTTATAGTCTTTGGGCTTGCCTGTGCCAAATTTTTTCTCTTTGACCTCTTGGCAAAGTGCGTACCAATCGGTGTCTGTTTCTTCTAATACACGTTCAATAATTTCGCAGGGAAATCCTTTTAGGCGTAATTCTTGGCGAATACGTAACGGCCCATAAGATTTATTTAAATAGCTACGAAAAAAACTATATATGGTTCGATTGTCATCAAGGTATTGGCTTTCAAGTAAGCGTTCAATTACTTGAGGCAAACATTCAGGAGCGGTAGGTGAATCTTTCTCCGTTTCGCGAATTCGGCGTTCGATTCGACGTTGTAGTTCTTTTGTACTGTAATCACGGCGAGACAACATAAAAATAGCGTACTGATAAAGCTCTTGATAGGTCATAGCGTTCCTTTATTAAAAGAGTCCATGTGAAGTTGACTAATATCATAACGGTTTATCACTAAAATAACTTATTTCGACGTTAATTTAATCAGTATTATAGAAAGCAATAAAAGAACGATAATTAAAAGAATAATTATTATTCTCTTTTATAATTTTAATTGACTACTTTTCTTAAGATTAGCTTAGAAAAAATAAGGTTTTTTACTTAATAAACCCTTAATAATCCTATAATAACGCGAAATATAAGCATCTCTTACTGTATATCGCACTTATAGCTGGTGACCATCAATTAGAAAAAGATTAAAATTTACGGCTACTCTTTTACTACTTACTTTTTTAATTTTCTGTGGGTTATGTATGAACTTTTCCAATTTAAATAAGGTGGTATTGACCGCCTCCCTCCTTGCCACGAGTTTTTCTTATGCGGACAGCGATCGTCCTCTGCTCTCTTTAAGTGTGAGCCAATCTGGTGGCACTGCATTAAATAATGAAGGTTCGCTAGATACACGTACCCCAGCAAGCCAATCTCGTGTTTTACCAATTTGGGGTGATGAAGCCCGTGCTCGTGGTTATGATATTCCTGAGCCATTTGGTGCAAGCTATAGTTATATGAATCTACGTCAAGATATTATCGTGGATAAAATTGGCTTTTCGACACCTGCATGGCCTGAAATCAGCGATGTTGTCAAAATTGATGTGGGACACACTCGTGAAAAAAGTGAAACCCATATGCTTAAATTAGACAGTTGGGTGTTTCCTTTTTTCAATGTTTATGGCTTATACGGTAAAACTAAAGGTACTTCTCGTTCTGTTCTAAACGATGTTCGCGCTGACTTTGGTGGCGGTTTCGTTATCCCTGTTGCTCAAAACGAAATATTTAATTTAGATTTTGAAGGCAAAACTTATGGTGGAGGTTTTACTTTAGCAGGGGGCTATAACCAGTTCTTTGGTACTTTTGACTTAAACTACACCAAAACTAACCTTGATATTTTAGACGGTGATATTAAAGCGTTAGTGATTTCACCTCGAGTAGGTTATGAGTTTATCTTTGAACCGTTAATTTCTGGTCAAGGCAATACCAAACTGCAAGTGTGGACAGGTGCAATGTACCAAGATATTACTCAACGTTTTAGAGGTGATGTTAGCAAGTTAAATTTACCACCCAACTTTGAACAAATGGTCGGAATATTTGGTGGGGATATTAAATTCGATGTTGAACAGCATCTTGCTCATAAATGGAACCAAACAGTAGGTGCACGTTTAGAAGTCACACGTAACTTTAATGTCATTACAGAACTCGGTTTTAATAACCGTAATAGCTTTTTTGTCTCTGGTGAGTTCCGTTTTTAATGGTTAAATACCCTTTTATTTTTGGGCTGGCATTTGCCAGCCTCTTTACTTCACACACAGCACAAGCACAACTCTTTCCTGATAGACAACAAATAGACCAATGGTTAGTAGGATTAGGCGGAGAAAATAGCTTCGATCGCAGTAAAACTATCGACTGGGGTATTTTACCCGGGCCTTTCTATACGCCTGAATTAGAATTAGGTGTCGGTATCGCCCTTGTGGGGCTTTATCAAGCAGACAGCCGCCCTGATAGCAAAATATCGTCACTCTCATTAAGTGGCTTTGGCTCCTCGACAGGGGCTTTTGGTATGACCTTTAGTAACTACACTTATTTGGCTAATGATACATGGCGCTTTTATCTCACTGGAACATTAAATAATGTACCAACTAATTATTGGGGTGAAGGTTATCACGAAGGGCGTGTAAAAGATCATTTCGGCGAATTTCGCTCTCAAGAATTGCGTCTAACGCCCACGTTACTGCGTCAAATCACTAAAAACACCTATATTGGTTTAGGCTGGGATTATTCAAATCTACAAGCCGCCGCGCCCGATAATCCATTTAAAGTGTATATGGATCAACGCGATTTACCTTTGCGCTCAACCAGCTCTGGATTAAGTGTCCGTTTTACTTATGATAGTCGTGATTTTTTGCCTAATGCGAGCCAAGGTCAGGCATTTGATATCAGCTATACCCATTATTCACCGGATACTGGCAGTAATAACCGCTTTAATGCGACACAGATACAATATAACTACTATTATCCTTTGAGTGATACCGCGGTATTGGCATTTGATAATTATGCGCGTTTTACATCAGGTGATGTGCCTTGGAGCCAATTATCTAAACTGAGTAATGGTCACCAAATGCGAGGCTATTATGAGGGGCGATATCAAGATAATCATGTTTTTTCAACCCAAGTTGAGTACCGTAAAAAACTCGATTGGCGACATGGCATTGCACTTTGGGTTGGCGGTGGTACGTTAAGTGATCAAGCGCGTGACTTAGGTCAAGGCCATTGGTTACCGAGTGTTGGCATCGGTTATCGATTTGAGTTCAAACCTCGCATGAATGTACGCCTTGATTTTGGTATCGGTAAAGAAAGCACAGGATTCTATTTTCAAGTAGGTGAAGCATTTTGATGTTTAAGCGGTTTCTTTTTATCAACACCATTGTCTTCTTCTTATTTATTGCAGGTTGTACTCAAGTCGCACCTGTTAAATCTCTGCATGCCAATCTTGATAGTGTTACCAATGAAAAGGCAACACAGATTTGGCAAATACCCGCACCACTAACAGCACCTAATGGCTTGAGACCTTGTTGTGCTTTTGGTTATAACTTAAAAGTCAAAGCGTTTGAAATACCCGTGCCTTTTTATCGTATTGATAATGTAGTTGAAGCTTCGACATTAGGTAATCATCGTTATAACGATAGCTTTTGGCTTGGTACAGCAGCCGTATTAGGTTTTGGGAGTGAGAAATCAGGTTTAATTTACTCTCATAAAGGAGGATTCCTCGATATCGCCCATATTCGTGATACGGCAGATTATACTTACTACCTCTTTAGCCATATCTATCCAAAGTTAGGCCAAGAGTGGACGCTAACACTAAGCAATGAACTAGCACAACGTAAAATACACTTTAATGCTTTTACCCCACCTAAAGATGAAACAGAACGCTATACCTTAAGTGCTTATCTTGCCGCGCGATTAGGTTATCGTCTTGCGGTATGGCATGAAATTGCACAATGGTATGGTTTTCGTTCTGTGCCAGGATTCTCCGAGGGTATCTCTGCATTTTCACCTGAAGATCTCTACTCAAACTTAATTGGTGCACGACTTTCACTCACTTTGATCCTTAATGGTCACGCCACCAGCCTTGAGCACTATAATCAATCAATGCAGGGCATCATTCCTTCCGCGCTCTATCAATTAGAAGCTCAACCTCGTCAATTAACACAACAATGGTTTGATGTGATTGATGGACAATGGTGGGATAGTCAACAACGTGTTCCTGACAAATTTTTAGTTTTAATGCGTGATTATCATATCTCAGATATGCGGTATCCGGTGTTACCTTTTGAGGAAACCGCATCTCCACACTACCTCACATTACCTAGTACTTATTCTGGTTATGTTTTAGAACAATTAGCAGAATTTCAGCTTTGGCCAACAACGCAAATGGCAAATTTACCATATCCAAAAACCTATTGGCATGAGGCGGATTTTACTGATTTAGCAGAAAAAGCGCGTGAAATTGATAATAAAACTAGACCAAAAACAACAAAAATTGACTAAATAACAAACAAAACTGACACATTAAAAACCCTTATTTTTACTAAATTTGGGTTAAGTCACCGCTTTTTACATAAGACAAATTTAAGTTTTTATCAAAAAAGCATTTTTTGTTAAAGGAAAAAAGCGATTATAAAACGTGGCCTTCCAGTAAACCTTATACATTTATTTAACAAATCACTCGTAGTTATCCTAATGTGAGGTGATATTTTGTAGCTATAAAAAAAGTAATTTGCTAGTATTCGTTCGATTTTTATCCAGTTAAACGAGGAGAAGCAATGCCCTCTCAATTGATGAGGACAAGTGCCGTCTTCGCTTTCTTGATTTCACTACTATTTACTGGTGTAAGTTTTGCTTCAACCAGTACCAGCAGTTCCCAGATACTGCAGGCGTATTCTTTCAAAAGCACGTCAACACCGTTGCCAGATTTGAAAAGATACCCTTCGGGAACACAGCGTAAGAAAGCGTTTTTAAATGTCATAGTTCCTATTATTGACAATGTTAATAATAAGATAATGAGAGATCGTGAGTGGTTAACTGCTCAACGTAAAGCCCAGCACTGGGGCAGCGCAGATTTAAAAAAACTGCGTGAAATCTGTCAATACTATGGCGTCACATGTACCAGCCCTAAAAAAGTAAATTGGGATTCGTTACTGACTCGCGTTGATATTATTCCGACACACTTTGTCGCAACGCAAGCCGCTACAGAATCTGGCTGGGGAACATCAAAGTTGGCACAACAAAATAACAATCTGTTCGGTATGCGATGTGGGAGTCAGTCTTGCAATAACGTTCCAGGGAAAACCAAAGGCTATGCAGCCTACCCTGATATTGAAGGCTCAGTGATTGCTTATATGCGTAATCTCAATACGCACCGCGCCTATAATTCATTGCGCTCCTCAAGAGCACAGCAAAGAATGACGCAGCAACAACTCGACTCTCGCCAGTTAATCACTGACTTGAAAGGTTACTCAGAATTGGGTTCAAGTTATAACGATTATCTGACCGAAATGTTCGACTCAAATAAAAAACTGATCACTCAAGTTCAGTTGCAGTCGAAACAAGATAGTTAAGCCTTAACAGGCTTTCATCTGGCAAAAAGCCACTTTTCTTTCTAGAGAAAAGTGGCTTTTATTTATCACAAGATAATCTTTTGATTGAAAGCCAGCTTAGAATTCATAATATATGGGGTAATACATTTGGTATGACTTTTAAATCACACCCTTAGAGCCATTTATGAATTTTTTTTCATTCGAGTTTCTCGGAGCCTTTGTTAGCTTTTTTATTCTATATTGGCTCTTCCAAAAGCACGTTAAGATCCAAAATATCCTACTGATTACAGTCAGTTATGCTTTTCTTTTTTATGCGGATTATCGTCCTGCGATAATCTTATTAAGCTATACACTGTTTATTTATTTACTGGCGAATATATTAACTAAGTACACATCTTCTAAAGTCATTTATTGGCTATTAGGGTTATTGGTGGGTGTCTACTTTACAGCCTTTAAATACTACTCCTTCTTCCAAGAAACACTCACCCAAGCATTCCAGCAATGGGGACTCAGCATTGAGTTACCGCTGATTGAGTTACTTGCGCCATTAGGGCTTTCATTCTATATATTCCATTCGGTCAGTTATGTGGTTTCCGTTTGTCGAAAAGAGATCCCCAAAGCCCCGTTTTTGGATGTTGTGCTTTATCTGTGCTTTTTCCCAAGCATCGTAGCTGGCCCGATTAATCGTGCTAAAGAATTTCTTCCGCAAATTCAGGCGCCAACCCGTAAAATCATTGATTACAAAGGAGCAATAATGCTGATTGTTTTAGCAATCGCAAAACTCTTTTGGTTAAGTGGTTGGTTTTCAACAAACTATGTTGATCCGGTATTTAATGCGCCTGATTTAGCGCAAAGCGGACAAGTGCTGACGGCAGTTTATGCCTACGCATGGCATATCTATTTTAATTTCTCGGGTTACACCAATCTTGTCACTGGTATCGCGTTATTACTAGGCTTTGTCGTGCCTCGTAACTTTAATGCCCCTTATTTAGCGATAAACTTAGCCGATTTCTGGCGTCGCTGGCACATCAGTTTATCTACCTTTATTCGTGATTACGTCTATATTCCTTTAGGGGGTAATCGTAAAGGCGTGATTAGACAAAACTTTAATGCCTTTGCCGCTATGGTGATTTCTGGATTATGGCACGGCGCTGCCATGACCTTTATTATTTGGGGTGCTATTCATGGGATTGGTGTGGTGCTATTAAATATTAAACACCGTCTCTTTCCTTTGAAGAAAAATACCCCACCGAGTGCGTTATCGTCATTAAATATGTTGTTGTCATGGATAATCACTTTCCACTTTGTTTGCTTTGCGTGGATATTTTTCCGCAGTCAAACTGTAGGTGATGCGTTTGTCTTAATACGGCAACTCTTTAGTACGGGCGCTTGGGCATCATTACAAGCTGAGGGTTTAACGCTCTTTATGTTCTGGGGACTGTTCTTGCTTTATCCTTGCTTTGTGACCTTAAAGGAGATAGTGGCTCGTCTTGAGAAAAAAGTGCCGTGGTATGTTTACCCTCTACCACTTGCGTTGATCCTCACTATTATTTTTATGTTGTCTCCAGATGGGGTGCCAGGATTTATTTATGCCAGCTTTTGATTTCTGCTCAAACCTAAAAAAGACAGCAAAAGTTGCCTTAATGGTGCTGTTGAGTACCCTTTTACTGATTTGGCTAAACCAAACATCACTAGAGCGCTTTTGGCAACAACAATATCATCGCCCTGCTCCTTGGTCGGGGCTTTCTCATTATTATACTTGGAAAGTGGGGGGACAACTGCGTGATGGCGTATTTGTTGCAATAGAAAGCTACGGCGATTATCTACAGGTTCACCATCCTGATAATCAAGCAAAACCTATTGTACCAACCTCCACACCAGAACAACTTCCTGAAGGTTTTGCTGTGGGCTTGCACTTCTTTAATGGGTATACGCGACCTGCATCTCAACTAACGCAACGCTTTCCGCAATTATTGGAGCGTAAGCAAATAATGGGAGGATTACCTTACCATTCCGTTACTGACGTCTCTGATGCGGCATTAGAAGCCTTAAAACCTATCGTTCAAAAAACAGAAATTATCTTATCACCAAAAGATAAAGTCCTATTTGCGGGTGACTCAATGATGCAAGGCGTCGCGCCACTACTTAAACGCCAACTGCAAACGGATTACAACATCAGCAGTATTGATTTAAGTAAACAAAGTACAGGACTTGCTTATCCGCGCTTTTTTAATTGGCCACAAACTATTGCAACACGTTTAGCCAGTGACGATACCATTAAATTACTGGTGGTCTTTTTAGGCCCTAACGATCCTTGGGATATGCCACCTGATGGTGGTGGGCGTTATTTAAAATTTGCTAGTGAAGCATGGGAATCAACTTATCGAGCACGCATTGCAGGCATTATAGAAAATGCCAGACAGAATAATGTTACGGTTATTTGGGTTGGGCCACCTAATATGCGTAAGCAGAAGTTATCTGAAGGCATGGCATATCTTGATAAACTTTACCGTGAAGAAGCTGAGAAAATGGGTGAAATTTACCTTTCCGTCAATGATATGTTTAAATATGAGAAAGATATTTATTCTGATTATATGGGTGATGGTAGTAGCCGTGTTAAGTTAAGAGCCGGTGATGGTATTCATTTTAGCTTAAAAGGTCAGCAAATTATTGCTCAACAGGTATTCTCACGTATTCATCTTCAAGAAGAAACAAAAGAAGATAATGCAGTCGATGATGTAAAAGATAAAAACACGGTTATTGTAAATGAAACAATTAACGCACATCCTTGAGTGTAAGACTTTAGTCAGTAGCTCAATCATACTGGCTTTAGTTTCTCTCTTAGTTGCTTGTAATCAAGACACTGAAAAAACAGTGAAGTTACCCACCCCCACAGTATTACCTGCTGATGGTTCAAGACAACTCTACAACTATCACGACCCTCACTTTTCAAGCTTTGTTAAAAGGTTACAACAAGGCCATCAAACAGTGCACATTGTTCAGTTAGGGGATTCTCATACTGCGGCTGATTTTTTCAGTGGTAAGTTGCGTGAACGTTTTCAAGCCGATTACGGTAATGGTGGTATTGGTTTTATTCCTCCGACTAATATCGCAGGACAACGTATTGCAAACGTACAATACCAAAGCGATAAAAAAGCATGGACACTGCTTTCAAGCAGAAAAGATAGCGATCCTGATTTCCCATTGGGCGGGTTTATTAGTGAACCACAAGCTAAATGGGCTAAATTACAGTTATCTGAAAACCCAATAACTCAGCAACGTTATCAATTACAAGCGCTCTATAAAACGCCAACTACAGCACAAGTAAATGTACAGTCATCGACAAGCAAAGTCCTTTCATTATCGCAAACGCAAGGTAAATGGCAGTTTTCAAATCCAATTACTATGACTTTTCCAGTCAGTATTACAGTTAGCAAAAGCCAGCCAGTTAAATTAGGGGGTTGGTTGATCACCAATCAACAACCTGGCGTCATGCTCTCCTCGTTAGGCATTAATGGTGCCACAATCAATATGATGGATAGATGGGGCGCACAATGGACAGAAACATTAGGCCAGCTAAATCCTGATATGGTGATTTTAGCTTATGGTACCAATGAAGCCTTTAATGATACTTTTGATTTAAATGCCTATCGCCAACAACTGACGGATAAAATTCGTCAAATTCGCCAACAAGCGCCTAATAGCGCTATCTTATTAATTGGACCGTCTGATTCAGTTAAAAATAAAGAAGCACCAGATTGTCGTTCACAACAACCTCAATGGCTAAGTGATATTATCAGAATTCAAAAAGAAGTGGCTCAGCAAGAGAAGACGCTCTTTTGGGATTGGCGTGATTATATGGGTGGCGAATGTTCGATAAAAGCATGGGCGCTGTATGATTTAGCCAGACCTGACGGTGTTCATCTTTCTCGGGAAGGTTATGAAAGCAGTGCCAATACACTTTATAGCCAATTAAATACCTTAATAAACAAGAGCTAATTCACGCAGTTCAACATACAAAAAGGAGCTTATCGCTCCTTTTTGTTTTTCTTGTTTTATTCATCAAGTTAGTAATTATCTGAGTTTAATAAAACATCAACATATTTGATAACATCAACGCTGGCTTGTTCCATTTGCTCTATATAGTGTGCAACCATTTCTTGATTATCTTCTATATTGGCCTTTAATGCTAAACGTCCACATTCATGCACTAACTTATGCGGCTGTTCTAAACGCCGAAAAGCCTCTGTACCTGCAAATTTCCGCCCATCACCTTGATAATACCATTTGCCTAAACGGCACTCTGTATGCTGATTAACACAGTGTTCATCATCATTATTCAATAAATGGATATAAATCGCTTCTTTCCATAAAACATGATCAAGTTTAACCGTATTAAAAAACTGTTGCATCGAAAGAAAGGTAAAAATATGTTTAAGCTCGCTAGCTTGTTCTGACAGTGACGTTAAATTTTGATGCCCTTCTTCAACCAGTGTTTTAACTTGTTGAACCTGCTGTTGGTTTTTTTCTGTGGTTGCTTTAACAGGAATAAAACGAGCACCTAAATTATTATTAATGCTGGCAATAGAAGAAGCTTGTTTCTGGATTTCTAATGATAATTTTTTCATCTCTTGGGCTAAGACTGAGAATCCCGCTCCTTCACGCCCGATGTGTCCAGCTTCAATTGCTGAATTAATTGATAAAATATTCGCCTGACTGGAAAGCCTATCAATATTGCTAGCACTATCTTTAATTTTTTTCAGCCAACTTGAAAAATCGTCTATCTCTTTTCGGCTATATGTAAAATGCGCATCCACTTCATTTAGAAATTGAGTCAATGATTGTGAGTTATCTAACATTTGGCTAAAGAGATGTTCCATTTCATCAAGCAAACTGAGCTTATTTTGTAGCTTATTACTTGATGCTAAAATTGAATCTCGAATAAGTGTGATTGTGTGAATATTGCAATCAGTGTGTTTAATAAAAAGCGAATTATAGTCAACCATAATATGACAACCCTAGTGTACCCACCGAAATAAAGAAACCTATAGGTTAATGAGAAATTTGGTATTTTCTGTCACATTTAATAGTTATTTATTGTAATGAAAAAAGGCGCGTCAAAAGACGCGCTAACAATGTGAAAATAAAGATTAGATATTAGAGAAAAGCGAAGAAGATCATGCCTATAACTGCACCTGTTGTACCCAGAATAGTCTCCATTAAAGACCATGTTTTTAAGGTTTGTGCTTCTGTCGCACCAGTAAATTTACCAAACAACCAGAAACCTGAGTCATTAACATGGCTAAGAATAATAGAGCCACCCGCGATACACACTGATAATGCCGCCATTTGTGCGCCACTGTAGCCCAACTCATTGATAACTGGTAAAACTAAACCTACTGCAGTTAAACACGCTACCGTTGCAGAGCCTTGAATAACACGCACAGCACCAGCAAGAATAAAACACGCCACCGCAATTGGCATACCTGCACCAATTAAAGCATTCCCTAATGCCGGACCAACACCTGAATCCACCAGCACTTGTTTAAAAACACCACCGGCACCCGTTACCAACAAAATGATCCCCGCAGGTTGGATTGCAGCAGAACAGATTTCCATTACTTTTTCTTTGCTCATACCACGACGAATAGCAAGACCGTAAATAGCCACTAAACAAGCCACAAGAATTGCGATAAATGGATGACCAACAAATTCAAGAATATTATATAACTGAGAACCTTCCTCAACGAAACGTGCGCCAATGGTTTTGCATCCCACTAACACTAAAGGCAATAACACAAGAGCAAGGCTAAAACCAAAAGAAGGCATTTTGTTTTGGCCCAGACTTGGTTCAGTTAAATCTTTTGGTAATTCTAAGGTAACGTAACGGCTAATAAAGTTACCGAAGATAGGGCCAGCTAGTAACATGCCCGGAATAGCCGCACATAAACCAATTAAAATCATCCAACCAAAATCAGCGTTCATTTGGTCAGCTAATAGCATCGGTGTTGGTCCCGGTAATAAGAAGGCGGCAGCACCTGCAACACCCGCAAACAGAGGGATAGCCATTTTCACCACATTGCCACCAGTACGACGAGCAACCGCAAATACAACACCAATTAATAAGACAACGGCAACATCAAAAAACAGAGGTAATGCACAAATTAAGCCTGCAATACCCAATGCGTAGTTAGCTCGTTTTTCACCAAAATATTTTAATAATCGGACTGCGATTTGGTCTAATGCCCCAGTTTCATGTAGCACTTTACCGAACATTGCACCCAGTGCGACCACGATAGAGAGGAAACCTAATGTTCCACCCATTCCGTTTTGCATAGTTTGTGTGATTTTTTCAAGTGGCATTCCAGAGAAAATACCTGCACCGATAGCAACAATCATCAATGCAATAAATGCATGCAAACGCGCATACATAACGAAAAAGAGTAATAATAGAACCGAGCCAACCGCAGTTAGCACAAGCGTTAATGTACTCATACTGTTTCCCCTTCAAAAGCCCCTTGTGTCACTGAATTTATTTTATTAATTGCACTTTCAATTACATCATCAAGTGGCATTGAAATATCAATTTCATACACATCATTTTCAGCGTTGGTTGGCTCTTCTAAGGTTTCAAATTGAGTCACTAACATTTGAGGTTTAAAGAAGTGCCCTTTACGTGCTTTTAAGCGGCTTTCAATCAGCTCATAGTCACCTTTTAAATATAAAAAGTGCAGGCATTGATTGCCGTCTCTTAACATATCACGATATTTTTTTTTCAATGCAGAACAGACAATTAGCGATACGCTATTCGTTCTTTGCATCGCAAAAGCAGCATCATTTAGTGCTTGTAACCAAGGTTTACGATCTTCATCATTTAAAGCGTGGCCTGATGCCATTTTAGTAATATTTGAGCGAGGGTGTAGAAAATCACCGTCTAAAAATGCAGCACCTGTACGTTGTGCCACACCACTTGCGACCGCAGATTTACCACTGCCTGATACCCCCATTAAGATGAAAACATGGTGTAGGGATTGGGTATCGTTCATAGAATGCTCCTTTAAGGCAGATATTAAGTCTTTTTTGTAATGTTACCCGTAACTGTTACGGGTAACATATCCGAAGTGGTAAGGTAAATACAACAACGAAGATCAACTAAGAAGTGAAAATGTGAGGCGACTCTCAAATGAAAGTAAGATGATCTACAAACTGACAACAAAATATTGGAGGAGTGACTCGATATTTATTTAAGGCTCAATAAAAAACCCTAATGTTCATTATTTCATAACACTAGGGTTATTAAATGATAAATCTAAACATTATCAATATATTAAATTCTTATATGCTTTCACCTGTAATAATGCGAAAACCAACATCAATAACTTGTCCTCGAGCAATTTTGCCTTTCATGCGTTTAAGCAATAAATCTGCTGCTTGTTGCCCCATTTCATCACGCGGAGTAAAGATACTCGCCAGACGAGGAGTCATTACTTGCCCCACGTCATGTCCGTGAAAACCTGAGATAGCAATATCATCAGGCACTGAAATACCTAAACGCTGGCACTCAAAAACAGCACCAATGGCGATATCATCATTGGTACAATAAAGCCCATCTAAATCGGGGTATTGCTTACGTGCAGCATGTAATAATTCAGCGCCTAACGAATACGACGAACTTTTTGGTGTCATTACACTACCTGTAGGTAAGCCTGCATTTTGCATCGCTTTCTCGTACCCGTTTAAACGCATTAGAGTACGTTCATCCTGCCTTGCACCAAGATAAATAACACGTTTACAGCCACGCTTGATCATTTCACTGACCATCTGTTGTGATGCATCAATATTGTCTAATCCCACAGCAGAGTCAAAACAAGGTGAAACGCTATCCATAATTTCCACCACTGGAATACCTGCTGTTTCTAGCATTTTTATTGTTTTTGGTGTGTGTGTTCTTTCTGCAAGAATAAGCCCATCAATATTATAAGAGAGCAATGAAAGTAGGCGTTCTTCTTCTTTTTCAGCACGATATCCATAGTGCGCTAACATAGTTTGATAGCCGTATTTATCTGTTACTGATTCAATACCACGAATAACTTCAGCAAAAACTTGGTTAGTTAAAGAAGGCAGCAATACCCCAATCGCATGGCTGGTAGAATTAGATAAGATATCAGGAGCACGGTTAGGAATATAATTAAGACTATCTAACTCGCGCGCAATTTTTTCTCGTAAAGCTTCGGAGACCTGTTCTGGGTTACGCAAAAAACGACTAACCGTCATTTTGGTGACACCAACACGTGAAGCTACATCCTGTAATGAGGGGCGTTTTTTCTTCATTTTATATCGCAACTATCCAAAAACATTCGTATTAATACGCGCTTTATTTTTCCAAGAACGCTGATTATAGCCTTACGTTATACACTATTTCGAATAAAGTTTTTCAGATGTGTGCACAGATTTGATTTTGACTGACTATCCCTTGACTTAAGCCAAAGGAAATATAGTATTCTTCGCTATATAATAAATGAAACAACGATACCGATATAAAACAATAAATAGTGTGAACTTATGGCGATCCACAGACGACAATTTCTAACTTACCTCACAACAATTGCGACATTATCTGCACTTCCACATTCGGTAAGAGCTGCGATAACCTCGCGTATTGCGGCACAATTCGGTCATATTCCGGCATCAACGGCAATCCATCGCGTGATCAGTGCTGGGCCTCCGACCGATCAATTATTGCTCGCATTAGCCCCTGAAAAACTATTAGGCTTCTCATCCCTTAATTTAGAGAAAAGCCCTTTATTTGCAGAGGACTTACGTAAATTACCCCGTTTAGGGCGTTTGTCAGGACGAGGAAGCACCTTATCTTTAGAAGCTTTACTAACGCTAGAACCCGATATCATTATTGATAGTGGAAATGTAGATGAAACCTATCGCTCATTAGCAAAACGAGTTTCTGATCAAACTGGTATACCTTATGTGTTAATTGATGGCACATTAAAAGATAGTCCTGCCCAATTGCGTCAAACGGGGGCTTTATTAGGGGTTACAGAAAGAGCAGAAACATTAGCGCAAATTGCAGAACGATACCTTAGTGATGCAGCCCTATTTGTTTCTGAACAAAAAGTGCGCCCGCGTTTTTATCTTGCTCGTGGCGCAAAAGGATTACAAACGGGAGCAAGACGCTCAATTCATACAGAAGCCATTGAGGCATTAGGTTTTGAAAACGTGGTAGATGTGCCCGATTTCACCGGGTTGACGGATGTATCACCTGAACAGCTGTTAATGTGGGATCCTGAAATTATCATCACACAAGATGAAAATGCCTATCAGCAAATAATGCAAGACTCTGTATGGAAAAGCCTCCAAGCCGTTAAAAACAAAAAAGTATTACTGTTTAAAGGCTTACCATTTGGTTGGTTAGATGGCCCTCCGGGTATTAATCGTTTAATGGGAATGCGTCGCCTACAAAGCCATTTCGATCCTCGAATCGAAAAACAAGTCGCTTACGATCTGCAAAACTATTTTGCTCATTTTTACCATACACAATTAAGTACTGAACAATGTCAGCAATTGCTGGGGTATACATGAGTCAATCGGCACGCATCACGCTTCTTTTTGCGTTATTTTCCATTATCACGTTAATTGCGATCACTAGTGGTAAGTATTCACTTACTACCAATGAGCTGTGGACTCTAGTGAGTAATAAATTAACTGGTAATGTGGAATACAGCCGAACTGAAACGGTCTTTTGGCAAATACGATTTCCTCGCGTTCTGGCTGCAATCTTAATTGGTGGAGGATTGGCGATTGCAGGTGCGGCTTATCAAGGCATGTTTCGTAACCCTTTAGTATCACCTGATATTCTTGGTGTTTCGTCTGGCGCTGGTGTCGGTGCAGTTTTAGGTATTTTTCTTGGACAATCCATGTTGTCGATTCAACTTTTCGCTTTTGCGGGCGGTTTATCAACCGTTGCTCTAGTCTACTTTATTTCAAGACTTGCGAAACAACATGATCCCGTACTTTCACTTGTATTAGTCGGTATTGCTATCAGTGCACTATGTGGCTCCGCAATCTCATTGATGAAAATTCTCGCCGATCCTTATACACAATTGCCTTCAATTACCTTTTGGCTCTTAGGTGGTCTTTCGACTATTACCGCTTCTGATTTACTTTCTGTCGCACCTTTAATGTTAGTGGGCTTTATTCCGTTAATTTTACTGCGTTGGCGTATGAATATACTCAGTCTCTCCGATGAAGAAGCCAGAACATTGGGTTTAAATGTCGAAGTTACACGACTTGTCTTTATTTTGTCTGCGACATTAATAACCGCAAGTGCGGTTTCTATTGCGGGCATTATTGGCTGGTTAGGTTTAATTGTGCCTCACATTGCCAGATTGTTAGTGGGTGCTAACTTTACCCAGCAACTCCCTGTTTCCTTGCTTGTTGGTGCTATTATGTTATTAATTACTGACACATTAGCCCGCACGATTGCCAATATTGAACTCCCATTAGGTATTTTAACCTCCGCCATTGGTGCGCCATTCTTCTTAATGTTATTGCTCAGAACGAGGAAAGGCACATGATCATTGCTAACGCCAATCGACTCTCCATTGGTTACAAAGGTAAACCCTTAATTAAAGATCTCTCCTTTCATATCAAACAAGGGCAAATAATTTGCTTATTAGGCGCCAATGGTTGCGGCAAAACGACATTGATGCGCACGTTATTAGGCCTAATACCTTGTATTGATGGTGAGATTAATATTGTGGGTAAAACACTAAGTGAGTGGTCACCAACAGAACTTGCCAAAATTGTGGCGTATGTTCCTCAAGCAACACATATTCCCTTTTCTTTCAATGTTATTGATATGGTTGTCATGGGTCGAGGCGCGCATCTCTCCTTTTTTTCGATGCCAAGCTCACAAGATAAAACAATGGCAATGGAAACCTTAGAAATGCTTTCGCTTTCTCATCTTACTTACCGAACTTTTGATACCTTAAGTGGCGGTGAAAAACAGATGGTACTCATTGCACGCGCTTTGGTACAACAACCCAAATTGTTGATTATGGATGAACCCGCAGCAAGCCTTGATTTTGGTAATCAAATCAAACTGCTTACCCAAGTTAACGCATTAAAAGCATTAGGGATCAGTGTTTTTATGTCTACACATCACCCCCAACATGCTGCTTCTTTGGCTGATGATGTCATTTTGCTGACACCTCATGTACCCGTTTTGCAAGATAGACCTGATATTTTGCTGACACCCGACAATTTAGCGCACCTTTATGGTGTACAACCAACAGATATTCAGGCGCATTTTCACGCATACTCTGATAATAAAAATGACCATAGGCAAGAATATGAACACAATTGAAACCACAGATTTTGCTGAACTTTATAAAAACCATATGGTACAGGCAGAAAGAACCAAAAAAGAGCCGGAACATTGGGATAAACGTGCTGAAAAAATGGCAGAAACCTGTGCCAACCCTAACGATCCCTATTTAATAAAATTTCGTGAAATGATGGATTTTACCGATGCTGAAACCCTATTAGATGTAGGTTGTGGCCCTGGCTCTATCAGTATTCATGTTGCAGATAAATTCAAAAAAACGATTGGTATTGATTACAGTACAGGGATGTTAGCGGTCGCTAAACGCAGAGCTGAACAAGCGGGCATCAACCACGCAGAATTTATAACGTGTTCATGGGAAGATAGCTGGGATACGCTTCCTCGTTGTGATATTGCCGTTGCTTCACGTTCAACATTAGTCATGGATTTAAAAACAGCGCTGTTAAAACTAAATCGCCAAGCTAAATTACGTGTTTATACCACTCACACAGTTTCGCCAACCTTTGTTGATCAACGCATTATTCGCTTACTGGGTCGAAATGTTCCTACTCTTCCAACGTACATTTATGCTGTGAATATGCTAAACCAAATGGGCATTCACCCTAAAGTGGATTACATCCGTAGCCGTAATTGCCAAAGCAATTTCAATAGTCTTGAACAATTTATTGAAGGTATTAACTTCTCCGTAGGGCCTTTAAGCGAAGACGAAATTACACGCCTAACAACTTACTATCATGAAAGTATTGAAAAAGGTATTTCCCTAATTTCACCAACTCGTGATTGGGCAATGGTTTCTTGGGATGTTGTTCCTGAAAGTGAGCTAACCCTATGATTTATTATCCTGATACCTTTCTTGATAATTTGTTGATGGAAGATATTCAATATGGTGATCTCACCAGCCGAGCACTGAATATTAGTAATCAACTGGGCACAATGACGTTTACACGCCGTGAAGCAGGTTGCGTCAGTGGGATCACTCTAGGTTGTCGCTTATTGGAAAAATTAGGATTAGTAGTAACCGCACATCAACAAGATGGTGATTTTGCTAATGCCGATGATTGTTTAATCACAGCTGAAGGTCGTGCTGATGCACTACATCAAGGCTGGAAAGTGGTACAAAATGTCCTTGAGTGGAGCTGTGGCGTGAGTGATTATATGGCAAGAATGCTAGATATTTATCACCGCTATCAACCTAAAGGGCAAATTGCGTGTACACGTAAAAATATCCCTAATACTAAATTACTGGCGACCCAAGCCGTACTAGCGGGCGGTGGTGTCATTCATCGTCAAGGTTGCTCTGAAACTATTTTGCTCTTTACTAACCATCGTCGATTTTTATCAGAGCCAAATAATTGGGCGCAACATGTTAAGCAGTTACGCCAAGCTGCACCTGAAAAATGCATTGTTGTAGAAGTTGATAATATTGAACAAGCAAGAGAGGCGTTAAAAGCACAGCCTGATATTTTACAGCTCGATAAGTTCTCTATTGAAGATATCGCACTGCTACAACAAGAAGTGCCACATATTGCACCACATTGTCATCTTTCTGTTGCTGGCGGTATTAACCTCAATACTATCGAAAAATATGCACAAACGGGCATTACCTTGATGGTAACGTCTTCACCTTATTATGCTCCACCTACGGATATTAAAGTTCGTCTTTACAAAAAAGATTAAATAAAAATAATAACTTATAAGTAAGTGAATATTTACATATTTAATTAATAATAAATAAACACAACATCAATTCAATGTAACAGAAGTGATAACAAGGAAATAGTTGTAGTGGCATAGAAGAACATCTTTGCTGAACTTCTTTTATATGAGTTTGTTGCTTTATTTTATAAAAAAACCGAGTGCTAACAAATGTAGCACTCTTTTTATTCATTTATTTTTACGCATATCGTTATATAAAAAATCACATATAGATTATAAACTGAGATTGAAATGATGAAATTAAAACCTCTATGCTACTGTTTATCTCTTGCTCTCTTACCCAGTATTGCACTTGCTGACACCACTTATGGACAACCCACTCCCGACTTATTAACCGTATGGAGTAGCCCAATTGCAGCAAATCCAGATATATTGACGCAAGAACAAATGCTTGAACAAAATAAGGTCAATGCGGCGCAAGCAATTTCAACATTACCCGGTGTTGTAATGCAAAAATCGGGTAACCGTAATGAATACACCTTTAAAGTGCGTGGGTTTGATAGCCGCCAAGTGCCTGTATTCTTTGATGGTATTCCAACTTATGTTCCTTACGATGGCAACTTAGACTTGGCACGTTTTACCACAAACGATCTGGCAAGCATTGAAGTCAACAAAGGCTATACCTCATTATTGCAAGGCCCTAACTTAATGGGAGGGGCAATTAATATCACCACTGCGACGCCGAAAAAACCCTTAGAAGGAAGCATTGCTTATTCTCAAGGTTTTGCTCGTGGTGCTGATTATGCACACAATATGAGTGCACGCTTAGGTGTACGTAATGATTTAGGATTTATTCAAATCAGTGGTAGCCAATTAAAACAACGTTTTACTCCAATTCCCGGTGCTGATGAAAATAATGCGGCGGCAGGCACTCATGGACGTCGTGATAATTCAGCAACAAATGATAAACGTGGCATGATCAAAGTGGGTTGGACACCACGCGCTTCTGACGAATATACCCTAACTTATGTAAAACAAGACGGTGAAAAAAATAGCCCGCCATCCACATTAGGCAAAGGTAAATTTAAATATTGGGCATGGCCAGATTACAACAAAGAAAGCTATTACTATAGCGGCACTACTCAAATTACTGATGGTATGAAATTACAAAGTCGTGCTTATCACGATAAATTTGAAAATACCCTTTATATGTACCCTAAAAAAGGCGATACACCTGATTACAGTCACTATGACGACTACAGTACCGGTGCCGCATTACAATTAGCTATCGATACTCGTGATAATGATCTACTCTCTTTCGCTGCTCACTGGAAAGATGACGTTCACCGTTCTCAGAAAGAGAAAAATGGTGATTGGATGCGTTATAAAGATAGAACGTGGTCTTTAGCAACAGAATATCAATGGGCTGCCACGAATGATCTCGATTTAGTGGGTGCAATTAGCTATGACTGGCGCGATAGCGTTGAGACTGATAAAGGCGCTGATGATAACAAGCAAACGGCCTTTAACTGGGAAATGATGGCGAAATACTCGTTAGCCAATAATGACAATGTTCGTTTCTCTGTGTCTGATCGCAGCCGTTTCCCTACACAAAAAGAGCGTTATACCACTGAAAAACCTAAAGATGGCTCTAAAGGGATCATCAATCCAGATTTAGATCCTGAACGTGCATTATCTTTCGACTTAACCTATGAAGGGCACATTACAGATAAATGGGGTTACCAAACCAGTATTTACTATAACCGAGTCAGTGATGCGATTATGGCACATACTGTTTACCGTGGTGGCAACGCATTCTTTCAAAACCAAAATAGTGGACGTGTTGACTATATTGGGCTTGATTTAGGTACTAAAGGTAATGTGACAGATTGGTTAGAGCTAGGCTTAAATTACAGCTATATCCATAGCGATCCTAAACAAATAGCACACGTTGAAGGTTTACCAAAACATAAAGCCTATATGTGGATAACATTTATTCCTGCTGAACAGGTTCGCTTTACCATTATGGAAGAAGCACAAAGCTGGACCTATAACCGCATTGATGAAAATGACAAACTGACAGGTTATGCCAAAACTGACCTTCGTTTAGATTATGATTTTGGATATGGTGTTTCTGCTAATGCTTCTGTAAATAATCTTTTTGATAAGTCTTATGAATATACTCAAGGTTATATGGAAGATGGCCGTAATTATTGGTTAGGTATGGAATATAAATTCTAATTTGCATTATTCTTTGTAAAGTGAAAAGCGGATAGTTATTTTCTATCCGCTCTTTTTATCCCTAAAAAATCGCATTATCCATAATTTTACTCTATCTATATTTAAAAACGTAAAAAACCTTTAGCCATTTCTAATAATGTATTCATTGTGCTACTCACTATTTTAACAAAATTATCATAATTACTATTTGCTGAACTATATTTTTTAGATAACTCATCAAGATTAGTATTAATATTTTTCTCGAAAGCATCTAATGTCTTTTTCAAAAGATCAAATTCAGTTTGTAAAATATCATGAGGAAATGAATCCATTTTCATTAAATAATCAATTAATTTATCCAGAGATGAAACATCAATACTGGCACTAAAACCAAATGAGATATCTGGCGGTATAGAGTTATCTTTTTTTTCTGATTTAACACCTTTTATTTCATTTAATAATTTGTCTAAGGCATTAACCGCACTATCAACGTTATAATTATTTTCATAATATATTTCTTCATCTTTAACATCTCGATGAAAATGCCCTTGTGCATCTTTTGTAAAAGACATGGATAAATTAAAGAAATTCCTTGCGGCTTTATCTCTGAGATCCAGTAAATTATTCAATAAATCATTAATATCGATATTAATATAACCGTCTTTACTCCCAGCTTTAACTGCATCACTCAGTAAAGCAAGAATTTCTCTTAGTTCTTTCACAAACTCCATATACTTTGCAAATATATCTTTTAAAACATCAAGATAATCATTTTTACCTGCAACTATAGATTGTTTTACATCATTAAAAAGATCAAACAATGAATCGGTCGAGTACTCTTTTTTAAGAGCATTATCGTGTAAGCTCCGAGATAATGTATTCAAATCATTCAATGCTTTTTTTTCTATCATTTTTGATTGAACATACATATTATCATTGATATATGATCTCTGTTTCTCTGTAAAATTATTTTCTTCATAATAAGAATTGTTAATATTTTTACTTTCTTTTTTTATATCCTCTAAAGAATAATAAATATTATTTAAAAAATTTTCCACTTCTTCATCATGCGGAATCGGATTAGAATATAAATTTAAGGATATTTTATGATCAACATGATAATTGTTGACATCAATAGCGGTAGCCATAACCTAACCTCTTATATTATTAATAATAAAAGAAGCAACTTAGAATTAATATATTCCAAAGTTGCATGTTAAGTAGCAGCATTATTAAGTCTTTTTATAAAGTCAAAAATGAGTCTTAATTATTATTTTTTATCAATCTAAAGTTAATATCGTAAAAATCCTTTTGCCATTTCAAGTAGAGTATTCATGGTACTACTGATTATTTTGATAAAATTATCATAATTACTATTTGCTGAACTAAACTTTTTAGAGAGCTCATCCATATTCACATTAATTCTTTTCTCTACAGAATCTAATGACTTTTTAAATAAATCAAATTCAGTTTGCAATTTATCATGATATATATTGCTATTTTTTATTTTATTATCATTTTCCTCAATAATTTTTCCCATCTCTTCATCAATATCAATCAACGGTATTATAAATCCTTTATAATCTTTAGATTTTATTATTTCTGCTCTTCGATTTACTTCAAGTGCTCGATCTTTTACCAATGACTCTCTTTTCTCTTTTAATTTTGTCTCTGATAAAACCCCCAGTGAAGCAAGATAAGGTTCAAAAAGATCCATCAATTTATCAATATCAGAAAAATCAATTGAACACAGACACTCTATGTCAATATCACAATTATCAGGCAGTAATAGCGCCCTTTGATTCATCTCTTTATTTAATGGATATTCTTTTTTGTCTTTTTCCAACTCTTCAGTTTTAATAGGAGGAGACGTCTCCCTTTCAACTAATGTATTTTTATCTAATTTCACAGGAAAATGTGATAGTGTAATATTAATACCTTTTATTCCTTTTAAAATCTTCTCCACTGATTTAATTGAAGTTTCTACTTGATTTTTATTTTTGTAAAAAATTTCATTATTATTAAATTGACGGTGATATTTTCCATCACCTAAATAAGAAAATAGCATTCTATTATAGAAAAAAGAATCTTTCTCCCTCATGCTTTTATATTTTTTTACAACAGAATTTAATCCCTCATAGAATTTCACATAATTAATCGCAATGTATCCATCTTTTTTTCCTGCTTTTGTATATTGACTTAATGAAGAAATGGCTTCTCGTAACTCTTTAACATAGTCCATATAATTAGAGAAAATAGATTTCAATATATCTAAATAGCCATGTTTACCCACTACGATAGATTGTTTAACTTCATTAAAGAGATCGTGCAGTGAATCTGTCGTTGATTTGCCCGATGGAGGGGCTTTTTCTATTATCGACGATATCTTATTAATCTCTTGAATTATTTTTTTATTATTAAAACAATTTTTATCATATTTCCTCTTTAAAATAAGAGATGATTCTTGAGAGTTAATACTTATATTTTCTTTACTATTTAACCCTTTATCAATATAGATATCTTTATATTCTTGCTGTATCTTTTCTAATAATTCACAAACTTCTTTTTCAGAATAGTGACGCTTAGATCCACTGATATCATTGATTTCTAAAGTAGAATAACTATCAAAATGTGTATTAGCACCCCCTTGATAAATAACTTTATGCATTATTTATCCTCTTACATTGGAGCCAATAGAAGAAGCGGCATCTTGATTTGCGTGAATAATAGCTTCAATCGCTTGTAATAATGCTTTGATAATTTCAGCGACTTCACGCTGGAGCTCATTATTATTATTAATAACATGATTGGTTGTACTACTGCGAGCCTCTAATATTTTTTGTTCACCATCAATTTTGATCGCATTAATTTGTAATGATTGATCCGCAATACGCGCTAAAGGATCGGCAGTCGCCGTTATTAATGTCCCTTTCACCATCATCGGATTAGAGTGACCAATGAGCTCTTTCCCCATACCTTTAATGGAAGTAAAGGCGCCTAAACCATGGATCGTCATTGACACAGCTGCACTGCTAATTGCCGCAGTTAGCATAATACTGGCTTTTTTATTAAGGTTATCCTTCATCTGATCTGCCATATTGAGTTCAACCGTCATCAAAGTTGCCCCTAATTCTCTTGATGCTTCAAATTTCTTTATCATTGCCTCTAAATATTTAACAATGAGGTTAATTAAATTCATCATTTCATCTGAAATAAAATTAAATTGTCCCGTATTTTTTATAATTTTATTTTTATCTATAGGAAGATTAACATCCAACTCATCTAATAATATTTTTATATTAGGTTTCTTAATTTCAGGTTCAGATAAAACAGGAATAGTTTGATTAATATCTTTTTTGGCATTTTCAATTAAAACTTTCAATTTATTAGTGAGGCTACTTTCCGATCTATTATATTCTATTTTCACCTCATCAATATTTAAATTAACATCTTCATTTTGATAGTTAGTATTAATTCTATTTTCATTTGATGGACTAATGCTTGGCGTTGCCATATAAACCTCTTGTTTATTCTAATTTAGAAAGACATATTTCTTATCATATCTGATTTTGCTTTATTACTTATTGAAGATTGCTGACTCATATTTTTTAATATCTCAGTAATGGCATCAATATTTTCATGATAACTTTCCATGATCTTATCCATTAATTTTTGAATAAGATCTAATATTGCCTCTATTTTTTTACTATCTGCGATTGATTGTAATATCTTTGTCGAGATGGTTGTGCTGTAAATATTAACGGCATTTATTGCTGTTGAATTCACTAATTTAGAAACAACGACGGTTCTATTTAGCATAGTCAATGCTTTATCAGATATTTCTTTAGCTAGTAGCTTATTAATTTTCTCCATCACTTTTTCAAAAGTTTCGATAATAATTTCTTTGATCATCTTACCTAACATTGCTTCTAGAGAATCATGCAATACTTTTTTTAGCGTATCTCGCATCTGTTGGTTCACTATTTTCTTTGCAACTCCAGATATTGCATTAGCAGCAGAACCAACAATAAAACTTAATCCAATTGCGGCAACAAATAACGCGGTAGTGATTAAAATCTTTAATGCGATTTTTATTTTATCTTGTATCGCGGCTTTTAATTCATTGACTATTTTTTCTAAGCCAATATTTTTTAATACGTCTAATGTAGAGTTAAGCGCATCAGCGAGAAAATCAACAATGCTATCTATTGCGCTCATTACGGCTTCTGAAATGGGCCCCATTATTTCATCCATAAAGGATTTGTTGTTTACCGCCTGATAAACCTCATCAGCAACCGTTAAAGCCACATCAGCAACAAATAGTGCAACTGCAATTCCCATTAGCGCCATCGAAGCGCCTGCTGTAAAAACAGAAGCAATCCCAGCAACTAAAGTCAGTAATCCACCTAATATTTTTAAACCAATACCTGCCCAAAATTGAATTTCTTCTTGTTTTTTTATTTGTGCTTTTTGATCTTCTATTTTATCTTTTAATGATTTTTCGGTCACGTCCTGCATTTCATCAAATAGCTTTTGCTCGCCTTCAGAGCGTTGTAGCATGACTTTCAATGTTAGCTCTCTTGTTTTTGCTAATAGAAAAGTCAGTAGCGCCATACCTGACAATGTGTCAGACATAATCTCAAGCTCTAATGCACTTTGAGATACGGTTAATTCACGATAAACCTCTTTTGCTTGCTCAAGCTTTGTTTTTATTGATTCATTTTCTTTTTTATTAATTAATGCTTTTAATTCATCAGTATGAGACGTTATTTTATTTATTTTATCTTCACTGAGTGAAACATCAGGCATGTATTTAAAAGCATCTTCAAAAAAATGAAATAACTGATTGTATAATTTATCTAGATCATCCAATGAAATATTAGAAATATCATTAGGTAGATCTAAGAATGGAAAAGTTTTTTTAAGTAAACTTTCCATATCTGATTTTGATTTAATATTATCTGATAATAATTCGTTAATAAGTGATTTAGGGATATTTTTATTCTTTAAAAAATTATAAACATCTTCTTCTGTTTTGAAATTATTGTTTTTTATTTGATTAAAAATTTCCATCCAATAATCAACAAGAGCATCTTTATTGTTTTTAATTTCATTTAATATTTTTCGAAAATCATCCCTTAATCCATTAATACCTTTGGATAATCTATCTAGCTTATCCATATAATATTCAAGTTTATCGGGATCTTTAATCCTATCTAATACATTTTGATGAATAATATTTTGATATGAGAGTTGTAAAAATAAAAAATCATAATCTTTATTTGATTTTTTACTTTCTGAAGGTGCAGAAATAAAAGAAGGAGAGTGTGAAACATTTTTTCCAGCGAATTGAGTCTCCTTATTTTCATCATAGTCATTCTTTTTATTGACTTGAATATTATCTTTTTTTTCTTCTACATGTGAAAAAACCTGTCTATTTTGATCAATTTCACCTTTATTATTGTTATGTTCGTCAATACCTGTTTTTGTTTTTTGAGTAGAAAATGATTTTGTTTTAAATTGAGATTCATTTTCGAAATCAATTCGTTGAGTTATTCTTTTACTCTCAACAGGTAGTCTAAGAATCGGTGCTAACGTTTGATCATCTTTACCTTTAAGTTGTAAAGAGACAATATGCTCACTCGACGCGTTAATTCGTTGTGCTTGTTGGGTTGATCCTTTAGTCACCTTTTCCACTTCCATTGAAGGAAGTGGAATAGAATTAATCATATTATCAGATCTATTAGTTTTATATATTTCACTCATGTTGTTCTTCCTTATTTTCATCAAGAATGATAAGAGGAACATCTTTTAATGATTCTAAATAGATTAATGCTCTTTCTTTTATTGATTCATCATTAATGTTTTTTGAAACCTGATCAAAACAATATTTTGCTTTTTCTTTATCACCTAAAGATAAATTACATTGTCCAGCATAAAAAACAGGTCGATAATCTTTTTTAGCATTTAAATAAGCAAGTGCATAAAAATCAATAGCAGGTTGATATTGTCTTTTTAGTTGTTTAACTGCGGCTAATCCCATAATGTAATCGACATTATAGAAATCATAGAGGCATAAAAATTTGAAAATAGCCTCAGCTTCATCCAGTTTTCCTTTCTGGTAGAAGTCATAAGCAAATGAATAAATTCCTTCCATAAATCCTTCTGGAATAGCACCTTCATCCTTGATTGATGTTCCATTTTGAACAATGGAAACAATATAGTTTGCTAATTGATCAAGTTCTTTTTTTGACATTTTTTCATGTAATGACATTATTTTAATCCTTTCATCGATGATGAATAATTAATAGTAAAATTCTAGGATGATTATTAATTAATTACTTTAATAAAACACACGCCTATATTTATAAATACAAATGCATTATTTTTATAATTAAAACATCGAATGCATCACGTAAAGCAATCAATAATTTGTATAATCCATCTCTTCTCTTAATAATCCTTCATTTTCTATTCTCTTAAGCCAAATAAGAATATCCATAACATCTAATAAATCTTGATCTATCATTACATCAAATAAATGATATTTATGATAAATTTTTCTCGCCAGCTCAGGATAACGAACAATAGGCGTTCCCACTTTTTTAGCATAAGCTTTCACTGCCAATGCTTTATCATTAATACAACTCAATGAAACTAAAGGCATAATGCCATTATCAGGATCAAAATAGATACCAACCGCCACATGGGTTGGATTGACAATAACGGCAGATGAATCCCGGATCACTTTTTTCATGGGTTCATCAAGTAATTCCTGATGGAACTGTCGTCGAGTTGATTTTATTTCAGGATCACCTTCCATATTCTTATATTCTTGTTTAACTTCATGTTTTTCCATCATCATATCTTTCATAAAGATAAAGAAATCAGCAATAATATTTAAAATAAGAATAGGTATTGAAAGAATAAAAAATACAAATACAAAATTAACGACTAGTGAACACCATTTATCAACAATAATATTTAAACTCGAGCGGTATAATATAAATATTTCCGTACTATGTAAAATAATAAAAACATAACAAGTAATTAAAAATATAACTATAAATAATAATGTTTTTAAAAGATCTTTTATTGTTCTTATGCTAAATATTTTTTTAAATCCAGATATTGGATTAATATGATTAATATCAATTTTAATGGCTTCAGTCGCAAGCTTAAATCGTGAACTAAATAAAGAAGGGATCGCACCAGATAAAAAAGTTACCAGTAAGATGGGTAAAACAATATCAAAAAAGAGTCGATAGATAACACCTGTATAGCTCTTTAATGTAATATTCATTGGATTGAGTAACAATGATTGATAAAAGCGACTAAATTCATCTAAATTTACTTGATGAAATAAATATATAACACCAATAAGATAGACAAGCCCTGATGTCAGCTCTTTACTCTTAAAAATTTGCCCTTTTTTTGCAGAGTCATCGAGTTTTTTCTGGGTGGGCTTTTCTGTTTTTTCAGCCATGATAAATACTCATAAAAATCGTATAAAAGTATCTATTATTAAAAAATTCATAAAGCTCTGTGGTCATCGCCGAAGTAAAGAAAATCAGTAATGATATAAAGGCAATAATTCCTTTTATACATAATGATAGTGAAAATGCATTTAGCTGAGGACAAAATAAAGAATAAACCCCCAATGCCACTTCGCTCAAAAACATAATAATCAGTACAGGTGAAACCAAAACAAGCGCAGTACAAACCATATTATTTAGCCAGTTACCAATGAAAGAATAACCAATTTCTTTGTTAAAATAGCCAATAGGAAATACATCATAGCTATCTTTTATCGTACTCATTAATAAGGTTAGCCCGCCTGTCGATAAAAAATAGGCAGCACAAAATAAACCCGTTAATGAAGCGAATTCAGAAGACTCAATTCCCGTAGTTGGATTGATAGTATCCCCAATACTAGCGCCCCGTTGGTTATCAATAAACTCGCCAAATGCAGACGCAATCCAAAATGGAGTGGCAAAAAGAATCCCAATTAAAACGCCAAGAAGTAATTCACTTAATAATATTATCTCCCATATATTTCTTACTTCATCTGTAATAATAATGTTGGGTCTAATTCCCATAGCGATATAAAAAATAATGATATATTTTAATAATTGGCTATTAAGAATACGACTATTTAAAAAAGGAATAAAAAGAAAGATAGGAAATAATCTTGCGACAAGTAAAAAAAGATCAACTAAATAAGTCTGTATATACCCTAGCAGTATTAACATATTATTTATCCTGCAAATCCTAGCGCCATCATCTCTTTTGCATACACTAATATTTTATCACCCATCCACCCCATAGTGACTAATAAGCAAACAAAAACGCCAACAAGTTTTACACCAAAAGGCAATGTCTGTTCTTGTATTTGTGTAATGGTCTGTAATAAACCAATCGCCAATCCAATGAATGTCGCAATGGCAATAGGTCCTGCTGAAAGTAATATCACTAAATAAACGGCTTTATTTGCCGCATAAACCATATCCATTACCTTACCGCCATGAGTTCAAGATATTGATTAATTAGTCCTTTAGCTAATAGAGTCCAACCATCCATAGCGATAAATAAAATTAATTTTAACGGCACTGATAATGTGATTGGGCTCATCATCATCATCCCCAACGCTAATAAAATACAAGAAACAACTAAATCAATAACAATAAAAGGTAGATAAAGATAAAAACCAATAATAAAGGCAGATTTTATTTCACTTAATGCATATGCGGGAAGTAGTGATAACAACGATTTTTCTATATTTTCTTTCTCGCCATAGCTATCAGGTCGATTGCCTTGTGCTTGTTCAAAAAAATCTAATAATTCAGGATCAGAATATTTGTACAAATATTGTTTATATTCCTCTAATGCATCATCAGAAAATCGCTCAAAAGAATCGGGAGAGGTTATATCAACCGGATTTTCAATAAGATATTGATAGGTATTTTTTGCTATTGGTGTCATAACAAACAAAGCCATCATTAATGCAATTGCATTGAGTACCATATTAGAAGGCACTTGCTGAACACCTAAAGCATTACGAGTCATAACAAGTACGATTGAAAATTTTAAGTAGCAGGTTCCAGCAGCAATAATAAAAGGAGCTAATGTTGCTAGTGCTAACGTTAAAATGAGCGTTGTTGAGCTTTCCATATATTTAGTCTTGCAATAAATGGGAACGTTGAATTTCCACAGCTAATCGTTCACCCACTTTAATTAATTCCCCTTGAGCAATAGCAACACCATTAACAACTAATGTAATATGTCGTGAGGCATTATCAGATAATATAATTTGTTGCCCTATAGCTAGTTTTTCAATTTCCTCAATAGGTAATACTTTACTTTCGAGTAAAAAAGACAGGGTGATAGGAATAGTACCAATTGATTTTAAATCCCTATTGTCTTGTGTCGCTATATTTGTATCAATATCGTCTATTAATGCTTCTTTCTCTACTTCATTATTCAGCAACTCTTCTTCTAAAACCACCATGTTTTCTCCTTCTTGCCATTGATAACTCATCCATTTTTTTTCACCAATAATCAGTGAAGAATCAATACTATCAATCAGCACAATATCGCCCAAAGAAAGGGTTTTTAATAACGAAACAGACATTTTGCTATTACCGAGATGGAATTGAGCAATAGCATTTATTTCATTTTTTGAGGACAACATCCATTCATAATGCCCCTCAAAAGAGCAAATAAATACATCTCCTATTGAGGTATTAACAAAGGGATAACTAACTTTTTTCTGCTCTCCTAAACAGATATTATCTACAGTTACTGACATCTCTTCTTTCGAAAAAGGAAACAATAATTGTGAACATTTCTGTGAGAATAGAACGCGAAGATAAGCTTCAGGAACCGTCTCCCAATCTATTTTTTTTTCAGCATACAAGTTATCCATGGCTTGGTTAACGGCAACAAGCCCTGTAAATAAACCTAATGTATTCTTCCCTTTTATTTTAAAATAATAAGCAGATGCGATAGGCAATTGCGCTTCGTATAAAGAAGATAGGATTCTCATTGAATTGCTATTTTGATCCTGACTAATACTCTCTTTAACATCTGATAAGATCATTTTTCATCTTCTTTATCATCGGAAGGATCAATTGCATTAATCTGCCAATGAGAATTATCATTTTCTAATGAAAGCGCTAATCGCCCTTGATATTGATGAAAGTTATCTAAAGAGAATTGATAAACGCGTCCAGTTGAAGCAGTCAATTCGATCTTTTTATTGATATCAAAATTAATTTTCATCTGATGAAGCGCACTTCCCCATTTTTTAAAAACATAAGTAATACTAGGAGGTTGAGTCATCTTTGATACTTCTTTATAAAGAAGACTTAAAGCAGGTATATCAAGTAGTTTTTTATCTATTAAGGGTTCTTGTATTTTCTGTTGATACTCTGGTTTTATATTATTGAACATAGATATATCATTAACTTCTTCCTTTACTTTTTTTTCATTCAATTTTTGTCTTGCTGTATCAAATGAAAGACCATTTTTCTCTATTTTTTTACTGCTTGAATGATTATTTTCAGGGCCTGAATAATGTGATTTTTCTATTATATTATTGTGAAGATCCGATGCATTCTCTTTTATTTTAAATGCAGTATTATTTTCAGAAAAAGAGCGTTTTTCTTCATAAGGATGCTGTTTATTTTCTACTTTTTTTTCTATTTTGTTATCTACTTCTACTACATTAGGATTAATGTCTTTCTTTTTTTCTACACTTTCTAGTTTCTGATTGACGGCATTACTTTCACCAAGAAAACCTAACTCATTAATATCTAGTTTACTTTCCTTTTTACCATCAGAAGGACTAATACTTATGCCTTTAGTTGATTTAAAATCACTTGCCATTGTTATATTAGAAGAAATCGGTACTTTTTTACTTTCATGATCTGATAGTGTTCTTTTTTCTATTTTCACTTTCTTTGCATGAGCGAAAATTTGTGAAAATATTTTTCTTTGGGTTAATAATAATCCTTCTAAATTTAAAAAATCGGTTTCTTCCTTTTCATCTTTAGATTTTATCTTATTGGATTTTGTTTTTAGATAATTTTTTAGTTCAATATCATCCTGATGATTTAGATGATAAAAATCATCTAATTTTTGTTTTATCTTACTGCGATTTTTAGAGGAAATACTTTCATCATTAGACATCGATAATTGCAAATCAGCAGAAGGAAATGATGGTTTTTTAGAAAAAACAGACTTATTCTCACTATTTTTTTCATTGGATAAATTTGTATTCAAGTTAACATTATCTGTCTTTATTAATATCATACAATACCATCTCCTGTATTTCGTTCTGTTCTAATCTTTCAATATATAACTCTTTCTCTAATGCTTTTCTTTCAAGATAAAGCTTTATTTTATTTTGTTTTTTGATCGTCACTTCCCTTTCTTTTTGTAACTTTAGGCTTCCTTTTTTTAATTTTTCTAATTGATACTCTATTTCCTTAATTTGAGTAATAGAAATATTCAATGACACTAAGACAATAGCTTGTTTACGTTTTTGTTGATTTAACGAAAGAGTAGAATAATGCCCTGCCTTTTCATACATAGGGACTTCATTTTCCAGCGCAGAAGCTAATAACATTTGTTCTTTTTTCTTGTCTTCAGCTTCTTTTATTAACTGTTGATACTTTTGTTGCTCTCTTTCTATTCTTTGCTGGCGCTTAGCAATAGCATTCATCAATACCTGTTGATTAAGAGGTAAGCGCATAAAGTTGATTCAAAGTTTGTTGAAAATCGGCTTTTTCTTTGAAAGATTGAACAAGAAAAGCCTCTATTGCTGATTGTTTATTTACAGCAAGATCGTTTAACTCATTTTCACCCGCACGATATTCACCCACCTCTTGTAATAATTTAATATCCTGTAAACGCATCAATATTTGTCTTATTTTCAAGGCTGCTTTTTGCTGCTCAACATGGGTTACTTGCTGAAAAATACGGCTTACACTGCCTAAAATATCAATCGCAGGATAATGACCCGAAGCGGCAATTTTTCGTGAAAGATAAATATGTCCATCTAAAATAGAACGAATTTCTTCTCCTATAGCATCAGGCTCATCATCACTTTCAAGCAAGACAGTGTAAAATGCCGTGATTGAACCTTTTTGAGTCACTCCTGGTCTTTCTAAGATCGCGGGCAATTTATCAAACACAGAAGCAGGATAACCTTTGCGAACAGGAAGTTCGCCTGCCGTAAGAGCAACATCCCTTAAAGCTCGGCAATAACGTGTCATTGAGTCAATAAATAATACGACATTCTTGCCTTGTTCTCGGAAGTATTCAGCAACTGTAGTGGCAACTAATGCTGCATTACAACGCTCTATTGCGGGTTGATCTGAGGTTGAGCAAATTAATACTGTTTTTTCGCATCGTTTATCTGCTTTTAATTCCTCGACAAACTCTGTGATTTCACGTCCTCTTTCACCAATTAACCCGATAACAAAAACATCAGCTTGAGAAAAACGGATAAACATATTCATAAGCATTGTTTTACCCGTTCCAGCACTGGCAAAAATTCCCATTCGTTGCCCTAACCCACAACTTAATAATCCATCAACTGCACGAACACCTGATTCAAAAATTGTGGTGATAGGACGCCTTTCACTAAATAAGGGAGGATGACCATCAATAGGTAAATATGAATAGAAGTTTTCTTCTTCTATTTTTTTATTACTAAAGCGTAATAAATAGTTACCTTTAATATCAATCATACTCCCTAAAACATTGGGGCTTAAAGCGACTGAAAAAGCATTTCCCGTCGGTACTACGATTATTTGCAAAGAATAACCTTGCGAACTTCCCATCATACTTAAAATCGTAATACCATTGCGGAAACCAATCACGATCGCTTCACCAATAATATGACCATTAATGATTGAATCTTTTAATAGACAAATTTCTCCAATAAATACATCTCGTAGCGTAACTTCAAGAATATTACCTTGTATTCGCATAGGATGAGCCGCGTGATGAAATATTGAAAATGCATTGTTCATTTTTTATCCAACAAACTGTTGATGAACGCTATTCATCATTTGGAAATATTCATCAATTGCCTTTGCCATTGATTCACCATTTTGTAAAGCAATGGGCATAAATGAGGCACGTAGTTCTAATTCCGATTCGACTTTCACTAAAGCAGGCTGCCCCGGATAAAAACTCTCCATTTGATTATTAATACTGATTAATAATAATGATGTGCTACATTGTGATAATAAGTTTTCATCATATTCACCAAGCACAGACCAGATCATAGGAACCTCATCAACAACCAATAAATTAATATCGGGCATATCACCTAAGCTAATTGTTATTGTTGAATGATTATCAACAGATTTTCCCTCTGAAAATAAATCATTGCGGCCAATTACATTCATAGCATCCATAATTAAACTTGCTAGATCAACAGACATAATCTCTCCTAAATAGATTGTAAAACGTTAATTTCAATGTCAGATGTAATTTCATCATAAGACAATACAGATAATTGTGGATATTGCGTTTCTATCAGTTTTTTAACAAATCGTCTTATATCTATTGCTGTTAAAAAGACATAATCTTGAATATATTTAATCTCATCAATAGCGGTAGATATTTTTTCTATTATCATATCAAGCTCCGCAGGTTCTAAATTTAAAAATGTCCCTGATGAACTCTGTCTTATTCCACCACGAATAATCTCTTCTACATCATGAGATAAAATAATCACATTAAACTTTCCATCTTTTGAAAAAAATTGGCTAATATAACGTGAAAGTAGTGATCGTATATGTTCCGTTAAAAGCACAGGATCTTTTTCTCTACTTCCCCATTGTACTAATCCTCCTATAATTGTTTTTATATTTCTAATAGGGATCTTTTCTTGCACTAGACGTTGTAAAACATCATTAATTCGTTGAATAGATACTTGTCTATAACACTCTTTTAATAGCTCTGGTGAGTTTTCCTCTATTTTATCAAGTATATTTTTTGTCTCTTGTATTCCAAGAAATTCAACAATATTTAATGTAATCAAGTTGGAGAATTTTCTATAGAAATAATTTTCTGGTAATTCTACTTTATAATCTAACGATGCTAATTTATCCGCCTCATTTTTATTAACCCAATAATGGCTAACATCATCATCCTTAATTTCTAACAATTTAAAATCTAAAGATAAAAGTTCATCATTAGAATTTTCAATATAAACAAAGGGAAAAGGGCAATCAAATTCATCAGCCTTAACTTCGTTTATTAAAATAATAATTTTATTTTCATCAATTATATCTGAGTAATGAATAACAATATCAGGAAGCAATACACCATATTGTAAAATAAACTCTTTTTTCAACCATTTTTCGAACACTAATTTTGAAAGATACGCTTTCTTCTTCGAGGATACGGTAATAATTAAAGGTAATGTTTCTGCTTGAGATAAAGTAATGTTCTCAGTTAACAAACTATTTTCATCATCTAATTCATTTTTATTTGAAAATAGGTTTGAAATAATACTTTTTTTACCTTCAGGATCTGAAGCATTATCTTCATTTTTTTCATCCTCATTTTCTGTAGAGGCTACTTTTTTCTTGCTTTTCCATTTTTTTTTAAAGAAATAGCCTCCTAATATTATCGATAAAATAAGGAAAACAGGCGTTGGAAAACCAGGTAAAAAACCAATAACAAAAGCAAGGATGGCCGTCACTAATAATGCAAAATCTTGAGCAAGCAATTCATTCATAATGCTAAATCCAAGATTATTATTTTCACCACCAACACGCGTGACAATAAAACCCGCACTAATAGAAATCAGCAATGCAGGAATTTGGGCAACAAGCCCATCACCAATGGTCAAAAGTGTATAAGTATGTAACGCCTGTGAAATTGATAAATCCATTTGCGCCATACCGACAGAAATACCCCCAATTAAGTTAACAAAAATAATGATAATGCCCGCAATAGCATCGCCTTTAATAAATTTCATTGCACCATCAAAAGATCCATATAATTGGCTTTCTTGACCTAATTCTTTTCTTCTTATTTTTACTTCTTCATTAGTAATAATGCCGGATTTTAAATCAGCATCAATACTCATTTGTTTTCCGGGCATACCATCCAAAGAAAAGCGTGCCGCAACTTCTGCAACACGCTCAGAGCCTTTAGTAATCACTAAAAATTGCACGACAGTGACAATAGAGAAAACTACAAAACCAACGACTAAATTTTCACCGATAACAAACTCACCAAATGACATAATAATTTCACCGGCATCAGCATCTAACAATATTAATCGACTTGTACTAATAGAAAGAGCAAGCCGAAAAAGTGTCGTAATCAATAATAATGCTGGAAAGGTCATAAAGTTCAATATTCGGGTAATATAAAATGAACTCATAAAAATAAGAAGAGAAATAGTAATATTCAATCCAATAAGGAAATCCACAATATACGTTGGCAAGGGTATAATTAACATCATAATAACCAAAATCATAACCGATAATACGATTAGCTCTGGTTTGTTTTTTATTGCCAATAGGAATCTATAAATCATAGAAATTATCCATAAATTATTTTTTATTTATTTTCTTTGTTGATATTGTTCTAATTGGAGGTAATTATCTATAAGTTTTTGTATAATTATTTGGCATTCATCTTTAAATTCATAAGATAAATATAATGATTCAGGATAATTATTGAATATCGTCTTTAGCCCTTGTAATAATTTCATTTTCATATTAACCAAATAATTTATCCATTCATTTTCTAAAAGAGAGACTAAATACTTTTCCATTTCTTCTGGAAATGTCATTCCATGAAAAATCAATTGATACAGTTCTTTATCTGTTATTTTATTTTTTAAATCTTGTTTTTCGAGTTTATCTATATTGATTTCTATAAAACTACTTAAAGCCCGTAATTTATTAACTCGGTCAAGCAAGTAACCAAACTCTGAACTTTGAGAACAACTTGGCATTGATGATTGCATATCACAAATTATGCTTTGTGTTAGAAAACTCAAGATAATTGTACATTGTTTAATATCATATTCTTCTATCCACATTTTAAAAAAATAAATAGGTTCAAAATCAAGATTAATAAAACTACGATAAAGATTTCTTAATGTCGAAGCATTGAGAGAAAGTAACTTTGCAAATGTTTTAGCCTGAAGCGCAATATTAATACCGGCTCTAATTTGCTTTCCATTTTCACCTTCAAGTAAACGATTTATCTCATTCTCAATACCTGCATCTAATTGCGAACCTAGTTTTCTTTTTCTAAGTAATTCTCGTAAAACCATAACGAGATCACTTTCATCAGGGAACATTTTACGTAAGTAATTGAGCAATTCTTGCAAACTTCGCCCTGATTTTCTAAATAACATCATGACTTTATCAAGTTTTTTATCCGAGCCCTCTTCTGTAATATATAATGTACTTTGTCCTCTATTTGCTTTTTTATCTAATGATTGACCAAAACGTTGAGAAAATAGTGTTGCAACCATAGACATATCATCAGATATCTCTATTAATTGATTTTGATAGTTTTGACTTTCATTTATTTTTGGTTGTTTATACTCTGTTTCTTGTTGGCTTTTTTTACCAATACTATTGTTTGCCAAATTTGTAGAATTAGAGGTATTAATTGGCCCGATCATAGTGCTACCTCATAAAGGCTTGAAGCTGTTTTAATGCTTGAGATGTTTTTTTATCTATTGGTTGAAATGGATTTTCGATTAAAGATCCAAAATCTTCAGCATCCGTGTTTTCTAATAATCGAGGTTGCAGCATAAAAATACGGATCATTTTTTTATTATTATTAGACTCATATTTAAAAGCTCGGCCAACTAAAGGGATAGCACTTAAAAAAGGAACTTTAGTTTCGGCTTTCACATTATCTTCTCGTGTATACCCACCAATTAATAAACTTCCACCTTCCGAAACACGAGCAACAGTACTAATATTTGTACGGTTAATTACAGGTAATTTTTCAACACTTTCATCATCACCATTATCGTCTTTTTTTTCTGCACCATCTTCAAGATTAATGATCATCTCAATATCTTTACTTGAATTACCGATACGTGGTAACACACTGATCATTGTGCCAAATGTTGTCGATTCTAATGAAGCAACGCGTTCACCTTTTATTTGAGTATAAAAAGTCGTGTTGTTATCAAAAATGGCGGGGGTATTTTCTTGTGTTAATAATATTGGGCGAGATACCATTTGCGCTTCACCATCTTCACTCAATGCTTTAATTTTACCTAAAAAGTTAAAACCAGATACAACACTTAAACTTGCCGTATTAAAAAAGAAGCTACCTTTACCCGAGCCATAACTTGCTTGCCAATTAACACCTAAACTATCTGCTTTATTTTTAGAAATATCGATTATCCATAACGACAATTCAACTTGTCTTTTGGGTTTATCTAATTGAGAAATGAGTGAATCGATTAATATTAATCCCTCTCGGCTTGCCTTTACTAAAAGACTATTTGAACCCGGTAATGGCACTAATTCGACGTTATATTGCCCTATTTTAGTTATAATAGGAGCATTCGTTTCTTCAATACTATTTACCGTTTCATCGTATTTCTGACTATCGTTATTTTCTAGCGTTTTATGAGGTTCTACCGCTGTTCTTTCTATTCCTTTAGAGTGCATAAATAACTGCTGTAAAACAGAAGTAATACCCGGTAGCACCACTGTTTCATCGCGTAAGGTATAAGTTCTATCTTGTACAAAGGTATTTTTTAATGGAAATATCTGTACAAACTCATCACCATAGCGAGAACTCCCCACGGGTACTTGGTTATTGGTATTTTCATTAATTTTTTCTTGTGCATCATTATCTAAAAACTCAGCTGCGGCTTTGACTAATTTAATATAAACAGGAGGCCCCGAAATATAAAAAGTACGTTGATCTTGACCTGCACGCAGTGGATAACGTGGATCATATAATCCTACATCTTGTAAATAGTCTTTTAGCTCGATTAGACCTATATTTTTTACCTGAAAGAGTTCTTGTAATATCTCACTGCTTTCATAAATATAGATTGATTTTCCATCATTAAAATAGAGCAATGATAAACGTTTCACCATCAATTCAAATGCTTCTTCTGGTGAGGAAATATCAAAATTTCCAGTTACTCTTTCCTTTTTTACTGCATTACTCAGAATAAAAGGTTTATCTAGTTTATCTGATAACACGAGAAAAAATTGCTCGACTCGTGTATCAACCGCAATAAAAACATCCGGTTTTTTCACCTGATGCGTGTAAATAACCTTTCCTTGAGCAGCTTGAGTTTGAAAAGATAAACTGCAACAAAGTGCTAGCCCAATAACACAATAAATTTTATTTTTTATTTTCATAAAGATATTGACCAATTCGACGAAATTCTGTTGGTGTAATACCAAATAACGTCTTAATTTCATTAGAGAAATGAGATGCGGAACTAAATCCATTATCGACTGCAATTTGTGTCAATGATTCATCGGTTGATAGCGTGGTTAAAATTGAAGATGCTGCACGCCATGAACGCAATTGGCTTTTTCCACAATTACCTAAATAACGTTTACACAGTCGTCTAAAATGCGTACCTGATACTCCATATCGCTCTCCAATTTGTGCAATATTACTTTTTTTCTCATCTAAGTAACTAATAAGATGCAAAATAAGCCAATAACTTTCACTGTGTCTTATTGTGACAAATAGAGACTCTAATTGGCTTTCTGGTTTTATTGCTTCATTTATTAATACGTATTCTAGAGATTTATTAGTATCTTCTATATAAAAAATCTGCTGATTAATATCAAATTCAGATCCTATCGCTGTCATTTTTGAAAAATCACGAGCATAATCAATAAATGCCAATAATCTTGCACAAATAAAAAATGATCGTTTTTCAATACGCCAAGACTGGTTTTCTGATTGGAAAATAACATCATCATTTTTAGCATTATAAATAAAAGCCTTTCCTTTTATAATTCTAGTCTTTTTTTCGTCATATATCTTTACCGGATAATCATTCTTTAAAGGAATGCAAAAGAACAATGAATTACCTAGCAATATATTTTTATCGCCACTTATTTTTATATCATTTATCAACATGGTGAATACCTCTCGTTATACTTATCATAAAATTAAAAAGTAAAGATAGTAAATCTTTAGTTAACTCATTTTTATTATTTTACTTTATATAATCTTACAATAATATCTCACACAATTAACTATAAAGATGAATATCAGATTTTTTTCGTTTATTATTTTAAAAACATGACAATAATATATTATTTTCAAATATCAAATAAAAAACATGTTCTTTTTTTTAAAAGATTTTTTTTTATATTTCACTAAGCTACATTTAATTTATGAATTAATAACAATTTATCATTAGGCTAATTCCATGCTATATTATATTTATGTCCTCAATGGTCCATTAAGAGGCTCGTTAATTCCATTAACACCCAATCACTATACCGTTGTCCTGTATAAAAGCAACTATCAAGAAAGTAAAAAAGACAGTTTAAAAACAATCATTTACATTCCTTGTGATAAAGAAAAAGAAGAAAAAACACTCTCCATTACATTGGATGAAAAAAGGGGAAAAAATAATCAATACACTATTGAGCAAAGTTTAAACAAGGATGAAAAAGATAAAACTTACGATATAGTATTAGATAAACCTATTTATCTTAATGATATTCCTATTTTTTTAATCAGTGATAAAAGCACACTATCATTCTCTTCTTTTCATTTCAAAAATAAGAAAAAATCATTAAATTCCATCCAGAAATTTGTTTTTTCATTTACGATAATAATATTATTATCAATCTTCCTTTTTTCATTTTTCGTGTTAAAAAACAAGGATACAGAAACTCCACCGTCTATCCAAGAAAGCTTTAACTTCAAAGGTTTTGAAGGTAACGAAAACTACTATTGTGTTTATGATAAAAGCTATCCTATATTTGAAAAAAATAGTTTATCAAAAGAAAAGATCATATATATCAACACAGATAAAATAAATAACTTGCTAATTGATAACAATAAAAAAATAGTGCATTTAATCTTAAAAGATCAACAAAAACCCATAATTAACTTTATTTATCATAATGAACATGAAAAAATAAAAGTGATAAATTTTATCAACAATCGATTTACACCGTATTGTCTACCTATAATTCACGCCATTTCACTTCCAAGTATTATTGATGAAATGAATAAATTACCTTTTGCAAAAACGACAGGTTACAAAATTGAAGAAAAAAATAATCGATTGATTTTTATTTTTGAAGATATTTTAGATAAAGAAAATAAAATCATCATTGATGATTATATAAAAAAACAAACTACTCTTTTTGGAAGAAAATTTATTTTTTACCGCGAAAATATGAGTAATCCTACATTAAAAAACAAAGCTATTTTACAAGAAGATAACGGATATATTTTTCTTGATAGCCAACACCGTTATTTTCCTAAAGGATAATAGCAATACTAATACACGATGAATTTTAAAAACCATAAAGGATGAATATTATGCCAGCTTATCCCGTTGCCGATGATGTCAGCTCCATAGCAAAAGTTGATGATTATTTTCAAGAGCCAGTTAAAAACCAAAGTGATGCATTGAAAAATGCATTAGACGCATTAAAAGCCGATACCTCAAATGCAGCCGCATTAGCCGATTATCAAGCAAGACTTGCTGAATATAATATTACGCGTAATGCAGAATCAACGTCGATTAAAGTTGTGAAAGACTTGGCAATGAGCATTATCGGGAATATGCGTTAGTTTTTATTTAATGGAGGAAATATATGGCTATTACACCCGTTGTTCCTATTAATCTCAATGCATTATCCAATGAAAATAATCATGGTGAGGACAACCTATCCACGATTATGGCGAAGACAGTGACTCATAGTTTTCAATATGAAAAACAAATTCAAGAGAAGTTAGCAACATTAGGCAAACTGACGGATGTACAAAGTTATACCAAGCTACAAACAACGCTTAATGACTATACCATCACCATGAATTTAGCGAGCACGTTAGCCAGAAAATCACTGAATATTGTTGAAACATTACTCAAGGCACAATAGTAATGAAAATGCGATATTTGTTTTTGGCATTATTATGTTGCCTGTTTCCATTATTAAGTGGCTGTAAAGATCAATCTCTACTCACCAATTTGGATCAAAGACAGGCAACTGAAATTCAAGCCGTTTTACAAAAACACCAAATAACCAGTACTCGTAAAGCATTAGGAAAAGGGTTATTTGATGTTTCGGTCAAAAAAGAAGATATGGGAATTGCAATTCAAATTTTAGAAGAATATCAATTACCCACACTATCTCGAATTGAAGTGACTCAGTTATTTCCATCAGATGCATTGGTATCATCACCTCAAGCCGAAAAAGCACGTTTAATTTCTGCCATTGAGCAACGATTAGAACAATCATTACTCACAATTGACCATATTATTGATGCTAGGGTACATGTAAGTTATCCAATATCCCCGACTGAACGCGTTATTCCAACGCCTCATGCTTCAGCTTTAGTTTTTTATGAAGAGGGTATGCTAGATAATGATCAATTAAGCGAAGATGTTCGTGCTTTTATTCATAATGCCTTTAACGATATGAATGAAAATAATATTACCGTTTTGTTGTATCCAAGAAATATTAATAAGTTCAACATAATAAATAATCAACTTTATCAAAATAGCTCTGATTCATTTCTTACTTCTTGGTTATTTCTAAGTTTATTATTGGTAGTTATCGCCGTTCTCATTACGATTTCATTGATAATATTTCGACATAAAAAAACACAAAAGGAAGAGAATAATGACAAATCTAACTCCTGAGCAATTCGAAATGATATCCAGTGTAATGTATGATCCACTTAGTTATCTTCATGCAGATTACGATGTATTAGCGTCAAATAAAGAAAGTATAATTTGGCATAAACTCGCTAATCGCCAATTAATTCAGCAATATCAACTTATTAATCAACTAGATTGTGACATCGATATTATTGTAGAGAAAATTTTTACGCATTGGGTATTACTTCCCCGTTGCTCTCTATTTTTAGGCTATTTGTACTCTAGAGAAACGCTTTTATTATCTGGTAATTACTATCAGTTAGAGCCACAATTAAAAGCGTTTTTATCTCTTTATTCTGTTTTAAATATAGATAAGAAGATAACGGCTCCTCTGGAAAGTATCGTACCCATAAATATCGGCTATCAATTACTCTTTGATTTTATTAATTCAATTTCAACCGCACTGGCTCAACGTTTCACATTGCTTTTTGCACCACAATCATCACTAGTTGAACTTCCTCAGTCACTCTTTTTATCCCGTTCACTTTTTCTTTTGGTGCTAGATTATGCTGCGCTCGCTGTCTGAAAATCTTTTAACATACACTCGTGAAGGTGTATTAATACGAGCTAAATATGTTCGACAACTTGATAATATTTATAAAATCGAATTAGCGACCAAACTCGCGACAAAAAAAATGCTCCGAGATTTTAATGAGAAACTAGATGCGCATAATAAGGAGATAGCAAACCAAGCTTATAGTAAAGGATTACAAGCATTATTAGGGGATATATTAAAATTCTCAATTCAATATCAAGAACAATTGGTACAGTATGAATTTCAAAAAAGGGAGCAAATAATCGCTACTCTTGCTCAATTTTTTGACTCACCAGAAATACAAGTTGAACTCACACGTCGTTTAATTTCAGCAATACCTTCAGAGAAAAAAATAACGCTAGATATTCCAGCAACGCTACGCCCATATCTTGAGAAAGAGCTTAATAATATCAATATTGAATTGATATCTCATGACAACAAGACCATTGCTATTCATGCTGGTGATCAAGTGACTTTTTTTGATCCTGCTCTGTTACTCAATGATTTAAAATCACAATTTCACCAGCCTTTTTCTGAATCTTATCAAGCAACATTTACTCAAGAAATTAAAGACACTCTACTGAAATTTATTAATACGTTTGATGCATCAGATGATATGCATCCTCAAATAGAAACATCCAGTGAGGGTAATAATGAAGATTGATGCTTTAAAAACACAGACCTTATATGAGCCACAACCTCATTTTTCTGCATCAAAGCGCATTGCAAATCAGGAATTAGATCCTTTAATGGCGACACTAAATCCTACCTTTTACCAATATTTAAAAACCACCAACGTGAATACAGTCAAAGATATCTTAGCGTTATTAAATAAATTTGATGTTAAAAATGAAGGCAATCAAACCTTAAAAGAAAAACGTCAAGTTGCGCTATTAATGTATGCTCACCAAGAAAGTGAATTAGAAAATAGTGATAATAAAGAGGTAATTAATCAGGCGTTAATTTCACTTCTCTCTTACCAAGGCTTTTATCACCAATTTACACTCGACTTATTAGGTATGAACGATAACCAAGATGATTATGAGGGCTTCTTTAAACCCGATAACGCTTCGTTTTCTTTTTAACATTCATTATAGGATCTGTGCTCCTGCACCTTTCTCACCTAAAATGTCGTCTGGATTACGTAATGGGCAATCACTTAACGATAAACAACCACAGCCAATACAGTGGTCAAGCCCGTTACGTAATCGTTTAAGACGACGAATACGTTCATCTAGTCGCACTTTCCAATCCGTTGATATTTCGTGCCATTGTTCTGCCGTTAATTTACTATTTGGTGGATACTTTCCTAATATTTCTTGGATTTCTTTTAATGGAATTCCCGTACTTTGAGCCGCTTTGATAATTGCCACATAACGTAATACAACAGGTGGGTAACGTCGCTGATTACCTGCACTTCGATAACTTTCAATTAAACCTTTTTCTTCATAAAAATGAAGCGTTGAAATGGCAACACCACTACGCTTTGCCACTTCACCGACTGTAAGTGCTCTATTGAAATCTATTTTCTCTTTTTCCATATTTTCCTCTTGACCTCAACTTAACTTGAGGTTTTATAGTCCTCTCCTCAAATTAAGTCAAGCCAGAGGGATGCTGGTTTTTGTTTTTTAAGATTGTTGAGGTCAGGTGAATGCCAAATTCAATTGCACGTATTCTCGAAAGCCATTCTTTATGGTTTATCGCTAGATTACTTATTCTTGTTTTATTTCTTTCTTCTGGCTTTGCCAAAGTCTTTGATTACGAGAATAGTTTGGTGGAAATGCGCGCTGCGGGATTGAAACCTGATTGGTTTTTTAATATTGCCACTGCGATCGTCTTATTTTGTGGCTCACTTTTAGTGCTTTTTGATCGCTATCTATGGCTAGGTGCTGGCGCTTTAGCTGTCTTTTTATTTTTAACTATTGTGATTGTTCATACCTTTTGGGATATGACAGGAGAGAAAGCCATGTTGTCGATGTTTTTTGCAATAGAACATCTAGCCGTTATTGGCGGATTAATAACTACAGCAATGGCAAGTCATTTCAGAGCGTTATGGAAAGAAACTAACGCATAAAACCATAAAAAATAGAAAAACAGTCACTATGAGATCAACAATAATATGAATAAAAAACTTACTCTTACTATATGTACCTCACTCTTTTTACTCAGTGCAGGTGCTGCAGTTTATGCAACAACATCATCTGATGAAGATGCATCACAGCAATTTGCTTACCCACCCACTAAAGTGGCATTAACAACCGTACAATCATCAAAATTACCAAATAATATGCAAGGTGTTGGGGAATTAGAAGCCGCACGCCAAGTCTATTTAGCGGCTGAAACCAATGGCCGTATTGCCGTGATTAATTTTGAGTCAGGGCAAACTGTTAAAGCCGGCCAAGTTTTAGCTAAATTAAATGATGAACCTGAACAAGCGGAATTATTGCGTTTACAAGCACAATTAACTAACGCAGATAAACTCTATTCCCGTACAAGACAGCTTTATAGTAAAAATGTCGCAGCCGCCGCGCAATTAGACAGTACATTATCTGAGCGCGATATGATTGCCGCATCCATTCGTGAGGTAAAAGCACGAATTGCACAAAAAGCAATAAAAGCACCTTTTGATGGCATTGTCGGGATCAAACTTGTTCATGAAGGACAGTACCTCAATGCAGGTGAACGTGTTGCATCTTTAGTCGATGCGAGTCATTTAAAACTCAATTTCTCACTTGATGAGCAAGCTGCTCCCAAAGTTTTCGCAAAACAGCCCATTAATATCGAGGTGGATGCTTACCCAGAGATGGTATTTACAGGCTCTATTAATGCCGTCGATCCTCTTATTGGCCCTTCTCGTACTGTACAAGTACAAGCAGTTTTACCTAATACTGATAACAAATTAAAAGCGGGCATGTTTGCTCGAGTACAAGTTACTTCTCCAGATAGTCCTATGGTATTAACCGTACCAGAAACGGCAGTTACTTATACTGCCTATGGAGATACCGTGTTTGTAGCGCAATCTGACAATCAAAAAAACCTTATCGCTAAGCGTGTCTCTGTGAAAGTTGGATTGCGCTACAACGGCATGATCGAGATAAAAGAAGGCTTAGCGCTTGGTGATCAAATTGTCTCATCTGGCCAAATTAAATTAAGTGATGGCATTTCAATTGAGCCTATTGAGCAAGACACCTTAGCGCTCGCTCAATCTGCGACAACAAAACCATAACGGGAGTTAATAATGAAGTTTACCGATATTTTTGTTCGGCGACCTGTTTTGGCATTAGTTGTTAGCACACTGATCCTTTTACTGGGTGCATTTGCGTTCAGTAAACTACCCGTTCGCCAATACCCAATGTTACAGAACTCAACGATTACGATTGCAACAGATTATCCTGGCGCTTCGTCTGAGCTTATGCAGGGATTTGTTACCCAACCAATTACACAATCGGTTTCTTCTGTTGAGGGTGTTGATTATATTTCTTCATCTTCAGTACAAGGTAAAAGTTTAGTCACTGTTCGAATGGAGTTAAATCGTGATCCGACTCAAGCCTTAACGCAAGTTATGGCGAAGGTTAATCAAGTTCGTTATAAGTTGCCAGAACAAGCTTATGATCCGGTGATTGAGCTTTCATCAGGAGAATCTACAGCCGTAGCTTATGTGGGTTTCTCAAGTGAACAGCTTTCTATTCCCGAACTTACAGACTACCTTTCTCGCGTTGTTGAGCCGATGTTCTCATCCATTAATGGCGTTGCTAAAGTACAAGTATTTGGTGGTCAACAATTGGCCATGCGCTTATGGTTAGATGCAGATAAATTAGCAGGCCGTAACTTAACAGCTAGCGATGTGGCAAATGCAGTTCGCCGTAACAACTATCAAGCGGCGCCAGGAAAAGTCGAAGGTGAATTTGTTATTGCTAACGTTTATGTCAATACTGATCTCACTAATGTCGAAGAATTTAAAGATATGGTTATCTCTAATGATGGTAACAATCTTGTCCGTTTACGTGATATTGGTACTGTCGAGCTAGGTGCCGCGGCCACTGAAACTAGCGGTATTATGAATGGTAAAAAAGCCGTATTTTTAGGTTTATTCCCGACACCAACAGGTAATCCACTTGTGATTGTTGATGGCATTAGAGATCATCTAATTGATATTGAAAAAACCTTACCGCCTAGTGTCGATGTAGAACTGGCATTTGAAACTTCACGTTTTATCAAAGCCTCTATTAATCAAGTAGTACAAACGTTAATTGAAGCAATTTTAATCGTTATCGCGGTCATTTATCTCTGTTTAGGATCATTTCGTTCAGTTCTTATTCCTGTACTTGCCATTCCGTTATCGATGCTAGGTGCTGCCGGATTAATGCTTGCTTTTGGCTTTAGTATTAACTTACTCACCTTGCTAGCAATGGTTTTAGCCATTGGACTCGTTGTAGATGATGCCATTGTTGTTGTTGAAAACGTCCATCGACACATTGAAGAAGGGCTATCACCTGTTCAGGCAGCATTAGTCGGAGCAAGAGAAGTTGCCGGCCCTGTTATTGCAATGACAATTACATTAGCTGCCGTTTATGCGCCAATTGGTTTAATGGCTGGATTAACAGGTGCATTATTTAAAGAATTTGCCATAACGCTGGCAGGTAGTGTGATTGTTTCTGGCATTGTGGCATTAACTTTATCCCCCGTGATGAGCTCATTAATGCTAAAACCAAAAGAAAATGAAGGCAAAATGGCTAAAATGGCTGAGCTTGTTTTCGATAAGATGGCTCACTACTATGGTTATGTCCTTAATTTTTCTTTAGCTAATCGCTGGTTAACCGTTGTTTTCGCCTTAGCTGTGTTTGTCAGCTTACCGTTTTTATATAGTCAGACAAAACAAGAGCTGGCACCTTCAGAAGATCAGGCGAGTGTATTAACTGCTGTGAAAGCGCCACAACACGCAAATCTTGCCTATGCTGAGCGCTTTAACCAGAAACTTGATGAAATTTATATGAGTCTGCCTGAAACAGACAGCACATGGATAATTAATGGTACTGATGGCCCGTCAGCGAGCTTTGGTGGTATTAACTTTGATGGCTGGGATTTACGTGATCGCAACGCAGATCAAATACAAGCTGATTTGCAAAATCGCGTCAATAATGTGGAAGGTACCAGTATTTTTGCTTTCCAATTAGCTTCTCTACCGGGCTCAGTGGGGGGATTGCCTGTACAAATGGTGCTACGCAGCCCATTAGGTTATCCCGTTTTGTTTGAAACAATGGAACAAATCAAGCAACAAGCCAGAGAAAGTGGCCTATTTGTCGTAGTAGACAGCGATTTAGATTACAACAACCCCGTTGTTCAAGTGACGATAGATAGAGCGAAAGCCAATAGTTTAGGCATTCGTATGCAGGATATTGGTGAATCACTCTCACTATTAGTAGGTGAACACTATATTAATCGTTTTGGCATGGATGGTCGCTCTTATGACGTTATTCCACAAAGTGTACGCCATCAACGTTTAACGCCTGCGGCTCTTGCTGAGCACTATATTCGTACTCAAGATAATGTGTTAATTCCATTATCAACCGTTGTAAATATTACGACACAAGTTGAGCCTAATAAGCTCACGCAATTTAATCAACAAAATGCAGCGATTTTCCAAGCAATCCCCGCCCCCGGCGTTACCATGGGGCAAGCGGTCGCTTTTTTAGATAATGTGGCAAATTCATTACCTGCGGGCTTTAGTCATGATTGGCAATCTGATTCTCGCCAATTTACCCAAGAAGGAAATACCTTAGTCTTTGCCTTTATTGCCGCGCTTATTATTATTTACTTAGTGTTAGCTGCGCAATATGAAAGCTTAGTCGATCCGTTGATTATCTTAATTACCGTACCATTATCTATTTGTGGTGCATTAGTGCCATTAGCTTTAGGTATGGTGACATTAAATATCTACACTCAAATTGGTTTAGTCACACTAATAGGACTTATCAGTAAGCACGGCATTTTAATGGTGGAATTTGCTAATGAATTGCAAGTTCATAAAAACCTAAACCGTCGTGATGCAATTATTGAAGCAGCAAAAATCCGCTTACGTCCTGTATTAATGACCACGGCGGCAATGGTTATTGGGCTTATCCCACTGTTATTTGCCAGTGGTGCAGGCGCGAATAGCCGCTATGGATTAGGGCTAATTATTGTGTCAGGTATGTTAGTCGGCACACTGTTTACTCTGTTTGTATTACCAACGATGTATAGTTTTTTAGCGCGAAACCATCAAGTCAGCGCTCAAACTGAGCGTCAAAAACAGTTACAGCAAATCCGAGAGCAGCAAAACTAAAAAAATAAAAAACAGTAATGTCGTAAAACTAATCCCCATTGTGAATACAATGGGGATTGTTATACTGATTTTTTGAAAAAATATTATTTCATTTTAATATCATCATTGAGCAACGGGATATTATTTGCTATTGCAAACTTAATTAGCTCAGCAATTTGTTCAGGCTGATAAAGCGTATGGACACTGCGCTTTTCCCTTAGATCAGTGATAATACTTTCTAAGCTTTTTTCTTTTTTATTTCCTGCCTCTATCATTTTCATCATTTCCATTAAAGCAATAAATTCCCCTGTTCTTCCTAATCCAGCAAGGCAATGGACAGCGATATTTTCTTCTGTCGGTTTTATTTTTAAATGACCACCAACAGTATCAATTGTATTTTTTAATTTTTCCGCATCTATTCCTGTATGATCTTTCCAATCATAAATATGCACAAATTTTATTTCTTTCTTTTCATCACTATTTTTTTTATTCAATGATTTAATGTATGCTTTGCAATCTAAGCACTCTAACTTTGCTCTATCTTTATTTAATTCCAAACATCTAGTACCACTAGATTGTATATCACCTAAATCTAAATTCTCTCTAAAATATTTAAAATCACTCTTATTACATCCATCATAAAATGATGAGAGTTTATTTTTAATATCATAATTTGATGCTAAGATATAAACTGTTTTTATACCTTTATCAAATAACATATGATAATAGTTATTTAAACTCTCTTTGTGATTTAATGGGTATTGGGATGCAATAGTCATATGAGGAGAGTTAGAAACACTAACCTTATTTGCAGGTAATACAACATCACCTACTTTAATTAAAGTATCTTTACAATACGCTATGTTATTATATATAGCATAGTTAACAGTTTGATAATTATCATTCTTATACTTATAATGTTTTAAATTATCAAATAACCTTATCGCTTTTTCATTATGTTCATCTGTATTGAAACAATTTTTAACGACGTCTAAAAAAGCACTTTTCTTGCTATCTAATCTAACCTTTTCATTAGATTCTTGTAGGTTAAAACTCAGTAGGTTAACTCCAGCATTTGTTCTTCTTGCTAGTAATCCAGATCTATCTGAAGTATGACTAGACGTTTGATATATTGGTGAATTTATTGGTGGTTTGGGTGGTAATGGAGGGGAAAGGCTATTATTATTATTTGATTGATTAGATATTAATATATCCCCTGAGAATGTCGATAATTCAGAAGAATTAGCAGCTATCGTTCTTTGTGCTAAATTAGGTGTTTTCGATTTTTGATCCGTATTATTAATATGACTAATACTAGTATGAGGAGTATTATTTTGTTTAACATAACTCGTTTCAGCACGTCTATCTACTTCCCTAACATTTGGACCACCCAAATTTTTTAATATTGAAAACATATTTATTCCTTTTATAATTTACATTTAAATAAAAACCTCCAAATATTATATTCACTCAAAATTTAAAATATAAAAAAAACATCTTTTTATAGTTAATGTTCATTTTAAAAAAACACAAAGAAATTATAAAAATGCCGATACTGTTTAATAACACATCGGCATTTTAGTTAAAAAGGTGAAATAAATATCTAATTTATAATGTTAGCTTACATCGTTGAGAATGTATTCATAATTATCCCACCAGAGATAATCAATGCCATAGAGAATATAGCCGGTAAATCGGGTTTTTGTTTATATAAAATCATCGCAACTAATGTCACGCCCACAATACCAAATCCACACCAAAGTGAATACGCTACACCCACAGGAATATATCCCATAGCGCGGGTTAAAGCGAAATAACAAATACAGTAAGCAGCAATCACTAAAACAGAAGGGGCTAATTTACTAAAACCATTGGTCTTTTTAATCATTGACGTACCAGTGATTTCAGAACCGATAGACAGCGCCAGCCATAAGAATCCGGTAAACATAATTGTTATCCTTATTTATTTTAATAAATACTTATTTATCAAAAAATAGTTTTATTAAAAAATAGATTTATTGAAAATAGATTTATTTATTCACTGACGATGCAGCCTGTTTAATATTAGGCGTTTCGCTTGCTTCTTCTTCCTCTTCTTCTGATCCCATTTTCGAGAAGAGATTCATAATTACAATACCACTGGCAATAACGGCCATACCTATCATTGCCGCAGTATCAGGATGTTGACCATAAAACAACATACCTAAAGAAGAAACTACTAATATACCTGTACCAGACCATGTTGCATAAGCTAAACCAACTGGAATGTTTTTCACTGCACGTGATAATGAGTAATAACAAATAACATAAAGAACAACAATTAAGCCTAATAATAATGTTTTAGTTGTACCTTCACTATTATCAAACATTTTTAAGGTAGAGGTTGCTGAGGTTTCTGAAATAATAACCGCCAGCATCCAAAGCCATGATTTAGCTTTTGGTGACATAATAAGACTCCTGAGTTATCAGATATAATTTAATATTAATTTTTTAAACTTTTTAAATATTCAATAGCAGAATCTGTCAATTTATCTTGTGATAAACAGTATTCTCCAGGCTTATTCATTACTTCATTTAAAGTAATATAGCGATTGTTATTTTCTTTCTTTATTTCAGGATAACATTCAGTTTTTTTATTATGATTATTATCAATTAAGTGACTCTCTATTTCATTGATGGAATAAAAAGAAACGCCTAATAATTTTAATCGATTAATATTTTCCTGAATAAGCAGGTTGTACTCTTTATTTTTATTTAAACCTAAAATCTCATTTAATTCACTTTCTGGTTGGCAAAAATATGGGAGAGCCATAACGGGAATATTTTGAGTTAATGCTGAATGAATTAATTCTCCTTCTTCACTCATTGATAACCCGTTAATAATTTCACCCACCAGCTTTTTATCGAAATAGGGAACGAATAAAGCGTGATAAGAAGATAAATTATTAACATCAAACTCGTCCGCTTTATGTATATCACCTAGATGACGCCATTTCGACAAATCATGGCTCTCTTGTGCCGGTGTTGTGACAAATAGAGAAAATCGAATATGAGAAAAAGTATTGATACGTTGACAAATTTCATCTTGGTATCCCGGTGCAGGAGTAAGTGCTAACAACACCGATTTTTTCATTCTTTTTTCTATTTCAGCAACAATCCTTTCTATTAACTGAGCATCCATTACGTCACCTCATTGTCTTAGCTGACAATAAATACACTATCGTTATTGCGAAGCCCGGCAGCATTAGCCTCATCAGTATCTATATGAAATTCCAAAGCAAACTTCTCATTAACACGAACAATGACTTCATCAAAAATCAGACTACGCTCACCTTCTGTTTTAACGTGTACTTTTTGCCCATTGGTGACATTTAGCATTCTGGCGTCAATTTCACTCATATGAATATGACGTTGTGCGCAAATGACTTGTTCTTTTAACTCAACATGACCCACAGGCCCCATTAGAACAGCATTGCCAGAACCAACTAAATCACCCGATTCACGTACTGGTGCCTTTACACCTAATGCAAAACAGTCAGCTTTTGAAATTTCTAATTGGCTTTGTGGACGAACAGGCCCTAAAACACGAACTTTACTGATCGAGCCTTTTGGCCCCACAACCATCACACACTCTTTTGCTGCAAACTGACCCGGTTGTTTAAGATCTTTAAACGGAGTGAGTTGATAACCTTTGCCAAATAATGCTTCAACATCTTGTTGTGAAAGATGCACATGCCGATTAGAAATACCAACAGGGATTGCCATTCCTTGCGTCTCCCCCGACATCACGCCATGTGCAGGCAAACGAGAGAGGATTTTTCCCATGATTTGTTGATTAATCATTATTTTTTACCTTTACGGCCTTCTGGTTTGATCTCTTTCTTACTACTTTGTACTTTGTCTGTCGCAACTTTAGTTTCAGCGACAATATTTTGAGCCTGTAAATCTGCAACTGCTTTTGTCGTCTCTAGCTTCTCAACTTCGTTTTTAACAGGAACTTCAACGATTGTTTCAACAACTGTTTCAAGAGCAATTTCTGGCGTTTTTTCAGTAACAATTGGGGCTTTTTTCTTACTTTTTATGGTCAGTAATTTGGTGATAACACTTGGTTCTGGTCTTGCAATAACTAATGAACCAATAACCAGCTCTTTTTGGCTAACCACATCAACACCATGATCAACCGCAGTCCTTACTGCACTGATCTCACCTTGAAAGCAGACAGATACCAAGCCAGATCCTACTTTTCGGTATCCAATAATTTCCACATTTGCCGCTTTACAAGCCGCATCTGCCGCTTGAATGGCGGCGGTTAATCCTCGTGTTTCAATCACACCTAAACTGTTCATCTTTCTCTCCTACTTAGTGACGGACAAGACGGATATCGAAATCAAATTTCTTAAAGAAGGCTTCTAAACTGTCTAGCTCTTCTGGTGTATAACTAGGATCGTTTTTTATTGGGTAGATCATTTCCAATTTTTCGTATTTATTACGCCCAAACTGATGATAAGGAAGAATATCAATACGCTGAATATTGCCGCGTTTTGATAGCTCCATGGCGTAATTAATTGCTCCTGTAATTGCATCATAAGAGTCGTTATAACCACGGACTAATGGCATGCGAATAACCACATTGGCACCGAGATCCATTAAACGTTCTAAATTACGACGGACATTTTCATTACCGACACCAAACAACGCTTTATGCTGAGCTGTATCAATGTGTTTGATATCAATCAGAAATTGATCAACAACTTCCGCTAATTTTTCATAATTCGCCACATTAGTGGTCGCTTGCGTCTCCACAGCGGTATTGATCATCATCTTTTTACATTCTCGTAGAAGCGCAACCGCAAAATCAGTTTGTAAACTCATTTCACCGCCACCGATTGTGACGCCCCCCCCTGAAGAGATGTAAAAGTCATAATCTTGCATGATGATTTTCATTAGTTCAGAAACAGAAACATCTTTTCCCATAATATCAAGGGCATCTGAGATACAGACTTCTTCACATTTACGACAACCAATACAATCAACAGCGCGATCAACACGATGAACTTGTTTACCACTTTCATTGGTTGTCATGTAGTGCACCCCCGCCGGACAAACATCAACGCATTTACCGCAATCTACGCATTTGTCGTGAGAGTACATCACCTGAAACTCACTGCTGAGACCTTCTGGATTGGAACACCAAGGGCAGCGGATATTACAGCCTTTTAAGAAAACGAGAGTACGAATACCATCACCATCATAAATAGAGTATTTCTGGATATTAAATATCCGCCCTCTTATTTCTGCTGCCATTTCCATCTTTACGCCTCCAAATCTGCATCAAACATCCCTGTTCGATAAATTTAAATCTTGTCTTGTCGATTAAAAGGGATAGCCTGCACCATCCCTATGGCTGTAATTAGAATTTCTCAATTACAGTACGACTGATAATTTCATCCTGAACTTCTTTACATAATTCAACGAAGTAAGCACTGTAGCCAGCAACACGGACAATTAAATCACGGTATTTTTCAGGCTCTAATTGCGCTTTTTTCAGTACTTCATTATCGACATAGCTAAATTGCATCTGGCCGTTACCCAAAATGGAAGCTGTTCTTAATAAGGTAATTAAACCTTGACGACCTTCATTGGTATCTAACAAACCTTTCAGGAATTTGAAGTTATGAACCATACCGATATTCATGGTTTCAACATTCATTTTACTGATTGATTTAATAATCGCTGTTGGACCATGTTTATCCGCACCTTGTGTTGGGCTGATACCATCTGACAATGGTTTCCATGCGAAACGACCATTTGGAGTCGCTGCGGTTAACTCACCAATTGGCGTATTGTTAGAGATAGACAGCGTACCGTGGCTCAGAGTGGAGTAGAGCATTTTGTATTTACGACATTCACGCTCAGTCCATTCCGTAATATCCAGCGCATATTGGTCAACAACATCATCATCGTTACCAAACTTCGGTGCATTTAAGCAGTCACGTAATAACTCATCATGACCTTCAAAGTTAGCTAGTAGCGCATCACGGATTTGCTCTAAGGTGTATTTTTTATCTTCATAAACAAGTTTGCGAATAGCCGCCATTGAGTCCACATAAGTCGCTAAACCTGAGAAGATAAGACCGGGACCATGATTAACCATTGCACCACCCGCAGTGACGTCTTTACCTTGTTCCATACAGCCTTCAACCAGCAGAGACATTAATGGTTTTGGTGCAACATCACGGTGAACACGTTGGCTGATCACCGTACCAATTGCGGATAAACGAACGATATGTGCAACTTGCTCTTTTACAGCGCGATCAAAATCTTCATAAGTACGCAGGTCGCGTAAATCACCGGTATCTAAACCTTGATAGCTATCGAACAACACCATACGACCACGGTTTAATACAAACTCAATCGCAATAGGCCATTGGGTGTAACCTGTTGATGTCCACTGATAAATACGACCAGATTTTTGTGGCTCAACACAACCCATCAAGCAATAGTCACGCGCATCTTCAAAGTCGAAGCCTTTACGTAGCATCATCTTGATATGAGAATCATCGAAGTGGCATGCAGGGAAGCCCATACCCGCTTTAACTACATCCACAATTTTTTCCATATATTGCTGTGGAGATTGGTTATGAATACGACATGCTAGTGATGGTTGATACACTTTCACAAAGCGCACTGCATCCATAATCAGGTAAGTTAAGTCGTTACACGCGTCGCCACCAGAGCGTTTTTGTCCACCGATAGTTAAGTTGATAAATGGCTGATAACCTGCGAAATACTTCGCTCCTAGCTCACTCGACATCCACATTAACTCAGCACATTTGATGATAAAGGCTTGCATCATTTCCAGTGCTTGTTCACGTGTTAAACGACCTGATTTGATATCGTTTTCATACATTGGGAAGCAGTATTGGTCTAAGCGACCTAAAGAAAGACCCGTTTGGTTTTCTTCAACTTCAAACAGTGACTCTACAGTCCAAATACTTTGCAAGGCTTCTTGCAGTGTTTTTGGTGGATTAGCTGGTACATTTTCGTTAACTTGAGCAATCGTCAGTAACTCTTCACGACGTTGAGGATTGCTCTCTTTTGATGCTAATTCACGCGCATGTTCTGCAATACGATGTGCATAAGCAATCACACCTTCACAGCTTTCAATAGACGCTTTATAGAAATAGATACGGTCGATATCAGCAGGGTTTTCCATGCTTAATTCAGCCAGTTTTGCTTGCGCATCGGCTTTAATACCGTTCATACCTTTAGTGAAAAGCAATACGTCATAACCTGGGCAAGTATCGCCACCACCATTAATTTGGTGATAAGAAAGGTCACTGACAAAGGTTTCACCACTAAATTCCCACACACCTGCTTCGCGATATTGTGCTTCACAAATTTCATCTAAAGAACGACCTTCCCAGAAGGGAACAATTTCTTCGCGAATAACTTTTTTATCTTCTTCTGAAATTTGGAATGGATCTTGTGGACGCGTGCTCATAGTATCAAGTTCATCACGAACCCAACGCCATGCAATATCAGGAGAGAAAGCACCAGCACGCGGTTTTCCACAAGGATGTCCAACAATCAGCTCTTCATCTTGAATTAAGATAGGTGCCGTTTCACATGCACGACGGAATGCTTTTGCACGCAGTAAAATGGGTGGTAAACCTGGGTTATTACGGACAATTTCAGTAAATGCTAATGCTCTGTAGATGGAAACACTTGGACGTGCTTCTAAATAACGGTTACGTAAGCGTTGTAAGCGAGGCGTTAAACCTTCCATTACTTTGAATTCGCTCGCATCTGCTGTTGGTGCAACAACATTCGCTGAAGGTGCAGCATATTGTGGCTGTGAATTCATACGGCCATTGTATAAACGTACTTGCAGTGAACTGTGTAATGTTGACAGATTAGCGCGCGCTGATAGCAGCATTTCTGATAATTCGTTGATGCTGACTCGCGGATCGTTAATATCAACACCCTGTGTCATAGCATCAAACATTGGATAACCATCAACTTCTTTGGTCGCACGTACTTCGGAAAGCTCTGCTAATTTCAACCAAACACTTTCAACAATTTCATAAGCCTGTGCTTGTGTTAAACGACCTTGGTCGAGATCACGTTGATAGAATGGATATAACGCTTTATCAAATCCCATTGGATTAATGGCGTAGCTACCATTTTCCAGATGTAAGACTAATTGCAGTAAATAGAAAACTTGAACCGCTTCTTTAAAGGTTTCTGCTGGTTTTGCAGGGACTTTACGTAATACCGCAGCACTATCTAATAATTCTGCTTTACGATATGGATTACCTTCCATTGCAGCTAAATTCTCTGCTTTTGCAGACAGAATTTGTGCGAAATAAAGTGCTGCATCACACGCATAAATGGCGGATTTACAAAAATTGGCTTCGTCCATACTGCTACGATTTACGGCACTGCCAATGCTTCTAATTCTGTCTTCAAGCTGTGCTTTGATTGCTAAGAAACCTTGGTTTACCACTAGCATATAATCAGGTGATGCAACGCTATTGTTAATACTTAAGAAACGGTAGATAGAGTCGCTACGCACTTCTTCTTCCGTATGGAAAATCGCGCCGCGTGGTGTTGATGATTGACTGCCGATAATCAATTCATCTTGTGCAATGTAGCTTGGAAAATGACGAATAAATTCATAAAAACGTTGTGCAGGTTTAATCGCTTGAGGCACACCTGCAATGTTGCTGTCCAATGAATCAAAAATGGTTGCACGCTCTGTGCTGATGGAGCTATTACGTGAAACTAAACGTTCTGCCAGCATTTTTACGCGTGGCGTCAAAGAATATTTGGCCATGTGAGGCTCTCCTGATGTTCTTTACTTGACCTAATCGGTATTAATTCGGTTGAGCATTAACTGTGTGATACACCGGCAAATGCCTGACGATACAATGTTTCTAATTGGTGTGTGTTTACGTCACGTGGATTTGTCGGCGTACAGCTATCTCGTAAAGCCTGTCCGACCATTTCCGTTAAACGGGCATAAAAGTCCGCTTCACTGACACCGGTATCGCGAATACTCTTCGGCATACCCATTTCATCTTTCAATACATTAATAGCGACGATTAAACTGGTGACCCCTTCTCTTACGGTGTTAGCCGGAAGTCCTAAGCTTTGAGCAAGATAGGCGTAACGTTTTGCTGCTTCGCTATTGCAATCACCATGAAAATTTGCATTAAAAGCAATGACATGTGTCATCAATAACGCATTTGCTCGACCGTGAGGAACGTGGAAGACACCACCTAATGCGTGAGCAAGACTGTGAGTAATACCCAACGAGGCGTTAGTAAATGCCATCCCCGCAATACAAGATGCGTTATGCATTTTTTCACGGGCAAGTAAGTTGTCACCTTGATGATGGCAATCAATAAGATGGCTAAACACTAACTTGACGGCTTTCTCTGCCATCGCATCAGAAAAGTCAGATGCGGCTTTAGAAACATAGGCTTCTAGTGCATGGCAAAGCACATCCATTCCCGTATCAGCAGTAATTGCTGGCGGTACAGACTTCACCAACTCAGGATCGAGAATGGCGACATCAGGCAACATAAACTCATCAACCAAAACCAGTTTTTCACTGCGTGATTTGATCACTGAAAAAGAAGTCACTTCCGAACCCGTACCGCTAGTGGTTGGGATCGCAATAAATTGTGGTTTTGTTCTGTTGCTCTCTTTACGGGTATGCCAGAGGGAGTACATAACGGCTTTCGCGGCATCAATCACTGATCCACCACCGAGTGCGATAACCAAATCTGGATAATGCGCATCCATCATCTTCATACCACTTACGATGGCTGAAATATCCGGATCTGAAGCAACATCATCGTAAACTTGGAACTCGATACCCCGTTGCATTAACTTGTCAGTGACTTTATTTGCAAAGCCAAACTTCACCATTGCTTTATCTGTCACCACAAATGCGCGGCGGGCAGTTAACCCAGAGAGAAAATTCAGTGCATTGGTGCCAAACTGAATTTGGGGTTTTATCAGAAACTCACTCATGTCGTTATTACTCCTTACTGTCCCGATAAACCTTCTCAACAATGGCAACCACTGACATCGCTTTGTAACGTTCTTTGTTCAGTGCAAAATATTCTTCAGCCAACACAACATCGTTGATACCTGCACCCACACTATCCACTGCAACATACGTTTTATTTTTCAGTGGCTTAAGCTCATCATCTAAGGTGGCTATCATTAATAAATTGCTACCTTTAAGTTCTGGGCTTTTCTGTGTCGCTACTACGTGTCCGATTACCTTTGCGAGGATCATGGTTTATATCGCCTTATATCAATGAGTTATTTACTCAGACGTCCGAGAACTTCCTTGATAATGCGTTCCACGTTTTCTTCGGTAATATCACCTTGTTCAACCACTTGTTGCGCACAAGCACTGACCGTCGTTGCATAAGGAGATGCACCAAAGCGATCATCACCTTGAGTTTGACGTTGTGCAGTTGCGCATTCCGCATGAACAGGGGTTAAAGAAGGTGTACGAAAACGGTCATCATCAAGAATGCTGGTCTGGTGATTTGCGCTAGAAACAGAGCAAGCAGAAACAGCAGGTTGAGCAGCTTCTTGTGCTAAAGGACAAGGTTGTTTCAGCTCTTTAACGGTACGCACGCCATAACCTACTTTGCGAATATTCAGTAAGTTCATTGGACCGACATTGTCAGAGCTAGAACCACCACCTACAGCCCCACAGCCTAAAGTTAACGCTGGAGTAATATTAGTGGTTGCACCGATGCCACCTAATGCCGCCGGGGTATTAATCAGAATACGGTTAACCGGTTTTTCTAGAGAGAACTGACGAATAACATCTTCATTTTTGGTATGAATAACCAAGGTATGACCTAAACCTTCATTAGTCAGCAATTGCACCACGCGATCGCACGCTGATTTCCAATCTTCTTCAATATACATTCCTAAGATTGGGCATAATTTTTCGCGTGAATACGGATTTTTTGGTGAAACAGTATCTTGTAATGCGATTAATACACGCGTATTTGCTGGCACACTAAAACCTGCACGCTGACTTAAATAAATCGCATCTTTACCCACTACAGCAGGGTTAATTGTGCCGTTAGCACGCAGTAACATTGAAGCCACTTTGGTTGCTTCTTCATCATTCATAAAGTAAGCACCTTGCGCTAATAGCTCACGGTGAACTTCGTTATAAATGCAACGTTCAACGATAATGGATTGCTCTGATGCACAGATAACCCCATTGTCGAATGTTTTACTGGTGATGATATCGCTCACTGCTTTTTTGATATCTGCACTGCGTTCGATAAAGGCTGGGCCATTACCTGGACCACCACTGATGGTTGGCGTACCTGATGCATAAGCAGCACGTACCATACCTTCGCCACCAGTCGCTAAAATTAATGACACATCTTTGCTGTGCATTAATTCTTTTGTCGCTTCCAGTGTCAGTAATGTCACACCATCAACAATACCTGCTGGCGCTCCAGCCTCTAAAGCTGCTTTTTTAACAATTTCTAATGCACGGAAACTGCACTGTTTTGCATTTGGATGCGGAGAGAAAATAATCGCATTACCCGCTTTCAGTGCAATTAGGGTTTTATAGATAATGGTTGATGTTGGGTTAGTTGAAGGAACTAACGCCGTGATAACACCTAAAGGCACGCCAACATCCATGACTTTTTTCACTTTATCGTCATTGATAATGCCAACGGTCTTCATGTCTTTCATATGTTCATACACACGCAATGACGCGAAGGTATTCTTCAGCACTTTGTCTTCCCACTTACCAAAGCCTGTTTCTTCGTTCGCCATTTTTGCCAACTCTTCTGCATGACGAGCGGCTTCAAATGCAATGTGTTTTACAATACTGTCGATTTTTTCCTGCGAAAATTTAGCATAAACAAGTTGTGCATTTTTCGCGTTACGAACTAGCTCACGAGCCAGTTGTCTGGATTGCAAATCTTTATCTAATGCAACCATGTCTTCCTCCATACAGGAGTTAAAAAATTTAGCTGAATAACTTATTTCTTTGTTTTACAGCACGCCTGAAAAATCAGGCTTTGTGCTGTTGTGCGATTTTCTCGATATCGTTATGCGGTCTTGCAATAACACGAGAAGTCACCACGGTGCCGATACGTTTTGCCGCTTCAACACCTGACTCAACCGCTGCATTTACTGCACCGACATCGCCTTTCACCATTGCTGTCACTAAACCTGAACCGACGTTTTCATAACCAATCAGTTCAACATTGGCTGCTTTGCACATTGCATCAGCAGCTTCAATGCAAGCGACAAGACCTTTGGTTTCAACTAGACCTAGTGCTTCTTTCATATTTATTTCCTTCGTTATTCAGTCACTTTGTACTGGGCAACGATTTTTTGAATATCGTTATGTGGACGAGCGATGACTAATGAAGTCACAACAGTACCAACACGTTGAGCAGCTTCTAAGCCAGATTCCACAGCGGCTTTAACGGCACCTACATCACCTTTCACCATTGCAGTCACTAAACCTGAACCCACATTTTCGTAGCCGATTAACTCAACATTTGCCGCTTTACACATCGCGTCAGCGGCTTCAATACATGCCACCAGCCCTTGAGTTTCAATAAGTCCTAATGCATCACCCATACGTTCTCCTAAGGCAAAAACTATGCCTTGTGTTTGATAACAATTTTGTTGATGTCATTGTGAGGACGAGCAATCACGAGCGATGTAACAACTTCACCCACACGTTGTGCTGACTCCACACCTGAATCCACAGCAGCTTTCACTGCGCCTACGTCGCCTTTCACCATCGCAGTCACGAGACCTGAACCCACATTTTCATAGCCAATAAGTTCAACGTTCGCGGCTTTACACATAGCGTCAGCGGCTTCAATACATGCCACCAGACCTTTGGTTTCGATCAGACCTAATGCATCACCCATTTTCATTTCCTCCGAGAAGCCGTTTAACGGTTTACGTTTGCCCATTGTGTCTGCGTGGTGATTTTTTAAACGCAGACGTTGGTTTCAAAATCACTATAACGCGCAAAAAAGAAAACAAAACATAAATCCATAATATGAACACATATAGAATTTAACTCTATAATTTAGTGTTATTTATCTCTAAATTTATTTAATCATGCTGTTTATTTATTTTTTTCATCGTTATAAGTTTATTAATTTCCACAAAAAATAGATGGAAAAATAGACGAGTTAACTTTGTTAGGAGGATGTTGAAAAGGTGAAAAAAGGCAGTACATATTGGAAGAAAAGATGTGCGAGATATCACTGATATTTCAATGTGAGATCAATAATTGAAAAAGGCTAAATCGAGTCTATATACAAATCGTGCTATTTTGTGTTGATAACGTATTTATTTCATCTAGCTCCTTACAACAGGTATAGAAAAGTGGAAAGGAGCACGCTTTATCTAATATCTATATACAAGGCTTACACGAATAATAAAGTGGGGGGAGGTATCGTTTACTGGAAAGGCACAAACCTACGACTGAGCATTTATGCTTATTTAAGGAAAGCTTTCAGTTTGTACAACAAGAGAAGGTAAAAGAGAGAGAGTCATCACACAATAACAGTGAATATAAGTAAAAGAATGAAGCGTAATAAATTAGATCTTAAAACACTGAAAAGGTGGAAACAGATGTACCCACCTTATAAAAACAAGATTAGATAGGATCAGTTAATCAAATTTACTACCTGGTTTTAAGGTACAAATATAGAGGGGGGAATTGAGCGAACTTAATAGTAAAGTTTTCTCATTAAGCTTTTGTGCATTAATAAATAACCCATCATGACTATCTGACATTTCGCGCATAAAATAATCAAAAATCACATCAGGAGATTCATCAATTGATGATGCACTAGAATCCCATTGACTAACAAAATAGTGACGCTCTGTCGGTGAAACACGCTTGGTCGTATAATCAAATTTCACATAACGTTGTAAATACAACCATCCGGCTTTTGAAGTAGTATAGCCTTCAACAACAATTGATCCTTTACCATTGGCACCAAATGAAAAATGAATATTGCCATTTACATTTTCATCTTCCATATTTTCAAAACGCATAATGCCTTTGGTTGAGCAAACCATGACACCTTCATTTTTAATCGTTAATAATCTTGTTGCAGCATAAGTAGCGACCAAGATAAAAATCAGGGCCGATAAAAAACATAAAAGTTTCCCTGAAATTTTCATTAGTATTTCCAAGAATAGTAAAAGTAATTGTCGCAATAACTAAATGGATTATCTTCGTTCTTTGCACAGTGCGCTAAAAACACTCGCCCCAATCCATTTGTTTGTAATTTATCACCATAAAAGAAAACGAATCGCTCACCTTTCACACACTGTAAATTAAGCTTCTTTCTTACTGCGTCAAAATTGCGAACATAATTATCACTTACTGCAGAATTAATCATAGCTTCATTAGAAAGTAACTCACAATCATTGTGTGTTAATGGTGTCAATGAAATTGGCTTTGATTGATGTTGATTAAAAAAGATGATCACCGCAAGAAATACGGCACCTAATAGAAAACCAATGCTGGCTAAATACCAACAAATTTCTGGTTTTTGTTTTTGTTGCGGTGTTTCTTCTTGTGTAGGCTCTAAAGGTGTTTGCGTTAAAGATAAAGGTGTCGCTGTTTCAACAGCTATTTGATTTTCATCTTTAACTAAAATAGGTGCTTCTTCATTCGTTTGAGTTGAAGGTAATAGCGTTGAGTCATCAATGAGTTCAACTGAAATATCCGGATTAAACTCTAATCGCCCTTTCGCAATAGTGACAATGATATTTTCAATACCATAATGGCGAAATGTTTTTCGTAATAAACTCAAATATTGGTTTAAATTACTGTTTGATGAAACCAGCCCATTATCATCCCAAACACGTTTTAATACTTCATCACGGTTGACCACTCCAGGATGCTGAATAAAATAAAAAAGTAACGCATTTGCGGTAATAGAAAGATGTGTATCAACACTCTCTTTTTCTAATGATATCGCGCCATCCGTTGCGTCGTAATAAATTAAGGCATTTATTTTGTATTTCATTGTGCCCTCATTCATCCTGATTAAAATTACTGATTTGCTGTGTTTGCCATGTAGTCAAATGTCATTTCAGATAATCTTTCAACTAATGCGCTACGCTCCTCTTGTGAGATAGTAGGGCCTTCTGTTAATTCAGATAACCAAAGACCATCTGCGGCATAACGAATTAAAGTACCTAAATAACTATTATCTAATTTATCGCCTTTGGCTAAATGATCTAACATCCAATCTCGCCAGCATTTACGCATAATAGGCTCGTTTGGCATTGCTAAAGACAGTATGGCTAATTGGCGACTTTCGTCTGACTGTTTTAAATCAGAAATATAAGTTAAATATGCGCGAGAAAAACGCCCTGCTTCAATAGGATCATTTTCCATAATAACTGCAATTCGGCTATCCATAATCCCCAATAGCCGTTTAAATACTGCCTGCACTAATTCTAATTTTCCGGGGAAATGATGAAGTAGACCACCTTTACTAACACCCGCTTCTTTTGCTACGGCATTTAAAGAAAGAGAGGCTATTCCTTCATTAGCCACAATAATGCTTGCCGCTTCCAATAATTGCTCTTGAACTCGGATAGGGTCTTTTTTTCGGTGATGTGCAGTTGTATTCATGCATAGGATAATACCGACCAGTCGGTATGTTCCTTATTGATCAAAATCAATCCCTTTTAGACTCGTACTTATTATATGTAAATAATGTAGTTGACTTCACATTCCTTTATTTTTCAATCAAACTTAATTTAAAAAAATAAAATTATTTTACAGATTTGATCTTGATGATAAAGTAATAAATTTCAGATAAGGTGAATTTGATTTTTATCAAAAATCACTGTATTGATTAACTGTTTCATTAATAATGATAAATAAAATAAAGAAATCAATATTAAATTAATCTCTTTATTTAAAATTAAATTTATTTTTTATAAAAATAGAATTAGCATTATTTAAAGAGTATTAAATTTAGTGCCATTTTTAATTTTACTAAGAAACAACCTAAGAAGTTCATCATCTGTTGGAATGGTATCATAACTATTTTCCTCAGATAACGTATCACCAGAAGGTGAAGTATAAATATCCTCCTCATAAAAATCAATAGAATCAAAAACCTCACTATATGTATTATCAACTGTGACTAAGTTATTTTCTTCTATTGATTCATATATATTTTCTTCTGGAATATTTATTCCTTCATATTTATGTTCTTTTGGATTACCTATTTCTTCATATATATTTTCTTCTGGATTTTTTATTTCTTCATATATATGTTTTTCTGGATTATCTGTTGATTCATATCCACTTTCACTTGAATCATATATTGAATTATATCCACTTTCAACTGAACCATATATTGAATTATATTCACTATCAACTGAACCATATATTGAATTACATTCACTTTCATCTGAATCATCCATTTCACATTGGCTATTTAAAAACATTTTTACAGAAGAGAGCGAGCCACCTCCTAAGTGCTTGATATTATTACAGAAATTAACAAGCTCAAACTCATCGGATTTCGAACTTGTTGAAACCTGTCTAAAAGGCGTATTGCTATTAAATAAACCCGTTATACCAGAACTAAGATTAGAGAAAAAATCAACAATGTTATTTATTACTTTCCCTACTCCCGTTGTCAGTTGATTCGCCGTATCTCTAAATATAGAGGCAACATTCATAATATATCCTTATATTAATATCAATCAATTCAAATAACCTAAAAATACTAATAAAACCAAGAATTTTAAATATAAAAAAACCTCCTTTAAATAAAGAAGGTTTTTAATTCTTAGCGTGATAACTTTAATTAAATACTGGCTTTTAATGCTTGTTCTAAATCTGCAAGAATATCGTCGATATGTTCAATACCAATAGATAAACGGATCAAATCTCGTGAAACACCAGCGCGTTCTAATTCTTCATCATTTAATTGGCGATGTGTGGTTGATGCTGGATGACATGCTAATGATTTTGCATCACCAATATTCACAAGGCGAACAATGAGTTGTAATGCATCAATAAATCTAGCACCTGCTTCTGCACCCCCTTTGATACCAAAAGAGAGAATACCTGCGGGTTTACCTGACATATAACGTACCGCTAAATCATGCTCAGGATGATTGCTTAAACCTGCATATTTCACCCATGCAACTTGAGGGTGATTTTGCAGGTATTCTGCCACTTTCTGTGCATTTTCAGTGTGTCTTTCCATACGTAGTGCCAGTGTTTCTAAGCCTTGTAGGATCAAGAATGCATTAAAGGGGGATAATGCCGCACCTGTTCCGCGCAAAGGTGCAACACGACAACGGGCTATATAGGCAGCCGCACCAAAATGCTCAACATAATTGACCCCGTGATAAGAAACATCGGGCGTATTTAATATTTCAAAACGTGTTTTGTGTTCTGCCCAAGGGAATTTACCTGAATCAACAACAATACCACCAATTGAATTACCGTGACCGCCAATATATTTAGTTAACGAGTGAATAATAATATCTGCGCCATGTTCAAAAGGACGGCACAAATAAGGTGTTGCAACCGTATTATCAACAATTAAAGGTACACCATGGCGGTGAGCAACATCAGCCAATGCTTGAATATCGACAATATTTCCGCTTGGATTTGTGATGGTTTCACAAAATACTGCTTTTGTTTTATCGTCAATTAATGCTTCTAATGCAACAATATCATCATGGGGGGCAAAGCGTGCTTCAATACCAATACGAGGAAATGTATGCGCCATTAAATTATAAGTACCACCATAAAGTTTAGCGACAGAAACAATATTGTCACCCACTTGGGCAATAGTTTGAATAGCGTAAGTAATAGCAGCCATACCCGATGCCACAGCCACAGCCGCAATCCCGCCCTCTAAGGCGGCAACACGTTTTTCTAATACATCATTGGTTGGATTCATTATGCGGGTATAAATATTACCAGGCACTTTTAAGTCGAAGAGATCAGCGCCATGCTGTGTATCATCAAATGCATAAGATGTGGTTTGGTAAATAGGTACAGCTACCGCTTTTGTGGTTGGATCAGGTGAATAACCGGCGTGAACAGAAAGTGTTTCAAGTTTCATTGCAATCCCTTTTTGTTGCATTTGTTCTTATCGTATTACTTATATTTTAAATAACTTAAATCAAAGTAAGCATTATCAGTATATAAGTCATATAAATAAACGCATATCGTCTATGTCGTATAGTGAATAAATTTCAACTTAGATTAATGCGACCAAAGTACCATACCGCCAATAATGCAAAACGCCGCTTTTCACTGTTATATTTGAGTTAAGGATCTTGTTTTTCTCTCTATTTTATCGTTTTGAGTACTTTTATCTTTTTTTGACGAGTCGCTAACCAGCAAATTAAAGAGCCACCTGTCACCATCATTACACCCTGCCAAAATGAAAAAGAAAGTGCGGTAGACAATAATATTGAGGAAAATGCAGTAGAAATAACAGGAGTAAAGTAGGAAAGTGTGGCTAATAAAGTCACATTGCCTCTGATCATACCAATTGTCCATGCTGCATTAGCAAGCCCAATTGCTGCACCCGTGATTAACAAAAGCGTGATGCTTTTTGTATCAATAATCCATTCAACTGGTGTTGAAAATAGGTATTGCCCCCATAATGCAAGTGACGTTAATAAGAAAAAAGGTACAATTCCATTATTCCCACCAGAAATAAGACGAGTTAAATTGCTATAAAACGCCCATAGAATGGCACCTGAAAACGCCAATATATAGCTTAATGGATTGTTTTGAATATTTTGCCATAAGCCTTCAATAGTTAGAGGATTATCTCCACTCACAACCCAGACTAATCCACTAAATGAACATAATAACCCTACGATCAGTAAAATAGAGAATCGTTGTTTATTGACTATGACAGCAAGTGCTAAGGTAAAACTAGGCCATAAATAATTCACCATTCCTAGCTCTATGGCTTGTGTTCTATCTGTTGCAAATCCTAATGCCAAGGATAAACACACTTCATAAGTAACAAATAATAGCGCTCCCCAAAAAAGGTAGCGTTTAGGAAAAAGTGATAGTTTAGGTACACCTAAGATCAAGATAAGAAACACTGTTCCTGTGGTATAAATCAATGCTGCACCACCAACAGGGCCAAAATACTCACTGATATTGCGAATTAAACCAACAATAGTGCTCCAAAGAAAAATAGCAACAATGCCATATAACGTCCCTTTTGATGCGCTAGATATCATTTTATGCCTTCAATTAAGTTTATTAACTCATTAATAAAAAGTTTTAATTACCTTTACGCTTTCAGCAAATAAATTCAACTTATATCCTTAAATAAAAATGCAATTTTCACCATAAAAAAGCCACCTTAAAAGGTGGCTCAGAACTATATTCAAATGTGATTAGCGTCCAGCTTTTAATTTTTGGTAATAGCTTTCGTATAATACAGTTGCATCACCCACATCATTTTGCCATTCACCTTTATTAATGATCTCTTCTGTTGGATAAAGAGAATTATCTTTAGTGATCACATTTGGCAGTAATTTTTGTGCAGCTAAGTTTGGCGTCGGATAACCAATATTCTCCGCAACTTTGGCTGCTATTTCTGGGCGTAATAAGAAATCGATAAGTTTATGAGCACCTTCGACATTCTTAGCATTAGCTGGAATAGCTAAGCTATCCATCCAGAAAATACCGCCCTCTTTTGGCCACACCATTTCAATCGGTGCCCCAGCATCACGAGCAATAAATGCAGAGCCATTCCAAATCATTCCTAAATTAACTTCCCCTTGCATATAAGGGTTAGCCGGGTTATCTGAGTTGAAAGCCAACACATTTGGCATCAACTTCTGTAGCTCTTTGTAGGCTTCTTCTATCTCTTTAGGATCCGTCGTGTTACCTGAATAACCTAGTTTTAATAATGCCATTTGGAAAACTTCACGCGCATCGTCAGTTAATAACAGGCTATCTTTATATTCAGGTTTCCATAAATCTGCCCATGAAGTAATACTACTCACATCAACTTCATCACTATTAATACCAATAGCGGTCGCACCCCAAATATAAGGGATAGAGTAATCATTTTCTGGGTCGAATGACTTATGTAATAAGCTAGGATCGAGATTATCAAAATGCGTTAATTTTGATTTGTCGATTTTTTGTAACATTCCTTCATGGCTCATTTTAGAAATAAAATAAGTGGAAGGAACGACCAAATCATAAGCACCTTCTTTATAGGTCTTTAACTTGGTATACATGCTTTCATTGGATTCATAGGTGGAATAAATCACCTTAATCCCAGTTTCTTTCGTAAACTGTTCAAGCAAACCAGGCGGCACATACTCCGTCCAGTTGTAGAAATATAATGTCTTACCATCATCAGCCGATGCTGTGCTGATACTTAATGCCATTACGCTGGCAGCAAGTACAGAGGACCACTTTTTCATTTATGTTTCCTTCAGTGGTTGATGCGTTAATATCAAATAGGCAGCTAGCCTACCTCCAACAGATTGGTCATCAAGACCCCAAAAAGTGCGAGAAACTCGCACTAATACATGTCATTACGCTTTGCCAGTTCGGTCTCTTAAGATCAACTGACTAATTAACACTAATACTAAGGATAGACCTAAAAGGATGGTTGCAAGCGCATTCACTTCAGGTGAAACCCCAACTTTCACCATTGAATATATTTTCAATGGCAAAATCTCATAGCTTGGTCCCGTCACAAAAGAAGAAACCACCACGTCATCCATGGATAACGTAAAGCTTAATAACCAACCTGAAGCCACTGCTGGCATGGCTAATGGCATAATGATTTTACGTAAAATAGTAAATTCACCCGCACCTAAATCTTTGGCAGCCTCCAACATCTTCACATCAAATCCACTTAATCGTGAGTACACCGTTACCACAACAAAAGGTAGGCAAAATGTAATGTGTGAAAATAAAAGCGACCAAAATCCCAATGAAACACCTAGGATCATAAACAGAACAAGTAATGAAATTGCCATTACAATATCAGGTGACATCATGACAACAAACAACATACCACCGACAAATTTTTTGCCACGAAAACGGTAGCGATAGAGTGCAACCGCTGCTAATGAGCCAATTAATGTTGCAAATGTCGCAGAAGTGACCGCCATCGTTAATGAATGCCCAGCAGCTTGAAGCAAGCTGTCATTATTAAATAAAATGGCGTACCAATCTGTGGTAAATCCTTTCCAATTAATCCCGAAACGCGATGAGTTAAAAGAGTTAACTATCAGAATGATAATCGGGATATAAAGATACGCGTAAATAATGGACATAAATCCACCACGCAATAACCGTCCTATCATTCTATTTCTACCTTCTTATGCAGTAGCTTCACGGCTCGGTAATACACAAACAGCATTAACCCCATCACCAATGTTAAGCAAATACTGGTTGCCGCACCGAAAGGCCAGTCACGAATATTTAAGAATTGGCTTTTTATTACGTTACCAATTAATAAATTCTTCGCTCCTCCCATTAAGTCAGCAACAAAGAATAAGCCCATGGCAGGTAACATTACGAGTAAACAACCCGCAATAATGCCTGGCATCGTTAATGGAATAATAATACGGATAAAGGTCTGAAATTTATTAGCCCCCAAATCACGTGCTGCTTCTAAACAAGGTTTATCTAACTTTTCAATGCTGGAATATAACGGCAGTACCATAAAAGGTAATAAAATATAAACCAATCCCAGCACAACTGCCTCTGGGGTATAAATAATCCTGAGTGGTTTATCAATAAGTCCTATCCACAACAGGAACTCGTTAAAATAACCTTTAGTGCTTAGGAATATCTTTAATCCATAAATACGAATAAGCGAGTTTGTCCAAAAAGGCACAATCAATAAAAACAACATTAATGGCTGTATTTTCTTAGGCATTTTTGCAAGGAAATAAGCAAAAGGATAACCTAATAATAAACAAGCTAATGTTGCTACCACCGCCATATTGATTGAATGCAGTAATACTTCTGCATACATAGGATCAAATAAACGATAGTAGTTATCGAGTGTAAAGACCATCTCGACAAGATTGGCATCATCACGCGTTAAAAAACTAGTCGCAATGATCATGATATTCGGCAAGAAGACGAACACCATCAACCAACCCACAACACCGGTAATTACGATGTTTTGAAATAGTTTACGTGTTTTCTTCATCTGCCAGCACGACCTCCCAGCTTTCAACCCAAGTCACTGCAATTTTTTGGTCTAACGAGTGATCAACATCTGGATCATCTTCATTAAAGAACTCACTGACCATCACCACCTTGCCATTTTCCATTTCAACAACAGAATCTAGCGTCATGCCTTTATAGTTACGTTCACGAACATAACCAATCAGACCAGGAAGGTTTTCAAGATCATGAATTTCTTCAACACGAAGATCTTCAGGCCGAAGCAATACTTTGAGTTGCTGATTTTGAGTTACAGGCAATGAGGTATAAATATCACATTCATGGCCTTCAACATCAGCACGAATACGCGCCTCATCAATACGATGTAAAACACGTGCATCAAAGATATTAATTTCACCTATAAATTGCGCAACAAACAGGTTTGTTGGCTCTTCATAAATTTCACGCGGTGTCCCATCTTGCTCAATACGCCCTTCACGCATCACCACAATTCGGTCTGACATAGTCAGCGCTTCTTCTTGGTCATGAGTCACGAAAATAAAGGTTATTCCTAATTTACGTTGCAAGGCTTTTAATTCATTTTGCATTTGCTTACGCAATTTGTAATCCAGTGCAGATAATGATTCATCAAGCAATAAGACTTTTGGTTTATTCACAACAGCACGCGCAATCGCAACACGTTGTTGTTGTCCACCAGAAAGGTGTGCAGGACGGCGTTGGGCGAAATCTTCAAGTTGCACCATACGCAAGGCTTCTTCAACGCGAACATTAATCTCTTCCGCAGGCGTTTTTTGCATGCGAAGACCAAATGCGACGTTTTCAAAAACAGTCATATGAGGAAAAAGTGCGTAACTTTGGAAAACCGTATTTACAAAACGTTGTTCCGCTGGGATATCCGTAATATCTTGTCCATCAAGAATTATTTTTCCATCGTCAACGTCTTCCAAACCCGCAATTAGACGCAAAACCGTCGTCTTACCACAGCCCGAAGGACCAAGGATGGTTAAAAACTCGCCATGGTTGATAGTAAGATCGAGGCGGGAAATAATTTGTTTTCCGTCGAAACCTTTACTTAAGGATTTTAATTCGACAACTGGTGTCAGAGATGTTTTCTCAGTCATTTAAGGTAATACTCTATCCCGAAGAATAATGCAGATAGAACCGCCACTGGAAAAGACTGTGTGAGCTGCCGGAGCATTATGCTCCACAGAAGCCCAAAACCAGCGACGCCGTATGTATAGTACAAGCGGAAAATGATAAACGCAGTGGCGTGAAATTGAAAGCAAAAAGGCGTATAAACAGTGAAAAACTATTCATATTTAAGTTTTTCCTCATAAATCAGGCTTTTTTGTTTTCTAATAAAAAGATAATAAAATCAAAATGCTACTTATTCATATAAATATTAGAAATCGACTAAGTTTATGATTAAATAATTTTTCTATTATAAGTCAGCTAATCGGCCTATTTTTCTATAAAAACAGAAAAGGATATTGATTAGTTCAATGCTTTTTTACGACAATTAAAACATGATAACGGCTCTAAAACCCACATAGTTCTCATAAAAGTTTTTATTAATCATAATGATATTTATTAGAAAACACCTCCCAAACAGTAGAAGGTGTTTTGTTAATAACTGTTTTTTTCAATAATATTTTATTAATTTTTTTAAATATAAAATTGCATTATTCACATTGGGTAATGGACCAATCTTGTCATTTAATAGTGGGAAAGTACCTGTTCTAATTAATAAATCTCGCATTTGTATTGGTGTTAAGACTCTATTTGTTTTGCCTTTATACCAAGATTGGATCATGGCTGCCGCCCCCGCCACCAATGCACTCGCAGACGAAGTTCCACTAAAACTGGCGGTATAAGTATGATTATCATCACTTCGAAAGAGATCACCATAACCTGCTGTTACGACAGCTTCACCCCATGCTTGTACATGAATGGGTGAACCATGCGTTGAAAAAGGTAAGCGATTTAATGTATAAGGTGAACCAGCGCCGACACGTATCGAATTGTTGTCATGACGTTGGCGATAACTTTTATAAGCAGGCAAATCAAGATCAACACCACCATTACCAGCTGCCATAATCACAATAATACCTGCATCTGTTAGTGCGCGTGTCGCTTCCCAAATATGCATTTCATAGTCAGCGGGCACATAAGCTTGGTGCTCACAGATGGTTTGCATTTCATATAAAACGATATCACCCGCATGTAATATGCGTTTACTGGCAATAATCGCATCAATACGTCCACAGGTTAATTCAGAGATGGCATAAAACATATCGAGTTTATACGCTAGCCCTGTGATCCCTTTACCATCCTTTTTTCCCATAATTAATCCTGCAACCGCGGTACCGTGATCTGCCTGACTCGTTTTTTCATTAAAAGGGAGTAATGGTGTAATATTATCAGTTGATAAATCATGGTGAGATAGATTGAAATCCCATTCAATATCGGCAACTTGGATACCTTGACCATATGCTTCTTGTTTCCATGCACCTAAAATCCCCAATCCTATAATCTTATTAATATTGGTTGTTCTTTCTGGATCATCTAAATATTGCTGATACTGAGTGAAATCAGGTGTAATATTAGGAGGTTCAATAGGTTGTATCGGTACAGATTGCACATATTCAATATCAGGATGCTGTGTTAATATTTTGATGATACTTTCTAATGAATATTGATTATTATCTGGTAAATTAAGGTAATAGTATTTATTTAAGTCGTTAAAGCTTATTGGAATAAAACTAATATTGTTTTTAGGAGGTAATTGATGAATAGAAGAAATAATAGGAACCAAGGATATATCAGATAATAAAGAACAATGTTTTTCATGGGAAATAGGGAATAACAGATTTTTATTATCATAATCAGGATTTTTAAATTTTATAAGAATTTTTCTTTTAATGTTCATATTCAATGCTCCTCTTTTTATTTTTTTGCTTTATAGCGTAAAATATTGAGCAGTGACCATTTCCATTTTTAATAGAGATAATATAAATAGGTTGTTTTATAAAAAATAATATCAAGCCTACACTCTAAAGTAGACTTAATATTATTTGAATGATATTTATTAACTAAAATCAATATGTAGACGTAACTTTCCACAACAACAGCATTTAAATAAATAACCTTGGCAACCACTATCATCCCATAAACGCTCTGATAAATCAGAAAGTTCAAAACCAACGTCTTGAATATCTTGCTCTAAAGAAGCAAACTGTTTTAATTTATCTTTAATATCGTCCCATTCTACATAATCAATAAAGGCACAAGGTTCATCACAATGTATTAGCCAATGTTCTTGTTGCCAGCCATGATAACCAGGTGTTCGTTTTGTTAATTCATCGAGTTTGTTTTTATCTATAGGAGGTAAAGTAGAACCACAATACTCCCCCTCTTCGTCATAGAGAGCTTCTCCGCCTTCAATGCTTGCAATATCTTGAAATTCACCATCAAACTTTTCACTTGCAGAACCATCAGCAATACACCATGGGCATAGTGCATCAATATCTTCTACTGAGTAGAAAGGGCTACCATAATAGATATCGGTTTCCTTTCCACAACAATCACATATAACGGTATCATCTGTGATAAAAGCACCTGTTTTTATCGGTTCAGGATGATATTTGAAATAAGGTAATGCTCTTTTTTCAGCTGGCATTATGTTTTCCTATTTTATGGTTTATTATCACTTATCTTCAGCTTAGTAAAATAATCCTAGCATCAGATCTAGCATGTGTAAGCTATCCTCTATGCTATAATGCGCGCTCATTTTATCTCCTTTAATAGTTTAGAGATAATCACCGCCTAAATAGACGAAAGAATTACAACATGTCAGAAAATATAGAACTCAATAAATCAACAGAAAATCATGATGTTAATAGCAATTCAAAAAAATATAATTTGAACCGCTTCTCTGTTGCACCGATGCTCGATGGAACCGACCGAGTTATATAATCAATCAGTTATCAATTTCTGGTGTGCTATTGGTGTCCTGATTTTTGTAAAAATACACAAAAAAAAGCGGAAATAATAGCTAATCCTATTACCAGCGGGTATACTTTTAACCAAGAGTTATCACTTGGTAACTTATTTAGTGTGTCTTGGAGGTTTCTATGTTTTGCGAAGAAAAAGTAGCTCAAATGGCTGCATACCTACTGCATAAACGCGGTGGGCGCATGGCATACATAAAATTAATGAAACTTCTTTACCTTGCTGATAGAGAGTGCTTAATTAGATTTGGTGACTCTATGTCAGGAGACAGCTACGTTTCTATGAATCATGGGCCTGTTTTATCCAGAACTTATGATTTAGTTAAATCTGGTGGAGATTATGATGATTCTCCATGGGAATTATGGATCTCTGGTGAGGCTAACTATGAAGTTAGCATAAAAAAAGTATTGTCAGGTGTTATGGACGATGATTTTGATGAGCTAAGTAAAGCGGATATAAAAATACTTGATGAGACTTTTTCCAAGTATGGACACCTGAAAAGGTTTCGAATTTGCGATTTAACTCATGAAATATGTCCAGAGTGGAATGATCCTCATGGTTCATCTATCCCCATTAACCCAAGAGACATATTTCTAGCTGGCGGTAAGACTGAACAAGAAGCGGATGCGTGCTTGCGAAGTTTTAATGAAACTAAACAGCTCAAGGCATTTAGTTCTGAATTAGCATGATTGATTATCAACCATATAAAAGAGGTACGGTGTTAGCACCAACAGGCCCATGTGAGCATTTACACGTTGTTTGCAATGATCCTGTTTATTACCCCATTAATGGTTGTGATTGTGTTTTGGTTGTAAATATATCAAGTTGTAAAGAGGGTGTCCCATTCGATGCAACCTGCTTATTAAAACCAGGAGATCATGATTTTATTCGACATGATAGTTACGTGGTTTATAGAGAAGCTATCATTTGGCGAGTTCCAAATGTTATTTCAAGAGTTCAGACAGGCGAAATTATTCCGAGAAGCGATGTTAGCTTTGATGTATTTAAAAGGATAAACGCAGGTTTTGGTATTTCAGAACAAGTAATCCCAAAAAACTTTAAATTTTGGCGTACTTTTTGTTCTAATTATTAGAGAGTGCATTAAGCACTCTTTTTTTATTTATGTCTTCGTATGTAATAATTCTTTTTTAGACTTATCTCTTTTATATTTATATTAAGCGGACGAGTTAGTTAGCGAAAACAGTCCGCTCAACAATATCACAATTAGTCCTCTTCTTTTTGTCTGCGTTCCTCTTCCGCTTTCTGCGCTTCTTCCATCTCACGCATTCTCACGTTATAGATTGATTGCTCTGGCATCTGTACACGAACGGAAATAAAACGACCATCAGGAATATCAATTGGGTCACCATCATTGAAACCGTCAATTTCATTATTAGCAAACTCAGGTGCGTTAGGGTGAGTGCGATGATACGTTTTAACGAGAATAGAGCCGTCTTTGTTGATTTTAGAGTTAACCCATATCAGTGGTTGTTTATTGACATCTAGCGGAATTTCAATACCACCATCGACACCGCCCCAGCCTGCATCAGCATTAAAACCTAATACACCCTCGATAAGGTATTCGCCCTGAGCTACTCGAGTAACCGTAGCGCCTTCTGATTCATCGTTAGTGGTAAATGTGCCATCAGGGTTAATGTCGATAATTGGGGAGGTTTTTTTGTAGAATCCATTAGAATCTGGTTTGGCATTACCCAGATGAAGAACCTCATAAGTACCCACCCAATTATTATTCTCTTTGCATGTGTATAATAATTTTTTATTCCGACCAAGTAACCCCATTTGATATGATTCTGGTTGTGTTGCATGAGCTGAGATAATCCCCATATAAACAGTTCCTGGTGTGTCGCTGTCAATATTTGTGGATGTATAAAATCCATTATTTTGAAAGTCATTTTTTGATGACTTTACTCCACCAGAGCTAATTTCCATGAGCTTGAGCCATCCAGACCAGCGTCCATTGCCGAGATATCTATAAGCCACTCCCTCTGGTGAGGCTTGAAGTTGACTATTGTTACCAGAACCATCTGCACCGCCACCTCTTGTCATACTTAATAAAGGAAAGTAGCTATTATGGTAATTTGATGCGCCTGCGCCGTTTGGAGTGGCAAATCCAGTAAAATTTATATCATTTGCATTTTGAGTGTGTTTATCTCCCGTCGTGTTTGAACGGCCTAATCCAAAATCACCGATATGCACTGTTTTATTATCATCTGCTTTTTTACTAATATCACCCTGCATCTTTTTAATACTATCAAGCGTGACAACTTCGCCATTCGGCATCTCAATTTTTGTCTGCCCAGTTTGAGTCATCCACGTGTTCATTGCATCGAGGAAATACTCAACATAACTATTAATAGCAACCATTGTTCTTGCTGCATCACTATTATTATCGGGTTCAGTAATATGAATTGAGAATGTGGTGTTCGTTGCGGTGGCTAATGCAGGTTGTGCTAATACTAATTCAGTATCGGAATTAACGGATTTAATCATATACGGAATATTCGTATTTCCCGATTTAATTAAAATCGTCATTCCAATATTAATGGCGGGATTATTATTTTTAAATTTAGTGCCAGTGCCTTTAACAATAGCAGACCCTGACACTGTGTTAACTGTGCCTGTTGTGTATATCATGAATAATTTTCCTAGAGGTATAAATGAAGGGTTAATTAAATATTGAAGTAGTCGCTGAGTTCGATACCGTATAAATCATAATTCGTTTTATAGCCATTACTCCCACTAGGCCCATATGGCCCGCCATACTCACCACCCAAATAATAAATATCTCTCATACCAACTTTGTTATTACTCATAAAATAATAACCAGTGCGGTAGTAATCCATATAGCCCCGATTAACGACCCAATTAACAAAATGAGAATCGGGCAATATCATTGGCTTTTTCAATTGCTCAAAGATTCCACCATTATTTCGATCAAACCATGTTGATTGCCCTAGATGGAGAGGTTTATATTTAGAGGTATAAGTAATTTCTTTTTTTTCGTTATAAATAACGACACCTGATTTAGGTGCTTGCAACCTTAGATTAGTATTGAAAATCACAACATACACTTTGCATGTTTCAGAGACAGTTAATCCTCTCATTTTGTTATAACAAAAAGTCACACCATCTTTTTCTGGTCTTACAAATAACATTGGGTTATTTTCATTTAAGAAAAATTCTTTTGGTGGAAACCAACCATTTTCTTTACCACTTGTGACACTAACAATCTCCGCATAAACACAATAACCTCGTAATTCAGAATTAAGGTTGTAGATATTATTCATTCCACGAAGTTGTATTCCATAATCATATTTAGGTCGCTCTTTTAAATAACCGTAAATATCCATTCTGAAAAAGGGATCATCAGAAGACCAAGCATCATCTTCTGGGTCTTTCCATATGGGGTCTGAACCATTATCGCCATAATATAAAAAATTATTACCTTCAATTTTATAATTAGTGATATTACAACTTCCCCAATCATAAGAGCCTGGTGTTTTAAAGGTTCTCGACATTATTCGTGGAATAAAAATAATATTATATTTATTAATATCTTTAATATTGTGAGGAGTACTTTTCCATCCCTCTCTTAAAGAGTATGGCATATCTATTCTGGATAAAAATCCAATAGGTTGATTTTTTTCAGAGTCTAATAAGAAAGAAGAACCATGATCAGGTTTTATATACATTCCATACATTGATTAAACCCCTGTTATTTTCCCTATTTCAACACGTAATACACCTTTATCATCATAAACAGCAATACGATCATTAGTGATAACGATGCGTTCACCGGTTTTATTGGTACCAATATCCAACTTACCGCGAAATGTGGCATTATTTATTTCCATATTATTGGTTTTCCCATCAATCAAAAAACCACTTTTACCCGGTACATAATCGCCTGATTTAATATATTCAGTAACAACAACAGAATTCAGCCATGCTTCGTTAATAAACGCCTCACGCATAAACATCTGGCCGTTTTTAACGTACATAAATAATTCCATCTTGCCGTTTGCTGGGTTATACCACGCAAAGTTATTGGCGTTATAGCCTATAAAACTTTCAAGCTTTCCATTCTTAACTTGAGCGCTGATCACTTGTCCTGCTGCATTGTATTTCACTTTATTATGAAC
>NZ_JBEEUL010000005.1:0-257600 GCF_040139345.1 Proteus sp. fly-1067 | reverse complement strand
AGTTTTACCGTGGTCAACGTGGCCGATAGTACCAACGTTAACGTGCGGTTTTGAACGTTCAAATTTTTCTTTAGACACGACTATATTCCTTAATATCGCTCCCTCTTATTAGAGGGAGCGTAAACTAAATTGAACTCGAAAGGATCTTATTTCGCTTTACGAGCTTCGATAATAGCCTGAGCGACGTTGCTAGGCGCTTCGTTGTACTTCAAGAACTCCATAGAGTATGAAGCACGACCCTGAGTTTGTGAACGCAGGTCAGTTGCATAACCGAACATTTCAGCCAGTGGTACTTGAGCACGGATGATCTTACCGGTAGGCAGATCGTCCATACCTTCAACCATACCACGACGACGGTTTAAGTCACCGATAACGTCGCCCATGTAATCTTCTGGCGTTTCAATCTCAACTTTCATGACTGGCTCAAGCAGAATTGGCTTAGCTTTCATGAAGCCGTCTTTAAATGCCATTGATGCGGCAATTTTAAACGCGATTTCTGAGGAGTCAACATCATGGTAAGAACCGTAATGTAAACGAGCCTGAATATCCACAACAGGGTAACCTGCTAATGGACCAGATTTCAGCTGTTCTTGAATACCTTTATCAACAGCTGGGATGAATTCTTTAGGAATTACACCACCAACGATATCGTTGATAAATACGTAGTTCTCTTCACCACCTGCTGGTAATGGAGACAGGTCGATAACAACATGACCGTACTGACCACGACCACCAGATTGTTTCGCGTGCTTACCTTCGATATCAGTTACTGTATCACGAATAGTTTCACGGTAAGCAACCTGTGGTTTACCTACGTTCGCTTCAACTTTAAATTCGCGACGCATACGGTCAACTAACACGTCTAAGTGCAGCTCACCCATACCAGCAATGATAGTCTGACCAGTTTCTTCGTCGCTTGATACGCGGAAAGATGGATCTTCTTGAGCCAGACGGTTCAGAGCGATACCCATTTTTTCTTGGTCAGCTTTAGTCTTAGGTTCGATAGCAACAGAGATTACTGGCTCTGGGAATTCCATACGTTCTAAGATGATTGGTGCATCAATTGCACATAAAGTATCACCTGTAGTTACGTCTTTCAGACCGATAGCAGCAGCGATGTCGCCCGCACGAACTTCTTTAATTTCTTCACGCTTGTTAGCATGCATCTGAACAATACGGCCAAAACGTTCTTTTTTGTCTTTAACCGGGTTCAGAACTGTGTCACCTGAGTTTACAACACCAGAGTACACACGGAAGAATGTTAAGTTACCAACAAATGGGTCAGTAGCGATTTTGAATGCCAGAGATGAGAATGGCTCTTCGTCGCTTGAATGACGTTCTGCTGGAGTATCTTTACCGTCTGGTAACATACCATTGATAGCAGGAACATCTGTTGGTGCTGGCAGGTATTCAATTACCGCATCCAGCATTGCCTGAACACCTTTGTTCTTAAATGCAGAACCACAGGTAACCAGGATAATTTCGTTATCTAGAACGCGTTTACGCAGAGCAGCTTTGATTTCTGCTTCTGACAGCTCTTCACCGCCCAGATATTTGTCCATCAGTTCTTCTGATGCTTCAGCAGCTGATTCGACTAGGTTGTTGTGCCATTCTTCAGCTAAATCTTGCAGATTTGCAGGAATGTCTTCGTATTCGAAAGTAACACCTTGGTCTTCTTCATTCCAACGGATTGCTTTCATTTTGATTAAGTCAACAACACCGGTGAAATGTTCTTCAGCGCCTACTGGAATTTGCAGTGGAACTGGGTTTGCTGCCAGACGTGTTTTGATTTGTTCAACAACACGCAGGAAGTTTGCACCCATACGGTCCATTTTGTTAACGAACGCGATACGTGGTACATGATATTTGTTAGCCTGGCGCCATACTGTTTCTGACTGAGGCTGAACACCACCAACTGCACAGTAAACCATAACCGCGCCATCAAGAACACGCATAGAACGTTCTACTTCGATTGTGAAGTCAACGTGTCCTGGGGTGTCGATGATATTTACACGGTGAGGCTCAAACTGTTTAGCCATACCAGACCAGAATGCAGTAGTTGCTGCGGATGTGATAGTAATACCACGTTCCTGCTCCTGCTCCATCCAGTCCATTGTTGCTGAACCTTCGTGAGTTTCACCAATTTTATGGTTTACACCGGTATAAAACAGAATACGTTCACTTGTAGTGGTTTTACCGGCATCGATGTGCGCACTGATACCGATATTACGGTAACGTGCTATGGGGGTTTGACGAGCCATTTTTTCCTCTCTCGTGGGCGTTCAATTCAGGTAAAGGACAGCAGAGCTGTCCTGAAAAGAGTTGCGACAACTACTTCGTGGATTACCAACGGTAGTGTGCGAACGCCTTGTTTGCATCTGCCATACGGTGAACGTCTTCACGTTTCTTAACAGCAGCGCCTTTGTTTTCAGCCGCATCAGATAATTCATTTGCCAGGCGAAGAGCCATGGATTTATCACCGCGTTTACGAGCAGCTTCAACAATCCAACGCATTGCTAATGCATTACGACGAACTGGGCGTACTTCAACTGGAACTTGGTAAGTTGAACCACCAACACGGCGGGATTTAACTTCCACAGTAGGACGTACGTTATCTAATGCGATTTCGAACGCTTCCAGTTCAGTTTTGCCTGAACGCTGAGCCAGGGTCTCAAGCGCATTATATACGATAGATTCTGCAGTAGATTTTTTACCGTCTACCATCAGAATGTTTACAAATTTAGCCAGCAGTTCTGATCCGAACTTAGGATCTGGCAGAATTTTACGTTGACCAATTACACGACGACGTGGCATGGAAATACTCCGTTTAAAATTCAGGGTTGTCCAAAACTCAATGAGTTTATTTTGACATTATTGGTGAAAAAATGTTTGGCCTTACTTAACGGAGAACCATTAAGCCTTTGGCTTCTTCACACCGTACTTAGAACGAGCTTGTTTACGGTCTTTAACACCAGAACAGTCCAGCGCGCCGCGAACAGTGTGGTAACGCACACCTGGTAAGTCTTTAACACGACCACCACGGATTAAGATTACGGAGTGCTCCTGCAAGTTGTGGCCTTCACCACCGATGTAGGAAGAAACTTCGAAACCGTTAGTCAAACGCACACGGCATACTTTACGCAGTGCTGAGTTTGGTTTTTTTGGAGTGGTAGTATATACACGAGTACATACGCCACGTTTTTGCGGGCAAGCTTCCAGAGCTGGAACGTTGCTTTTAACAACTTTCGAGCTACGAGATTTGCGTACCAGCTGATTAATAGTTGCCATTTAAAAAAAGCTCCTGGTTTTTGCTTCGTAAACACGGATTTGAACTCTGTCTTGTCAACAAGACAAAACATGAGGACGCAGAATTTTATTGCTGAAGGGCTCATGTGTCAAGAATTATACAGCAATTCTACGCTCCCCAATGAATTTGTTGGGGGTGTTTTACCGTTAAATCGACAAAATCACCATAACTGATGAGTTTAATATGATGAGATGCTTGATCTTTTAAGCCTCTAGCTAAAACATCATCAATTAATGCGTAAACTGAAATTTGCTGTTGAAGACAATATTTTAATAAAGGATTGCCCTCAAGAACTGCCAATACACCATCTTGTATTAACAAAACATCATCTTCTTTTGTCAATAAAGATAAAAAAGCCTCTAAATCACTTTGATAAATAGAGACGGAATAAGTATACAACATAACCGTTCAACCTTCCTGCCTAAGTTCTGTATCAAAAGCGTAATACCACATCATATTCACTCAATTTTTGAGTAATATCTTGATGTGATATCACTTGTGCATCCAACACAAAAGAAGTTTGAGAGGATAATCCACGATGAGCCATGTCTTGGTGTGATATATAGACGTTTGTTACATCATACAAGGGGAGCACTTTAAAAGTTACCGCATGATGGCGTGATAACACACCTTCAGGTTGTTGATTTTCAACCAATTGAAACACACCATCTGAGATAAAAAAAACACCAATATCTTCTGTTAACGCAGAGGTTGCGAGCAAAGCGTCCAGACCTTCTCGTCCAGCACTATTACCGTGCGGTGCCTGTGTAAAAAGAAATGCGATTGAATTCATTTTTTTCATTAAAATTGCACCACACGCGAACAAGTCAACATCGCTTGAGCAAGTGAACCCAGCCCGCTGAGTTCAAACTCCATTGCCATATTATGATTATCAATTCCTTGCTCTTTTGCCTGTTCCTTATCAATAATTCCTCGGCGTAGCGCAGCTGCAACACAAACATGCAAAGGAATTTGGTGTTTTTTCGCCAATGTTATCCACGCCTTGGGAAGATCAAATTCATCATTTGCGGGTGATACTAACTTATTAGCATTTACCACCCCTTCCCGATAAAAGAAAATTTGCGCAATTTTATGCCCTTTTTCAAGAAGGGCATTGGCGAACAAATAGGCACTTGAAGCTTGTTCAGTTCCATAATGAGGCCCTGTTACCACTAAACAATATGTCAAGGAGCTCATAATGTTGCCCTACTCTCCATTTTTAAACTGGCGAATATAGAGATAAACAGTATGTTTTGAGATATTCAGTCGATCAGCAACTTGATTAATGGCATCTTTAATATCAAAAATACCTTTTTCATAAAGACTTAATACCACTTGTTTATTTTTTGCGTTATTGGCCACTTCACGATCATTATTCACTTCTTCAATTGTGAACTCTAATGTTTGAGCCACTAAATCATCAACAGATGAAGCAAAGTTAACATCAGAAGCAACTTCATGTGTTTCTTCAGGTATAAAAGTTTTGATTATTTCAGAGAATGGAACATCAAGGTTCATATTAATACATAATAAACCGATGACACGACGTTCACGATTACGAATTGCAATCGTGATCGATTTCATCAATGCACCACTTTTCGCTCTAGTAAAATAAGCCTTTGAAAAACTTGAATCTTCATCTGTGATATCATGTAACATTTGTAATGCTAAATCGGTAATTGGAGAACCAATCTTACGACCAGTATGTTCTCCATTCGCGATTTTAACCGCTGAACATTTCAAATCTTCCAGAGAGTGCAATACGATTTCGCAATGGTTGCCGATGAGCATGGCCAAACCATCTACGGCTGCTTCATAGGACTTCAATATTTCGTGATCAGTTTGAGTAAAAGGTCGGCTATCTAGTTTTTCAAACTCGCTGCTGTCACCATTAAATAACGGGCTAGACATTTGATTATATAATCCTTAAAGGCTTTAATTATGATAATGACTTGAGGTTCTATTTTTTATAACGATTCGTCACTGCGAATCAATTTAATATTAAAAAATTTTAAATATAAAAACTGAATTAGGGCACGATTCTGACGTTAGATCGTCAAAAGATCTACGTCAAGTGCCTTAGAATAAGAGCTTTGTCATAGGTCACAGCTTTTTTCGTTTTTCTTTATCTTTTTGTATCAACACCCCTATATTTTTGAAGATTTCACTTTTAAAGAGGGTCTGGATAAAGATTGACACTATTGAATAGATTACCTATATTCCAAATTATTGTTATTTTAACGAGTGATTAATCCCATGAATATACTGATGATATGCCAATCTCAGCAAACTTCATCAATAATGGGGTTAATTTCTGTTGCTTCTATGCCTATTGAAACTCTCTCTTCACCACCTCCACCTGTGAAAGTGGTTGTAGTCAATACAACGGTTATTGTTGCAACTTATATCGCTTGATCTATTTAATCAGCTTAATCGCGTATTTAACCAACAGACTAGATTGATATGTTATTTACGTTTATTTATTGATGCTTTATCAATCGCCAACCATGACTAAAAATAATCAAGCTATCTTACTGCTCAGTTTACAGGTGTATCATCATGTACTTACGTCAATATTGGACAAGATTCGGTCCAACGACATTATTTGTTTTATTATGGAGTAGCGGTGCTATCTTTTCTCGCTGGGGTTTAGATAATGGTAGCTCATTTGCTATTTTGACTTGGCGTTTTATTATCGCTTTGGCGTTTCTTTCTTTTTTGTGTATTCAGCGCCATCGCTTTTTGCCACCGAAAGGAAGCCGCTTAAAAACAGCGTGGGTCGGTCTATTAATTATTGGTGGTTATTCTATTTGTTATCTTTTAGCGCTCGCCAATAGCATTACACCTGGAATGCTAGCCACAATCATGGGCGTACAACCCATTATCACATTATGGATAATTGAACGTAACTTTTCAGCGACGCGACTGCTAGGGCTTTTAATCGCATTGACTGGGTTAGTGTTGGTAGTTGCACAAAGTTTATTTAATACAGCACTTTCATTAACAGGGATGATTTATGCGTTAGTTGCTCTACTTTGTATGAGCTTTGGTGCGATTTCACAAAAAAAATTACAATTAGCACCAATGGATGCTTTGCCTTTGCAATATGTAGTTAGTCTCGTGCTGTGTTTGTTATTTGTGCCATTTCAACCTTTTGATGCTTCATTCGATATTGGCTTTATCATTCCTGTTCTTTGGCTGGCTATTATCATTTCTGTTGTTGCTCAGTTGCTGCTATATCGCTTACTCACAACAGGTAATTTAGTTAATGTGACGAGCTTATTTTATTTAGTACCTGGAGTGACAGCATTAATGGATTACATCTTCTTAGGTAATAAAATGTCTTTACTCAGCTTAGCAGGAATGGGAGCAATCATTGTGGGCTTGCTGTTTGTCTTTAAAAAACCCAAAGCTATTATTGTTGAAGAACAAGTAGATTAATATTATCTATTCGTAAGCTATGTGTATTAATGAGCTTTATAATTAGAAATAAAAATGCTGACATTGATGTCAGCATTTTTTCTTTCGTGATAAGTGAATTACTTATCGCTTTCAACACTCAGTAATTCAACTTCAAATACTAATGTTGAGTTAGCTGGAATACCACTTGTTGCGCGTTGGCCATAGCCTAATTCTGGTGGAATAACTAACTTGATTTTACCGCCTTCTTTGATGTATTTCATGCCTTCAGTCCAGCCTGGAATAACACTTTTTAGGCTAATTGTCAGAGGCTCATTACGATCATAAGAGCTATCAAACTGTTTACCATCAATCAACATACCTTTGTAGTGTACAGTAACGCGATCAGCATCTGTTGGAGTTTTACCTTTACCTGGGTTTTCAACTAAATACAGTAAACCTGATTTTGTTTTGACTACACCTTTTTCAGCAGCAAATTCTGTACGGAATTTATCACCCGCAGTTTTGTTCTCGGTTGCTTCTTTTTCCATTTTCGCTGTAGCCGCTGTGCGAACTTGATCTTCAAAAGCCGCTAAGGTTAATTCAATCTCAGCATCTGATAGTTTTGATTTACTGTTAAATGCATCCTGAACACCCGCCAGCAGTTGTTTAGAATCTAAAGTAATACCAATATTTTTTTGCTCTTGTAATGCAGCTTCCATGTAGCGACCCATCGACGCGCCTAACGCATAGGCATTTTGCTCATTTTGAGTTTTAAATGCGCTATTTAATGTTGGCACTTTAGCTGCTTCTTCAGCGAATGCTTGAGGTGCACTGAATGCGAAAGCTAAACTTGTTGCCAGCAACGTCGTTTTTAATAAAGATTTCATCCCATTCTCCAGTATATGTTAGTGAATCGCTACGTTTTACAAACAAAGATCATAGATCTTCACTAAAACGTTTTGCATCACATCTTGCTGTCATTGCGGTATGTACTCGCCATACTTCAAGTTGTCACGTTGTTGATTGCATTTATTCGCACTCGTCAACGTATATATGCGTCTAATGACTTATTCTCTTGTCACCTAGCTGCACCTCGAAATATTTAGAGTAAGATCTATCCGCGGGTAGCAATTTTATATGAATTTAAAAAATTTGCCGACACTCTTAACAGTTAATGTTAGGATTTTTGCCAGCACAGAGTGTTATCACATTAACAAAATAGTCTTTTATCTCAAACCAGATTTATGTCTTCCTGTGTATATATCAGTAAATAAGATTAAATTTCACAATTTCGTTAATCTCATTCGTCGTAATTCGACATTTTAAAGGAGGAAAAACACAATGGATATTAAGGAAGTAGAGCACTTGCTCATACAATTAGAAAGCAAAGTTGCTTTCCAAGATGCGACAATTGAAGAGTTAAATCAGGTGGTCACACAGCAACAAATTGAAATTAGTCGCTTTAAAGAAGCATTAAAGATTGTCACTGAACGCTTAAAAGCATCTCAATCCTCAATACTTGCAAGACCTGAAGATGAAACGCCCCCCCCACACTATTAAGTGATAATTTTCTTTTTAGCGTAATCAGAAAAAACAAAAAAGGAGCGTTTAAGCGCTCCTTTTGATCTTTCTTTAGAAAGATTAGTGTTGGCAACCGCAACCGCCATGACCGTGGCCGTGACCACCGTGACCATGACCTTCGCCACCGCAGCATCCACCTTCTTCACCATGAGAATGGCCATGACCATGACCACCGCCACAGCATCCGCCTTCTTCACCGTGACCGTGGCCACCACAACATTCGTGCTCTTCTTCTTCACCGTGTACGTGACCGTGTGCTAATTCTTCTTCAGTCGCTTCACGAATTGCAACGATTTCAACATGAAACTTCAGGTTTTGGCCTGCTAACATGTGGTTACCATCAACGATAACTTCGTCACCTTCAATACCTGTAATTTCTACTGGTACTGGACCTTGATCGGTATCAGCAAGAAAACGCATGCCAACTTCTAACTCATCAACACCAACAAAAACATCTTTTGGTACGCGTTGAACTAAGTTTTCATCGTATTGGCCATAAGCATCATCAGAAGCCACTTCTACGTCGAATTTCTCACCGACTTCGCGACCTGTTAATGCATTTTCTAAACCACTGATTAAAGAACCACGGCCATGCAGATAGTCTAACGGTGCGCTTACCGTGGACTCATCAACTAAAACACCGTCTTCTGATCTTACTTGATAAGCCAGACTAACTACCAAGTCGTTTGCTACTTTCATGACATCTCCTACATACCCGTGGGCAAAATTTTCCCGATTGTAACGAAAAATAAATCTTCTGTATCGGGTTATATCAAAAAAACCTACAATTATTGTGGTGTAAAGATCCCAATGACCTGTTCATTTTCACGAACAAGCGAATTAACTTCACCGTCTGTTTGCCGTTGCTGATGGCCACATTGAGCACATTCCACAATATCAACTTTATCTTCGCGCCACATTTTGAGTGTGTCTTGAGCTTGACAGTGTGGGCACACAGCTCCAGCGATAAAGCGTTTACGGGTTGCAGACATGGGGTCAGTTCTCCTGTTTATCAATAGATCTTTTTTCTTTACTTATTTGAGGAATATCCTCGGTTAAAGATTCATCCCAAATATCTGGTTGGTGATGTTCTTGACGAATTTCTTCACTAAAAAGTTCTTCAAGTTCTCGCCTTGCTTCTTTTACACGAGAGACATTGGAAACTTCTTCAGGTGATTCATCCACCAGCTTTCTAAGTAATTGCATATCTAAACGACGAAAATGCTGTTGTGCTCGATAAGCTTGATGAGGATGCATACCTAATTCAATTAATGTTTTACGCCCTAGTTCTAAAGCACTAGAAAATGTTTCTCGGCTAAAATCTGTTACACCCGCTTTAAGCAATTCATGAGCCTCAACACGTCCCCTTGCTCTGGAAATAATATGCAAATTAGGGAAGTGTCGCTGACAGAGGTGAACAATTTCCATCGTCGCTTCAGGTTCATTACTAGTGATTACAATCGTTTTTGCGTGTTCCGCACCCGCCGCACGTAATAAATTGAGATCAGTAGCATCACCATAATAAACTTTATAGCCATATTTACGCATGGTGCTTAAACTTCCCACATCATGCTCTAAGACGGTGACATTAATCTTGTTAGCCATCAACAAGCGCCCTACAACCTGTCCCATTCGACCAAAACCAACAAGAATGACTTCTGGATGATTGTTTTCAACAAAAGGCTGTTCGTCTGTTTTAGGCTCATTATAACGGCGAGATAATACAGCGTCTGTCATTTGCATCACAAGTGGCGTTGTCATCATAGAAAGCGTGACAACCACCAGCAACAATGCCATCTGCTGACTATCTAATACGCCCATTGCCATTGATGTTGAAAAAACAACAAAGGCAAACTCACCACCTTGACTTAATACTGATGAAAATTGTAAACGTGTAGAAAATCGTAATCCAGCTAACCATGCAATACCGTAAAGTATCAAAGCTTTAACAATGACTAGAATAAGCACACCCAGTAAAACTTCTGGTAAATAGCGCCATAAGATACCTATATCTAAAGACATGCCGACAGAAATAAAAAAGAGGCCCAGTAACAAGCCCTTAAAAGGCTCAATAGAAATTTCTAATTCATGCCGATATTCTGTATCCGCCAATAATACACCAGCAATAAAGGTTCCCATTGCCATTGAAAAACCGAGAGTTTCCATAAAAATAGCCGCACCTAGCACGACTAATAATGCGGCAGCTGTAAAGACTTCTCTTACACCCGATTTGACAACTAAACGAAACAGAGGACGTAATAAATAACGCCCACAAACCAATAACGCAGCAAAAGAGGCAACTTTTAATCCAATACGATACCAATCACTGCTAGCAGTTTCCCCAGCAAGTAGCGGAATAACAGCAAGAATAGGGATCACTGCCATATCTTGGAATAACAGAACTGCAAAACCTAACTGCCCACCCTCATTATGATTCATCCCTTTTTCACTCATAAGCTGTAATGCCATAGCCGTTGAGGACATCGCAATACCTAATCCGCCAATAACGGCGGCCTGCCATGAAAAAGAGGTTAAAACGAGAATAAGTCCTGAGAAAATAGAGGCGGTGAAAACCACCTGCATTGAACCGACACCAAAAATAGCGCGTCTTAATTCCCACAGCTTGGCTGGATTTAGCTCCAATCCAATAATGAACATCAAAAAGACCACACCGAGTTCAGCAAAATGTAAGATGTTATCGACATCTTTAAATAGCCCTAACCCCCAAGGGCCAATGGCAATACCAGCAATTAAGTAACCCAGTACGGCACCAATTTTAAGACGTTGTGCAATCGGTACCATGATAACCGCAGCACAAAGGAAAAAGAGAACCGCTTTAATCATCCAGTTATCTTCCATTAGACATGCTCCCCTTCAAGTGGCGCACTTAACCAATGGCGATAAGCCTCTCCAATATGCGTCAATGTCGTTTTAGACTGTTGCCTTGCTGAATACACAATCATGGGTGATAACCAACGCATACCACACATTTCTGCCATTAATTCAAAAGGACGTAATAATTCTGTGAGTGTGTAGTGATTCTTTCCATTATGTTGGTAAGCATATTCAGGTTCACCTGTGGTCACAACACAGCGGAATGCTTTTCCTTTTAAATGTGACCATCCACTTTCATTTGCAAAAGGACGTGTTAGTACCCTGTCTTGCCATTCTTTTAATAATGCTGGACAACTATATGTTTGTAATGGAAATTGAAAAACAATCACTTGGTGTTTGCACAACAAGGATTGCTCATGGTGTATATCAATAAAAAAATCAGGATAAGTAGCATATAAATCATGAATAGTTATATTCTCTAGATCCCTCACCGCCTTGATTAATGCTTTATTAGCAATGGATTGGCGCGGCTCGGGATGAACATACACCAGTAATACATTTGATGCGTTTGACATCATTCCTCCTTACAAAACGTGTCAGAAACCATTTTTTCCGTTACCATGCACGCATTGTGACCAACTGTTACGAACAACTTACTCTATATATTAATTTACATACTCTTAATAGACGATATTTATGATTGTTTTTTCTTCTTTGCAAATTCGCCGTGGTGTCAGAGTGTTACTAGATAATGCCAGTGCAACCATTAATCCAGGGCAAAAAATTGGTCTAGTCGGCAAAAATGGTTGTGGTAAAACCACATTACTCTCTTTATTAAAAGGTGAGCTTCAAGCAGAAGCGGGGAATGTCACCTTTCCCAGTACTTGGGCTATGGCGTGGGTTAACCAAGAAACACCTGCACTTGATGTACCCGCGATTGATTATGTTATTGATGGTGATAGAGAATATCGCCAGTTAGAACAACGATTACAAAAAGCTAACGAGACAAACGATGGTCACGCAATTGCACTTATTCACGGGCAATTAGATGCCATTAATGCATGGACAATTCAATCTCGTGCGGCAACCTTACTAAATGGTCTTGGTTTTAGCCAACAACAACTAAATGAACCTGTAAAATCATTTTCAGGTGGTTGGAGAATGCGTTTAAACTTAGCGCAAGCATTAATTTGTCGCTCTGATTTACTATTACTCGATGAGCCTACCAACCACTTAGATTTAGATGCTGTTATTTGGCTTGAAAAATGGCTAAAAAGCTATGCTGGCACCTTAATTTTGATTTCCCATGACCGTGATTTCCTTGATCCGATCGTGGATAAAATCTTGCATATCGAACAAGAAAAAATCTTTGAATATTCAGGTAACTACTCTTCGTTTGAAATGCAACGAGCAACAAAACTCGCTCAGCAACAAGCTTTGTTTGAAAACCAGCAATCAAAAATTGCACACTTACAAAGTTTTATCGACAGATTTAAAGCGAAAGCGACTAAAGCGAAACAAGCACAAAGCCGAGTGAAAATGCTTGAGCGAATGGAGCGCGTTGCTCCAGCTCATTCTGATAACCCATTCCAATTTAGCTTCCGCCAACCTGAAAGTTTACCTAATCCACTACTATCGATGGAAAAAGTCAGTGCCGGTTATGGTGAAAAAATTATTCTTAATGATATTAAACTGAATTTAATTCCTGGATCACGTATTGGATTATTAGGGCGAAATGGTGCAGGTAAATCAACTTTAATCAAATTACTTGCTGGGGAGCTTGAGCCATTACAAGGAAAAATGGCTCTCTCAAAAGGCATTAAATTGGGTTACTTTGCACAGCATCAATTAGAATTTCTACGCTCCGATGAGTCTGCACTACAACATCTAACTCGCTTAGCTCCTAAAGAGACTGAACAAAAATTACGTGACTATCTTGGAGGTTTTGGCTTCCATGGCGATAAGGTTACAGATGCGTGTGGTCAGTTTTCTGGCGGTGAAAAAGCGCGTTTAGTGTTATCTCTTTTAGTTTGGCAACGCCCTAATTTGCTGTTAATGGATGAACCAACTAACCACCTCGATTTAGATATGCGTCAAGCGTTGACTCAAGCGTTAATTAGCTTTGAAGGCGCAATTGTCGTGGTATCGCATGATAGGCATTTACTGCGTTCAACCACTGACGACCTCTATCTTGTTCACGATGGTCAAGTTGAGCCTTTTGATGGCGATCTGGATGATTACCAACAATGGTTAGTTGATCAAAATCGCCAAGAAACACAAGCCAATAAAAATCAGCAAGATAAAGATAATACCACGACGACAAATTTAAGTGCGCAAGACAAAAAAGAACAAAAACGTAAAGAAGCAGAGTTTAGACAACAAACTCAACCGTTACGTAAAAAACTGACCACCTTAGAAAGTAAAATGGATAAACTTAGCCAAGAGCTTACTCTCATTGAAACAGCACTTTCTGACAGTGGCATTTACGATATCAGCCGTAAAAATGAGCTTTCAGATTGTTTAAGCCGACAAGGTATCGCAAAGTCAGCACTTGAAGACGTTGAAATGGAATGGATGGAATTACAGGAAACATTGGAAGAGATGACAAACACATTTGGCTCTCAGTAATAATCTATCATTCATTAAAAAAGGAACTGTTTTAAGTAAAATAGTTCCTTTATTTTTATCCCATCATTCATTCTTAAAATTTATACAATTCATTTTACTTAAGGGATTTATATCATTTTACAGTAGCACTATTTACACAAAATATAATCTCACCCTATCTGGCAATACCCCAGTAAAAATAACAATCTAATGTTTATTTTCTGACTATTCATATTAAGTAAGGGAAATAAATCCTTTCACACTAAAGTTTCTAACATTCCAGCCGAATTAATCATTCTGCTAAGTGGACCTCCCACTTACCGACAAAAAGGCAAAGCTAATAGGTAGGGTTATGTTAAAACGAATTAAAATCTCTCAAGGTTTAATGTGTGTCCTGACTCTGTTTTGTATTATTCAGATCATTTCTGGAGTACAAAGCATTCACGATGCCTACCAGACTCAAAATAAACTCAAGCAAATTTCATACAGTTTCGACCAACTACGCACAATGGATAATACCTATGCGGAGTTGAATACATTGCGTACGGATATTATTGCGCAAGCATTTAGCTATATATCAAATCCTCAAGCAGAAGATGCAAACATCACCACATTTATGCAAACTATGCCAGCACGTAAGGCACAAGTTGATGCTTTGATGAATGAGTATGTTGAGTTATCCGCTCAAACAGGTTTCGATCAGCAACGTATGGCACAAATCAAACAGCTTTATCAAAAAAGTCGAGCTGATCTTGATTTATTGGCACAATATTTAAGTGAACGAAATACTAATGCTGTTCGATTGATCTTGAAAAGCCCAGCGAATACTAACTTTACTAACTCACTGTATGAAGCCACAGACTTTATTACCGATGAAGTGGTTAATCCGTCAGTAACTGAAGCGGAAAAGAACTATTACAGCATGCTGTGGATAGCGTCTACCTTCATGGGTATTTTCCTTATTTTCACCACATTAGTTCTTATTTGGATCCGTAAATATATCATTGCTCGTATTAATCAAATGATCACCTATCAAGAAACAATTGCTAAAGGTGATTTAGTCAGTCGTGTGGACAGTGACATTTCAGGTAATACTGAAATAGACCAGTTAATGCTGGGATTACAGCAAATGCGCGCACAATTAAAAGAGATGGTAAGCTCTATCCGAAATAGTAGTGCGGCTATTTATACAGGTGTACAAGAGATTGCTGCAGGTAATAATGACTTATCCAGCCGAACTGAAGAACAAGCTAGCGCGCTAGAAGAAACAGCATCCAGTATGGAGCAGATGACTGCAACCATTCGCAATAACACAGAGAGCGCTCGTGAAGTCACAGAGTTAGTGATGAGTACTGCAGATATCGCAGTTCAAGGTGGTGAACACAGTAATAAAATGGTTATGACAATGACAGATATTGCCGATCGCTCACAAAAGATTGGTGAAATTACGGCTGTTATTGATGATATTGCATTCCAAACCAATATCTTAGCCCTTAACGCAGCCGTTGAAGCAGCGAGAGCTGGCGAGCAAGGCCGAGGATTTTCTGTAGTAGCAAGTGAAGTACGTAACTTGGCTCAACGAAGTGCTGAAGCAGCTAAAGAGATCAAAGAGCTTATTGAATCCACAATCTTACGGGTAAGACAAGGTAATGATCTTGTTGAACAAGTCAGTTTATCAATGGGTGAAATTGTAACATCCGTTAATCACGTTTCGGGTTCAATGAAAGAAATTCTATCTGCATCAGAAGAACAAACTCGAGGTATTGCACAAATTAGTCTTGCTGTTAATGAGATGGATAAGGCAACTCAACAAAATGCAGCTATGGTTGAACAATCAACTGCGGCTTCTGCCACATTAAGTGAACAAGCCAGCATGTTAGATATCATCGTCAATACATTTAAAGTTGAGAATGAAAAACCGACCCTAACGAAACTCCCCACATTCTCAGCAAAACCGCAAGAAAAAGAAGCGATTAAAACACCGACAATAAAGACAAATCACCATGAAACCGATGATAATTGGGAAAGTTTTTAAGTTGACCTCTTATACAAAAGAAAGTAAACGCTCAGTATAATAAGTAGTCAATTACATATAACAAAACCTCTACCTACCATACTCCCAGTTAATTTCTGGGAGTATTTCAATTCTCCCGCACATAAACACAAAAAAGTGACCTTTTTTATACAGAAAAAAGAACGCTTTTTAAGAAACATTGAGAGTATTTTCGAAATCAATACGTTTATTTCACTTATTATAAGATAAATCGATAAATAAAGAAAAAACACTGCTCATTATTGCTCTCTTATTCAGCAAAATCATTACAAAAACTTATTATTATATCGATTAACATAAAAAATGAGTAAGCCAATATACCTATAGTCTTTTATATAAATCATTAGAATATTTTAGCCATTAGCTGATAATTAAAGCTAAAAAAAGAAATATAAGTCGTCTTTACTATTAAATAGAGTAGAAACAATAAAGTTTTTAGATATTAAGCCGAATAAGTTTAATTGATAAATAGTTATCGCTCCTTGCTGTGTGTCCTACAAATCAATTAAATAGGTAAGGCTATGCTGAAACGAATAAAAATATCTAATGGCTTAATGTTTATTTTAATACTGTTTTGCATTATTCAACTTTTCTCTGGTGCAATGAGTATCCGTGATGCGAGTTTAACAAATAAGCGGATCTCACAATTAGCGAATGGCTTTGAACAGATAAAAACGATGGATTATGGTTATGCAGAGTTAAATAAATTACGTGAAGATATGCTTAATGTTATGTTTGAAGCCCATCTCACTCCTGACATTGCAGAAGATAAAATCACCCAATTTCTTTCCACTTATCCACAACGAAAACAAGAAATTACACGTATTATTACCTCATACTTTACTTCTGCAACTAACGCCAACTTTGATCCTGAAAAAATAGAAAGTATGAAAAAGCTTTTTAATCGTGTTATTTACGATCTTGATCAGCTTGCCTCATGTTTAGAAATTCGAGATTACTACGGCTTTCAATCTCTTTATGCTCATAATACTAATGAGCGTTTTACTCAATCCCTCTATGAAGCAACAGATTACCTCAGTGATAATGTGGTGACCCATGCAACACAAGCTGCACAAGGTAATTATGAACGAACGTTAATTTTAGCGTTTGTTTTTATGTTTATTTTTATTCTTTTTACAGTTCTTGTTGTGCTTTGGATACGTCGAAATATTGTTTTACGTATCAATCAAATCGTGGATTATATGTCAGAAATTTCACAAGGGAATTTATTAGAAAATAAAAACATCACAGCAAAAGGAAATAATGAAATTGACCAATTAATTACGGGTATTCAGTATATGCGCACTGAGCTCTCATTAATTGTGAATGCTATTCGGGGAACAAGTCATCATATTTACACAGGTGTTCAAGAATTATCAGCAGGCAATACCGATCTTTCTTGCCGTACTGAAGAACAAGCTAGCGCATTAGAAGAAACCGCATCGAGTATGGAACAACTCACAGCAACAGTGAGAAACAATACCGAAAGCGCTCGTGAAGTTTCACATCTCATCAATCAAACATCAAATATTGCCAGTAAAGGGGGCGATGTCACTAATCGCATGGTGAAAACCATGACGGATATTGCCGACAGCTCACAAAAGATTGGCGAAATTACCGCCGTTATCAACAGTATTGCCTTTCAAACCAATATTCTTTCCTTAAATGCAGCTGTTGAAGCTGCTAGAGCAGGTGAACAAGGGCGTGGTTTTTCTGTGGTAGCGACTGAAGTGAGAGAGTTAGCACAGCGTAGTGCTGAAGCAGCGAAGGAAATTAAAGAATTAATTGATGCCTCAATAAGTCGAGTTCGTCATGGCAATGATCTTGTTGAACAAGTCAGTATTTCTATGGGTGAAATACTGACATCTGTAAAACATGTTGAAGACTCAATGACAGAAATTTTATCGGCATCTGAAGAACAAACACGTGGTATAACCCAAGTCTCTCTTGCGGTTACAGAAATGGACAAAGCCACCCAACAAAATGCTGCCATGGTTGAACAATCCTCCTCTGTTGCTAGTTTACTAACCGAAGAAGCTGGCAATCTTGAACAGATCGTTGAGCAATTTAAGACTGCTGAAAGTGAGCAATACAATAAAAAATCACAACATACCATAATCGAAAAATCATTCTCTTCTGAAAAATCACTGCAACCAAAAGAAGAAAAAATAAAAAACACCACCAAGGATGACATAAAAGAGAAGAATTTCGTGAAAGGAGCATCAGTTAAAAATGATGAAGACGATGATTGGACAAGCTTTTAACTTACCGTTTTTTCATGATTAAAATATGATTTAGATAAACACAAAGACACCTATTTTTAGTAGGTGTCTTTTTCTTTTATTTCCTAATAATTACAACTTAATGGAATACATTAATTGCACTGACTAAGTAATTAGTTTGTACTTTCATTTCACCTGAAATCATTGAAGCCTTAGAAACATAGTTAGCATTTTCATGCGTAATCGATTCCAACTTTTCAACTGCACGGCCTAACTCCTTTAGTCCCGCACTTTGTTCTGATGAAGCAAGACTAATTTCACCAATTAAATCGGTCACATTTTTGACATGTACGACAATATCCTCCATCGTACTGACCGTCTCATTGACTTGTTTTGAACCAACTTTGATATTACTACTTGAAGCACTAATCAATTTTTTGATCTCTTTAGCTGCTTCTGCACTGCGTTGTGCTAACTCCCTCACTTCAGTCGCTACCACAGAAAAACCACGCCCTTGTTCGCCTGCTCTAGCAGCTTCTACTGATGCATTCAATGCAAGGATATTGGTTTGAAAAGCAATGCTATCAATTACACCAATAATATTGCTGATCCGCTCTGAACTTTTCGCAATATCATTCATAGTATTGGCAATATTATCCATTGCATTACCTCCCTTTATCGCCGCATCACAGGTGATATTAGAAAGGTTATTTGCCTGCCCCGCAGTTTCACTATTACTACTTACCGCTGTAGTAAGCTCATTCATCGTAGATGCTGTTGCTTCAACATTACTGGCTGTTTGTTCCGTTCTTACATATAAATCACGATTACCCGCTGCGAGTTGATCACAAGAAATATCGACTTGATGAATTTGATGACTTACATCATTCACTAACCAACGGAACATTCGCCCTAACTGATTAACTGAACGCTGAGTCATCCCGATTTCATCAATACGATTAAGGTAAGCAACGTTATGTTCGTCTCCTGTTGCAACTCGATTAGCATGTTTATTTAATTGAATGATGGGTTTAACAATTTGAAAATACAGAATGCGCTCATTCGCCATTAGTAATAATAGTAAAACAACGACATGCATCAAAAGAGCATAGCTGGATAGGCCAGAAAACCATGCGCTTAACAACATAAACGGTAGAGGGAATAGAATAAAAAGCCGAAGGCGTTTTTTTAATGAAATAGTTTGATTCCATGAGCGCCAACGTTGCCATCCCTTATAAACAAAAGCACCTTTTAAAAAGGTGTGAGAAGGATATTTACCTTGATTAAATGCATCATAAAGTGCTGAAGCTTGTGCTATTTCCTCTTTTAGTGCACAGGTTCTGACCGACATAAAACTTTGAATTTTACCGTGACGAATAATAGGCGTGATATTGGCCCTTACCCAATAGTGATCACCATTTTTACGTCTATTTTTAACGATCCCAGTCCAAACTTCGCCTTGTTTTAAGGTTCTCCACATATCCTTAAAAACATCTGAAGGGATATCAGGATGCCGGACAATATTATGGGGTTTTCCCACTAGTTCCTCTACTGAAAACCCACTGGCCTCGACGAAGTCCTCGTTGGCATAAATAATATTGCCATCAAGATCTGTCGTCGACATCAGTGTTGCGTTTTCAGATACCGGGTATTCTCGCTGTGTCACCGGTTGATTGTTACGCATTAGTTACTCTCCTCGACATTGAAATTAAAATATCTCAACAAAAAAACACTGCCTAAATAACTATCGTTTCGGCCATTGGGAGAATAACTTTAGTAATAAGTGTAAATACCTACCTTTAAATATTAATTTTTTGAATCAGTTCAAAATTTTTAATTATCTAGGCTATTAATTAATGCCTGAGAACTTAGCACTAATGTCTTCGCACATTCATCACGTTTCTTTAATAACGCCATAAAAATAAGATCTGTTATTGTATTTTGTGCAGTGCGAGATGAGATTGAGGCACTTCTCCACTCTCCTTCATCCGCAATTGTTTCTAATATATAATCAGAAATTCTGCCTAATGGTGAGTGCTTTTCTCCTGTAATAGCAATAATTTTTGCTCCCTGTTTTTTAGCAACAGAGGCTGCCACTAACATGTCTTTTCGTTTTCCACTATAAGAAATAACTATTTGTAAGTCTTTTGAACTTAACATTTGAGCAACAGATATTTGGACATGATGATCCGTTTCAATAAGTGTCGTGATGCCGATTTTTTGTAATTTATAACTTAAATCTCTGGCCACCAACCCAGAACCACCAATACCTATAATTTGAACACGTTGGGCTTCATCAATAAGCTGGATCACCTTTTCAAAATGAAAATAATTAATTTGGCGAGTTGTATCACTAATAGAATTATTTTTTTCTTGTGCCAGTTTTTGTGCAATAACAACTAAACTATCATCAGAACCTATTTGATTATGTAATATGCTAGTATTTTGCCCTGTACCTGCATTTTTCCGGCCTAGCTCTTCACTTATTGCAAGTTTCAAAGATGGAAAACCTTTGAATCCTATTTTTTGACTAAACTTAACAATCGCAGACTGACTAACACCCGTAATTACAGCTAATTGCTGTGATGAAAGTGTCACCATCTTTTCAGGATTATCTAAAATATAATCTGCTATTTTACGCTGATTTGTAGCCATACCTGGTTTGATCCAAGCAATTTTTGTTAATGTTGGCATAATGACAATATCCACTTCGAGTACTATATCGTTATATATGGGATCATTCTTGATAAAGAGTTTGAAACCTAAAGCTATTTAGGTTTTTAGATAAAAACAAATAAAAAAATAGAACATAAACAATGAATTATAAAAAGTAATATTATTATTAAAATACTTACTTTTATAATAGGTTTATAATTATCTTTTTTATCTGCTTTTCTTCATTAACCACGATATTCTATAATACTTAATTTGTTTTTTTTCCAATTTTTAATAATAATTTATTCTTTTTGGTCAATAAGAGAATATAAATTCAATCTATATATATTCAATAATATTGCGTTTTTAAACGCTTTTATTAAGTTATAACAATAAAAAAACACACTAAAAACATATATACAATAAAATTTTCTTTAATTACAACCAGTAAAGAGGAATAAATAATTCCTATTCGCGAGAATTATTTTTCACTTTAAAGTATAAATTTAGATAAATGAAAATGTTAAATAATCACGTTTATATAAAATGAGGAAGTTTTATTCTCACATTATATAAAAGAGCACTTTAACATAAATACCCGTGATAACAGGCGATCATAGATCTCTCTTTCACTAGATTAATACTCTTTTTTTGATGGGTGTTTAGAACAATCATGTCAACTAAACTTAAAAAAGCATTATTTAAATCAAAATAATTAAGTTACTCATTGATTTATAGTTATTTATTCAATCCAAATCAAAGGAACACAGAGCGCTGTTAATAATCCCATTGAAATATTAAAAATAAACCAAGACCTTCTGCTTTGTAAAAATAAGCTGATTAAAGTTCCCCCTAAAATCCAAACAATGCCTGCAACAAAATTCACTATCACCATCACAATGCTCATCGCGATAATTGAACTAAAATAGGCATCACCAGATAAACTAAAGCTCCCAACTGCCCCTAATCCCATCATCCACGCTTTAGGATTGAGAAATTGTAATAATCCACCTTGAAACCAACTTACTGCTTGTGGCGTTTTTGCAGGGATATCTAAACGTTGATAAGATGATGTTGCTGTTTTCCAAGCAAGCCAAAGTAAGTATGCACTCCCGATTATCTTTAATCCTATATGCAATGCAGGATAAATAATCAGTAATGCAGCCACACCAAATGCCGAGCTAAGTAAAACACATTGCATTCCCAGCATAATACCCGCCATAAGCTTTAATGAGCCTTTAAAACCGACATTAGCACCTGATGAAGTAAGTAATAAGTTGTTGGGTCCAGGTGTGATAGCAGCAATAAACAAGAAAATAGTTAAAGAAAAAATAAGGCTAATTGTCATAGCGAGCGCTCAAAGATGTGACAGATGTTTTATTTTCACCGAAAATAGCAGTATGTTATTTAGCAAACAAGTGTTAATTCATTTTGATAGACGGAAAATATGTCTCAATACTTTAATCCAATGCGTTGGGCTAAAAATCCACATTTACAAACGCTTTTACCACGAATAGTGCGTAGAACACCACTATTAACGCCTTACTGGCAACGACTAAACCTTCCTGATAATGATTTTGTCGATTTGGCATGGAGTGAAGATCCTAAAATGGCTCTCGATAAGCCAAGGCTAGTTATCTTTCATGGTTTAGAAGGAAGCTTTAGCAGTCCTTATGTTCATGGCATGTTATCAGCAGCAAAAGAGAGAGGCTGGTTAAGTGTTGTGATGCATTTTAGAGGATGCAGTGGCGAACCCAATAGACAAAAACGCATCTATCACTCAGGTGAAACCGAAGATGCTCGCTACTTTTTAAATTGGCTAAAAAAGGAATTTGGTGAACAGCCAACAGCGGCTGTTGGCTACTCTCTTGGAGGTAACATGCTCGCTTATTACCTTGCTGAGAGTGGTGAAAATGCCGTTGTAGATGCAGCTGTTATTGTATCAGCACCATTAATGTTAGAGCCTTGTTCAGCTAAAATTGAGCGTGGTTTTTCCCGTTTTTACCAATGGTATCTATTAAAAGGACTAAAAAATAACGCAACACGCAAGTTGATCCGCTATCCTGAATCATTGCCAATTAGTTTGTTGACAATAAAATCCATCAAAAAGCTACGCCAATTTGACGATCTGATTACCTCTAAAATTCATGGGTTCAAAGATGCCCTTGATTACTATCGTCAATGCAGTGCTTTGCCTTTATTAAATAAAATAAAGAAAACAACACTGATTATTCACGCTAAAGATGATCCTTTTATGTCTGCGGATGTTATTCCTGATATCACAACACTACCGAATAATATTGAATATCAACTTACTGAATTTGGCGGGCATGTGGGTTTTGTTAGTGGCAAGCTTTCTAAACCCGTGATGTGGCTTGAAAATCGAATACCTGACTGGTTGTCCGCTTATTTGGAGAAAACCAAATGATAATACCTTGGAACGAACTTTCCACTGAGACACTAGACAATCTTATTGAAAGTTTCGTTTTACGAGAAGGCACTGATTATGGTATCCAAGAGAAGACGCTAGAACAAAAAGTCGCCGACGTAAAAAAACAACTTAAATCCGGTGAAGCCGTGTTAGTTTGGTCAGAACTTCATGAAAGCGTCAATATTATGCCTGCATCGCAGTTTCGCTCTGATTGATCACCCAGAGCGCAATATCGCCACCAATAAGGGCTAACCTTATTTGCAAAAGGATAATCTATGTCAGTCAAACATCCTATCATCGCGGTTACTGGTTCAAGTGGAGCAGGAACGACTACCACGAGCCAAGCTTTTCGTAAGATATTCCAACAACTTAATGCACATTCTGCTTTAATTGATGGAGATAGTTTTCATCGCTATACTCGCCCTGAAATGGATATGGCGATAAGAAAAGCCAAAGAGCAAGGGCGACATATTAGCTATTTTGGCCCTGAAGCAAATGATTTTAGCCTACTGAGTTCCACATTCAGCCATTATAGCGAAACAGGACAAGGCCAATCACGTAAATATTTACACTCTTATGATGAAGCGACGCCCTACAACCAATTACCAGGAACTTTTACACCATGGGAATCATTACCCAATAATACCGATGTACTCTTTTATGAAGGATTACACGGTGGTGTTGTCACTGATGAACATGATGTCGCACAGCATGTTGATTTATTAGTGGGTGTGGTCCCTATCGTTAACCTTGAGTGGATACAAAAACTTATCCGCGACACAACTGAACGGGGTCATTCACAAGAAGCCGTAAGAGATTCAGTGGTACGCTCAATGGATGATTATATTAACTATATCATTCCGCAATTTTCGCGTACTCACATCAACTTTCAACGAGTCCCTACCGTCGATACATCAAACCCATTCTCAGCTAAAGCTATCCCAACTCTTGATGAAAGTTTTATTGTTATTCGCTTTAGAGGCTTAACTGATATTGATTTTCCTTATTTGCTGGCAATGTTGCATGGCTCATTTATGTCAACAATAAATACGATTGTGGTGCCTGGTGGAAAATTAGGATTAGCGATGGAATTAATTATGGCACCATTAGTCAAAAAATTATTAAATGGCGAAAAGATCAGTTAACAAAAATAAACTCTATTTTTATAAAAATAATATCCCCTTATTTAAGGGATATTATTTCCAAATTAAACTTTATTTTAAAATATCAAATTTACTCAGCATCTTTTATTTCAAATGAATGTGTAATATTAGCTGCTTTTCCTAACATTAAAGAGACGGAACAATATTTTTCTGCAGATAATTGAACAGCTCGCTCAACAATTTTATCTGTGAGTTCTTTACCTGAAACAATAAAATGTAAATTGATATCAGTAAATAAACGAGGGGCTTCTTCGCGACGCTCTGATGTTAATTTTACTTCACAATCAGTGACTTGATGTCGCCCTTTGCGTAAAATACTAACTACATCAATCGCACTGCATCCCCCCGCAGCAATTAAGACCATTTCCATTGGGCTTGGTGCTTTATCGCCAGAGTTCCCATCCATCATTATTTGATGACCTGATGAAGACTCACCAACAAAAGATAAATCTTCAACCCACTTAACTCGTGCTTCCATTTATTTTCCCTCTAAACATGACAGAAACTAAAAGAGTACATTCTCATAATTCAACTAGCAATTAGCAAATAGGTTTATTATGCTGACTGCGTAAAACGAGACTTAATGCACTAATTGTGTTAAAAACAATATCTGCTTGATGATAGTGGTTAAGATCAATGCATTATTTTCTCATTTATTATAATCTACTCCATATTAACTTACCGTGTTCTCAGGAAGTTAATAGGTCAAGATAGGATTTTTAAGCACGCTGTCTCAAAAGGGAGTCCATCCGTTTTGAAAGGCTGCATTTAACGTACAGAGGATAACGCGAATGGTTCTCGGCAAGCCGCAAACAGACCCGACTCTTGAATGGTTTTTGTCACACTGCCATATTCACAAATATCCATCCAAGAGCACGCTGATCCACCAAGGTGAGAAAGCGGAAACACTTTATTATATTGTTAAAGGTTCCGTGGCTGTTCTTATTAAAGATGAAGAAGGGAAAGAAATGATCCTCTCCTACCTGAATCAGGGGGATTTCATCGGTGAACTTGGATTATTTGAAGAAGATCAAGAACGTAGTGCATGGGTTAGAGCAAAAACAGCCTGTGAAGTAGCAGAAATTTCCTATAAAAAATTCCGCCAATTAATTCAGGTTAACCCTGATATTCTGATGCGCCTGTCAGCTCAAATGGCGAACAGATTACAAACCACATCAGAAAAAGTAGGTAACCTTGCTTTCCTTGATGTAACAGGTCGTATTGCACAAACCTTACTAAACTTAGCAAAACAACCCGATGCTATGACGCATCCTGATGGCATGCAAATTAAAATTACACGTCAGGAAATCGGTCAAATCGTTGGTTGTTCACGCGAAACTGTAGGCCGTATTCTGAAAATGTTGGAAGATCAAAACCTGATCTCTGCACACGGTAAAACAATCGTCGTTTACGGGACTCGCTAAGTTTCCCCACCCGAACAAACAATAGCCCGATACAAAGGGCTATTGATAAAAAGATCTGTATAAACCCCATTCTTGTGATGGGGTTTATAATAAGGACTATTCTTTTACAAACTCCGCAATAGCCGCTTTTAATGCTACCATTCCTTCTTGTAGCTCTTCTTGGGTAATAATTAATGATGGCGTAAAACGCATAACATCAGCGCCTGCATTTAACATCATTAAACCATGCTTTGCAGCTAATCCTAATAGTATTTTGGCTTTACCTTCATATTGTGGTGCGAGTTGTGCACCGATCAATAATCCTTGTCCACGGATTTGCGAAAAGACGTTGTAGGTTTGGTTTATTGCCGTGAGCTCATCTACAATCCATTGATAACGCTTTTCTACACCCTCAAGTACCTCAGGCGTATTAATTAAATCAAATGCGACATTGCCCACCGCACAAGCGAGTGGATTACCTCCATAAGTTGTACCATGAGTCCCTACACCCATTGCAGAAGCTATCTCATGTGTTGTTAACATCGCACTGAGAGGGAAACCACTTCCTAGTGCTTTTGCGGTTGTAATAATGTCTGGTATCACATCATAGTTCATATAAGCGAAAAGCTTACCTGTACGCCCCATACCTGTTTGTACTTCATCAAGAACAAGTAGGGCTTGATGCTTATCGCACAGCTCACGTAGCCCTCTCATAAACTCAGGTGTTGCCGCCGTTACACCACCTTCACCTTGAACTGGTTCTAGTACAACGGCACAAGTGTGATCATCCATTACCGCTTTAACCGCATCTAAGTCATTAAAAGGAACGTGCACGATATCTGCAGGCTTAGGACCAAAACCATCTGCATATTTAGGCTGCCCACCGACAGATACTGTAAACAGTGTTCTGCCATGAAATGCATGATGAAAAGCAATAATTTTAGTTTTATAAGGACTATGGCGAGTGATGGCATAATGACGAGCCAATTTAAATGCGGCTTCATTCGCTTCTGCACCTGAATTAGCAAAAAAGACACGTTCCGCAAATGTGTTATCTATTAATTTTTGCGCTAAACGTAATGCTGGTTCATTAGTAAATATATTACTAACATGCCAAAGTTGTTCACTTTGTTCTTTCAAGGCTTGATTAAGGGCAGGATGAGCATGCCCCAGTGCTAAAACAGCAATACCACCAGCAAAATCAATATACGATTTTCCCTGCTGATCCCAAACACGGCTACCCATCCCTTTGACAGGAATAAACTCTGCGGGTGAATAAATTGGCAACATTACTTGATCGTAAGTTGCCCGGTTGATACTTTGCTTTGTCATTACCCCACCTGATCGTCATTCATATTTAATATGAAAATATAATCACTAAATATGAATAAAAAATCAAATGTGGTTTTGTATAAAAAGGTGTTATTTCGCTATTTAAATACTATCCTATTAATATTTAAGAAAATTATTTAATAACTCATGCCCTTGTTCACTTAAAATACTTTCTGGGTGAAATTGAACCCCTTCAATTGGAAGTGTACGATGGCGAATTCCCATAATTTCATCAACATTTCCATCATGTTGGCTCCATGCCGTTACTTCAAAAGGCACTGGTAACGTCGTAGCATCTATCACTAAAGAGTGATAGCGCGTTACACTTAAAGGGCGATTAAGTCCTTTAAAAACACCTTGTTGGTTATGATGTATCAATGAATTTTTACCATGCATAACTTCTCGTGCTCTGATAACAGATGCACCAAAAGCTTGCCCTATTGCTTGATGTCCAAGACAAACGCCAAGAATGGGGATTTCACCAGCAAACCGCTGTATAGCCTCAAGAGAGATCCCTGCTTCATCAGGAGTACAAGGTCCTGGCGAGATAACAAGATGTGCTGGCATCATCTTTTCTATCTCTTTAAGGTCAATCTCATCGTTACGCTTAACAACAACCTCAGCACCCAATTCACAGAAATACTGATAGAGGTTGTAGGTAAACGAGTCGTAATTATCAATAAGTAACAGCATATTAGCCTATCCGACTGATTTTCTTATCATTATCTATTTTATTACTATTTTAAAGCGAGTGTATAATTGCCAAAATAGCTCGTTGTTTAACCGACTTGGGTACAACAAAGCCGATTATCATAGCACAGGTATAAAATATGAATAGTAAGCAAGAAAATCTGCTGATTTATTGCGCAATAACAATAATGACGGTAATTGATGATGAATACAGTGATTAATAGTGTAATGAATACTTATTGCAGGAGATCACACGAAAAAACAGACGATAAAAAATATTTTTTTCGTACTAAAAATCCCGGAATGAATACTTCCATTCCGGTTTATATGCATTTTATCTTATTAGAATACGTAAATATCCTATCCTAATAATGCGTTTATTCTTTTACGACTTCAGCAGATAAAATAGTAACCGTTTTTACTGGCACATTTTGGTAAGGACCGATATTGCGGGTTTGTGCTTGTGAAATTTTATCAACCACATCCATACCCTTTACAACTTTACCAAATACGGCATAACCAAAATCACGTTGCCCGTGATCTAAAAAGGCATTATCAGCCACATTAATAAAGAATTGGCTGGTTGCACTATCTTTATCCGACGTACGTGCCATAGCAATAGAGCCTTTTACATTACGTAACCCATTATCTGCTTCATTTTTAATAGGTGCTCTGGTTTGCTTTTGTTGCAAATCAGCGGTGAAACCACCGCCTTGAACCATAAAACCGGGGATAACACGATGAAAAGTTGTGCCGTTATAGTATCCATCTTCGACATACTGAATAAAATTTTTCGTTGTTATTGGGGCTTTTTTATTATCCAGTGATATTTCAATATTGCCTTCAGAGGTGACTAATTTAACGAAGGTTTCTCCCGTTGCCATTGCAAAAGTCGCTGTTGTTAAAGTGCAAGCGGTAACGAAGGTGACAAGAAAACGTTTTAACATGCAGGGATCCTTTACTTTAATAGTCTACAACTTACTTAATATGCAGGGATTCTAATTCGCTGAGGTAAATAGTGCCAATCATTTACCTTTATTTACGCTTAATAAGTCTAATTACGTCATAACAGAGTAAATTTTAATTTTTAAGCTCTGTTATAAGTCATTAAATTGCGCCAAAATAGAGCAAATAGATATTTTAGATATTCTTTCTCACGCAGAATTGAAATGAGTATGCATGAGAAGCCGCATTATTTCAGAGAGGTTTATACCATAATGGCCCAATTTAATTACCAAAAAGCACATTTCATCATCAGTGCGCCTGATATCCGCCATTTACCACCAGATACAGGGATTGAAATTGCCTTTGCGGGTCGCTCTAATGCCGGTAAATCCAGTGCTTTAAATGCATTAACCCAACAAAATGGGTTAGCAAGAACCAGTAAAACCCCAGGTCGTACTCAATTAATCAATCTGTTCCAAATTGAAGAGGGTTTACGCTTAGTCGATTTACCTGGCTACGGTTATGCTCAAGTTCCTGAAGAAATGAAGCGCAAATGGCAACGTTCTTTAGGCGAGTACTTACAAAAAAGAGAGTGCTTAAAAGGTGTGGTTATTTTAATGGATATTCGTCATCCACTAAAAGACCTCGATATGCAAATGATTGACTGGGCTGTTGAGTCTGAACTTCCTACACTCGTCTTACTGACTAAAGCCGATAAACTGGCATCTGGTGCCCGTAAACAACAATTGATGAGTGTACGTGATGCACTAGCAAGTAAAGTCGGTGATATTCGTATCGAATATTTTTCATCATTGAAAAAAATTGGTATTGATAAGCTACGTAACACACTTAATGAATGGTACTCAGGCAAAGAAGAAGCGCCTGTAAATGACAATAACGTTTAATCTCTTCTTTTTCCTATCCAGAAACTGACTATTCTTTTATTGATTAGGGGAAAATTACCTTTCCCCTTTCACTTCTAGCATAAACCACTTCAGCAAATTTTAGGCAAAAAAATGCCCCAGTCGAAATAAAGTCGACTGGGGCAGCTAATATTCAGCTAAATCCGATTACGTGAAGTAAAAGGTCTGAAAGATAGAACATCTTACCTCTGTACCCTACGAGAGATAATGTACTCTATTTTATTGGTTAATAAAAGCCCTTTTGTAATTTTTTTTCACATGCAGACACGATTCAGCTACGTCTTTATGTATTCAAACCATAAATAAATGTAGTTTAATTACATAATTATGAGACTTTAATCACCTAGATGAATATGATTAAAATTAGAACAAATCACACAAAAGGTGCGGTTTCTCCTTAATGATTTTGTGATACGCTTACCGCGAGACCGTAGTAAATATGTAATTAGCGATAAAATGAGGTATCCATGGCTGTATTAACGCTGCTGCGTTTTCCCGATGAGCGTCTGCGCAGAGTTGCAGTACCAGTGGAAAAAGTAGATAACGAAATACGCACATTAATCGATGACATGATTGAAACCATGTACGCAGAACGAGGTATTGGCTTAGCGGCACCTCAGGTTAATGTATCTAAACGCATTGTTGTTATTGATGTTTCTGAAAACCGAGATCAACCGATTGCCCTAATCAATCCTGAAATTATCAGCACTGAAGATGAAGTGATGGATATGATGGATGGGTGTCTATCTATTCCTGATTCTTTTGCCCCAACAGAGCGTTACCGCTTCTTAAAGGTGAAAGCATTAGATAGAAATGGTGATGAAATTGAACTTGAAGCCTCCGATTTGTTTGCAGGCTGTATTCAACATGAGTTAGACCATCTTGATGGCAAACTCTTTATTGACCATTTGTCTCCGTTAAAACGCCAACGTATTGAGAAAAAACAGAAGAAATTAAGCAAGCTGATCGATTCACAAGTTGCTTAATTATTCACTTATCTCTTTTTCACATTTTGATAAGTTTTGACATAAAAAAGCTCGGCAATTAACCGAGCTTTTCTTTTTCCTACCTTAATACAGATAAATTCTCGCTGTTTTTCTTGCCATCACTTATACAATAAATATAAATCTTATTAGCACATCAATTGAGGTAAAAATGGAAAATAGTCAATTTATGGATTTATGTGAACAACTCAAAGCAGCTGGTGCAACAAACCCAAAATCATGGGCAAATAGTGAATTACAAGAAAATATTCCACAGTTTGCACGCTTCCTTGTGTTAAAAGGACTCACCGATATCTATCGTGATGTTGAGGAACATATCAGTGAAATGGATATTTACTCTGATGAGGCCACCGAGATATATCAAAAACTAGCGTCCCAATTTGATAAACAAGAACTTAAAGAATTACTCCATGCCTATGGTAAATCAATTATTGGTAAGGTGATTGGTATGCTTGATGAAGGCTATCTTTATAGTGTTAATGACAACGTAGGTTGGTCTTTGATGGAACTTGATGACACAGGCACAACAACAGGCAGGCTAATCCAAGGTTTGCACGAAGATTTTATTGAATTTGAAGGATCAGCGCTTACTCCTGACACTAAAGCTTAAACAAGAAAAGGCACAATTCTGTGCCCTTTCTATTAAAGAATAATATTAAAAATTAATGTGCTTCATCCCAGTTATTACCCACACCCACTTCGACTTTTAATGGAATAGCTAATTCCATACTACCTTCCATCAATTTGTGGATCATGGTGTTTGCTTTCTCTAAATAAGATCCTCGCACTTCAAACACTAATTCATCGTGTACTTGCATGATCATATGCACATCATCAGGGCATTCATTACAAATCCAATGATCTACGGCAATCATTGCTTTTTTGATGATATCAGCAGCAGTACCTTGCATTGGTGCATTAATAGCCTCACGTTCTGAAGCTTTACGACGAATTGCATTCTTTGAATTAATTTCAGGTAAATAGAGGCGACGACCATCCAATGTTTCAACATAGCCTTGCTCAGAAGCTTGTTTACGAGTGCGCTCCATATAATCCAATACGCCAGGATAGCGCTCAAAATAGAGATCCATATAGCGTTGAGCTTCTCTTCTCTCAACACCAATTTGTTGAGATAAGCCAAATGCGCTCATGCCATAAATAAGACCAAAGTTGATCGCTTTCGCACTACGACGTTGTTCAGAGGTCACTTCCTCTAAAGGTATGCCAAACACTTCAGATGCGGTTGCACGGTGAATATCTTTACCTTGAGCAAAAGCATCTAACAAACCTTTATCTTGCGATAAATGCGCCATTATCCGCAACTCAATCTGTGAATAGTCGGCTGCAACAATTTTAAATCCTTCACGTGCAATAAAGGCTTGGCGTATACGGCGCCCTTCTTCATTTCTCACTGGAATATTTTGAAGATTAGGATCTCGTGATGACAAACGACCGGTTGCCGTCACAGCTTGATGATAAGAAGTATGTACACGCTTTGTCTTACTATTCACCATTAATGGTAATTTATCAGTATAGGTAGATTTTAGTTTCGCAAGTCCGCGATGTTCTAAAATTAAACGTGGTAACTCATGGCTATGCGCTAACTCTTCTAATACTTCTTCATTCGTCGATGGTGCCCCTTTCGGGGTTTTCTTGATAACAGGTAATTGCAGTTTATCAAATAAGATTTCTTGTAACTGTTTAGGTGAAGAGAGATTAAATTCTTGGCCAGCTAGTGCAAACGTTTCTTTTTCAATTTCAGCTAAACGTTGTGTGATTTCTTGAGATTGAACGGCTAAAACTTGAGCATCAATTAATACTCCTTTGCGTTCCATTCTAGAAAGCACAGGTACTAATGGCATCTCAATATCGCGGTAAACATGTTTAAGCGGTTCAATAGCTTCTATTTGAGGATACAGCGCTTGATGGAGTAATAAAGTGATATCGGCATCTTCAGCTGCATATAGCGTTGCTTGTTCAACCTCAATTTGATTGAAAGTTAGTTGCCCTTTACCTTTACCCGCAATTTCTTCAAACGTGGTAGTTTTATGGTTTAAATGTTTTTCAGCTAGCGTATCCATATCATGACGATTACTAACACTATTTAGCACATAAGATTCCAACATCGTATCAAAATGGATACCGTTTAACTCGATGCCTTCATTTTCCATAATACCACGGTCAAATTTCAAGTTTTGCCCAATCTTTAAGATATTTTTATCTTCTAAAATAGGCTTTAATGCTGTAAGAACATCATCCACAGGAAGTTGGTCTGGTGCATCTAAATACTCATGACGTAACGGGATATAAGCCGCTTTACCTGGCTCTATCGCAAACGACATTCCAATTAAACGCGCATCAATATTATTTAAGCTGTCAGTTTCTGTATCAAATGCAAATGCGGGGGCTTTTTTAAGAAGCTCAACCCAGTGCGCTAAGCTTTCGTGCGTTAATATCGCCTCATAATTCTCTTGTGTGATCACAGGAAAATTAGCCGATATAGATGCTTCTTTGGGTTTTGCGACGTCAGAGCTATAAGGCACCGCAACTTTATGAGTGCTACGTTGTGCTAACCAGCCACCATTTTGCAGATCACTTATCCAGCGTTTAAATTCATAACGCGTGAACATCTCTAATAATTGATCTAAATTTGGCTCATTAACCACTAAATCATCAAACGTTTTATCGAGTTCAACATCCGTTTTAATCGTTGCCAGCTTATAAGAAAGTTTTGCCACTTTCTCATGCTCCGCCATTTTAGCGCCAAGTGTTTTAGCACCGCGGAAACTCAACGTTGCGATATTATCAAGCTGTTGATAAATATCGTCTAAACTACCAATACCTTGTAAAAGCCCTAATGCAGTTTTCTCACCGACACCAGGAACTCCTGGAATGTTATCTGATGAATCCCCCATTAATGCAAGGAAATCAATAATCAGTTCAGGAGGGACGCCATATTTTTCTTTAACTTCATCGGGACCTAAAATAACGTTGGTCATAGTGTTAATAAGCGTGATCTTTGGCGTCACTAACTGCGCCATATCTTTATCACCTGTGCTTATTAGGACATCACGTCCGTCAGCAGCAGCTTTTAGTGCCAGTGTTCCAATGACATCGTCTGCTTCCACACCTGAAATAGATAACAAAGGTAAGCCCATTGCTTGTACCATTTCATGTAAAGGCGCTATTTGTTCACGTAAATCATCCGGCATTGGAGGACGGTTAGATTTATATTCCTCATACAATTCATCACGGAATGTTTTACCTTTAGCGTCAAACACAACCGCAACATGGCTTGGTTTATACTGTATTATCAAACTACGTAACATGTTCAACACGCCATACATCGCACCAGTTGGTTCACCTTGACTATTAGTTAGCGGTGGAAAAGCATGATAGGCGCGATAAAGATATGAAGAGCCATCTACAAGGATAAAGGGGTTTTCTGCTATCTGGACCATAATCTGTTCATCATTGTTCTGAGGTTCGTTGATATGACTAGAATGCCACATCACAGCCCAATAGACGAATATTACCTGTTCTTAAATGTGGAAATTCGGCGTAAAAGGTCAATTATTTATTGTTAACAGAACTTAACCGAAAAGAATAAGTGCTAATGATAACTTAATATTAATTAAAACAAATTTTAATCAAAAGCCCTTTCTATTAATCTATTCTTAATTAAAAATAAAGGCTAAAAATCACATTGACAACTTTGTTTAAAAACGATTTAGGATAGTGTCATTGATTCATCATTAATATTAACGTTCATATTAGTGTCACTTTTTTCCCATTAAGATTTCAACTATCCAACAAACCTCACAATAACCTGTGGATAACTCTGTGAGTAGTTTTTTAATTCTCTCTATATTAATAAGTTACCTTTCTTTTTACTTTATTAACACAATTAAAAAATCAATCACTTAGCGAATTTATTAAGATATTATAATTTAATAAAAACATTTTTCATTAATGTGGATAGTTATATTATGACAAATTTATGAAAGCAAAAAAATAGCACTCTTATTTACTGAGTGCTATTTTCCATATAAAAACTATATATTTTTACTTAATCCATATAAGAAAGAATTAAGCCTATACTATTTTTTTAACAATAATTGATTCACAATATCAGAATATGTTTTCGCATATTCTTCTGGTGATTTAGCACTAATACCATCATTTTTCATCTTGTATTTACCACCAACGATCATAGCTGGCACGCCATTAATTTGGAAATCAGCGACAGCATTTTGTTGTTGGCTCACTAAGGAATTAACGACGAAGCTATTCATTGCCGCATCATAGTCTTCGCCTTTAACACCAGCATTAATAAAAGTATTGCGGATATCATCAACAGAACGAATAGATTGAGTTTCTTGGATACCTTTAAATAAAGCAGGAGAAACTTGATCTTCAACACCTAATGCCATTGCCACAGCCCAAGAACGGGTCAAGTCCTTACCTAAAGGCCCTAAAAAATCAACATGATAGCGAACCATATTGGTATTTTCTGGTACGTTCTTTTCAACAGTGCTATTGACTTTATAGACTTCAGAAAACTGGTAACAATGTGGGCAATAAAAAGAGAAAAACTCAACAACGTCCGGCGCTGCATTAACAGTTTTGGAAAGATTAGTATATTGTTTTCCTTCAGAAATATCTGCAGCAGATACACTGAATGCTAACACCATACTTGCTAACGCCAACCAAATCTTTTTCATGTTTCATCGTCTCCTAAGAATTAATACATTGGGCTAAGTTGTAAAGGAGGCTCATTTAATTGCTCCACTTGTCCCTTGAATAAGGCTAATTGTTTAAACCAAAAATCTTGTTCTTGAAACCAAATAAAAGCTCTTGGAAAGGCCGGATCATTCCAGCGCTTTAATACCCATGCGAGATAATGCACCATTCTCATCGCTCTTAGCGGTTCAATTAATGACAATTCTCGTAAATCAAAATCTTGGTATTCATAATAAGACTCAAGGATTGTATCTAATTGTATAATTTGCTCTTGCTTTGAACCATTTAATAACATCCAAAAGTCTTGTACTGCGGCTCCCATTCGAGAGTCATCAAAATCAACCATTACAACTTCATCACGCCACAATATATTACCGGGATGGCAATCCCCATGTAGTCGTAATATTTGCCATGTGGAGTCTTCTATTCGGGGACTCACTTCATGAATAAGTTTATCAATCACCTCAATAAACTGAGACCTGAGGTTATTAGGAATTAATGCACTATTTTCAAATTCTAATTTTGGTGCCATCAGATATTCTGCAATAGAAAGGGTTGGGCGATACTGATAACTCTTTTTTCTACCTATTTGATGAATGCGCCCTAATGTGCGTCCTACTTCTTCTAGTTGAAATAAGTTATCCGTTTCATATGCCCTTCCACCAATACTAGGAAATAATGCAAAATAAAACCCGTCATCAGAAAGATGGACTGTCTCATTATGAATGATTAAAGGGGCTGCAACTGATACTTGAGCTTCCTTTAGTGCTAAAACAAATTCATGTTCTTCTTTTATTTGCTCATATGACCAACGCTGAGGGCGATAAAATTTCACCACATAACGCTGTCTATGTTCATCCATAAATTGAAAAACACGATTTTCATAACTATTTAATTCAGTTAACCCTGATTCAGGATAAAAACCGATTTTAACTAATGCATCCCAAATGTTATCAGGTGAAAGTCCCTGAAAATTAAATGAGGCAGATATTTCCATTTTCTATCCTGAACTTAATCTTTAATTACACCGCGGGCGCGTAAAATAGCGGTTTTAAAATCTTCTTCGTAATCTTTTTTTAGTCCTGGTATAACATCTGTTGGTGCTGAATCTCGCATTTTCAGATGGTAAATCAAAATATCATCAGTCAGATCAGATAATTGACCTTTAAAACCCGCTTCATTAGCCAGTTTCTGCAATAATTGAATTAAGTTTAAATCAGAATTCTCTTCCCAAACTGGATGCAGTAATTCCATAACTTCATTAAGACGGTGACATTTCATACAAAAAATCCTTATTATTAATGACAACAACAAAGTACCAATTATTATCTGATAGAAAAAGGAAACCTCTGTCAATATGCGTAAAGATTACGCTTTTTTGATAAAAATTGCTGTTGCTTTATATGAAATCTCACTAAGTCGAGACTTTTTATTAGTATATCGTCTTTGCTTGATAAAAATCGTTCGTAAATTTTAGCCAATTTATTCACAAATATTGAATATGAAAAAGAAGAATATTACAGGTGGCATACTCGCTGGAGGCCAAGCAACTCGAATGGGCGGCGCGGATAAAGGGCTACAAATTCTGCATGGACAACCTTTATACCTCCACATTGCCCAAAAACTAGCTCCCCAAGTTGATGGCATATTGATTAGTGCTAATCGAAATCTAGAGCAATATCGCCAAAGCCAATATCCTGTTATTACTGATGAAATAGAAGGATTTTCCGGCCCCTTGGCCGGTATGCTGACACTATTAAAGCAAGCATCCACACCTTGGGTTGCCTTTGTGCCTTGTGATGTGCCTTATTTTCCACTCAATTTAGTTGAGACACTCTATGAACAAAAAGGAGAATCTTTGGCTGTTTATGTTGATGATGGTGAAAGAGAGCACCCTACACTAGCACTATTGAATCGTAGCATTATTCCTATGCTAGAAGCCTATTTAGCACAAGGTGATCGAAAATTAATGCTGTTTATGAAACAGATAAATGCACACCCCGTTTTATTTGCTGATCAAGCCAGTGCTTTTATTAACTTAAACACCCCTGACGATATTGCAAAAGCCAACCAATTAAAAAAATAGGAGTGAAAAATATGGCACAGCTCGACTTACCTCTTTTAGGGATCACCGCATGGAGTGGAACCGGTAAAACCACACTACTCAAGCAACTTATCCCACAATTACGCAAAAAAGAAATTCGTGTAGGAATGATAAAACACACTCATCACGATATGGATGTGGATAAACCTGGAAAAGACAGCTATGAACTCAGAAAAGCAGGTGCCGACCAGACATTAGTTGCAAGCCAACAACGCTGGGCATTAATGACTGAAACACCCGAATTACCTGAATTGGATCTTTATTATCTTGCCTCTCGCTTTGATGCCAGCAAATTAGATTTGATTTTAGTGGAGGGCTTTAAAGGTGAAACTATTCCTAAAATTGCCCTTTATCGCCATATTAACGAGCGTAATTTTAATGAGTTACTGGATGAACATGTAATTGCTGTCGCCAGTGATTGCAATTTGAATATTGATTTTCCACTATTAGATATCAATAACCCAGAAGCTATCGCACAATTTATTGCAGATTGGCTGAAACGCATTAATCATAAAGCGCCATAAAAGGCGCTCTATTTTTCAGTGAGTATCTATAACAACTCATTGGCTACTCATTAAAAATAATAGCCTGATAAGGTTGAAGAATAAGATGCCCTTGCACATCTTCAACTATTGAACTGTTATGCAGATAAATCTGTTTCGCTTTAAGCGTCAGTGATTTTTCATCTCCACTAAAATTACAGTAAATATTGACTGATTTATTTTGATAAGTACGCTTAAAGGCAATTACATTTTCAGGCGAGAATAAAGGTGAAAACTCACCATAAATTAAAATATCGCTGATTTCTGAATGGCGTCTTAATGCAATTAATTGTTGGTAATAGGCAAAAAGAGAGTGCTTATCTTCAGTCTCTTGCTCTGCATTAATCTGCGTATAATTAGGATTAACTTTTAACCATGGTTTGCCTGTACTAAAACCCCCATTAATATCACTATTCCACTGAAAAGGCGTTCTTGAATTATCACGACTGCGTTCATTAAAATATTCAATAATTTGCTTATCGCTATAACCTAATTTCTTGCCCCACTCGTGTAATTTAAACACATGTAAATCATCATGCTCTTCCAATGTCATCGGGCAATTTGTCATACCGATTTCTTGCCCTTGATAAATAAAAGGCGTGCCCCGTTGCGTTAATAAAAACGTTGCTAACATTTTGGCACTAATGGGGGTAATCGCACCTTTAGGGAGAAATTTATTTAATGAACGAGGCTGATCGTGATTTTCTAAATAAGGTGCTCCCCATCCTACTCTTTGAGTATCTAATTGGCTTTTGATAAATACAGGTTTTAATCTTTCACCTGTAATGGGATTAATTGTAAATGGCTTTTCATTGCGGATATCTAAATCGGCAATGCTAAAATCAAATACCATGGAGAAATAACCATTTTCGCCGACATAGGCTCGTAAATCTTTTTCTGGCACATCAATTTCTGCAACCGTCATACTGTTCGCAGGCTTAAAAGTATTCTCAACTAATTCAGTTAAAAACTTATCAATTCCTGGTTGATTCAGAACCCAAGGCACTAAAGAAGCGGAACCATCATCTTTATCAGGTTCAAATTGATATTCAGATAATGCTTCAGGGGATTTTTTTAAATTACCAATCGCATCAATACGAAATCCAGCAACACCTTTTTTGATCCAGACATTTATCATATCGATAATATCTTTACGTAATTGTGGATTTTCCCAATTTAAGTCCGGCTGCTCTGGGCCAAATGAATTAAAATACCATCGGTCAGTATTTCCTACGCGGCTCCAAACAGAGCAATCGAAATAAGTACGTAAATTATTAGGCGGAGTCGGTTTATCCCATTGTTTAAAAATATAATAATCCGCATAAGGGCTATTAGGATCTTCGATTGCTGCTTTAAACCAAGGGTGTTCATCTGAAGAGTGATTTAATACTAAATCTAATAGAATTTTAATATCACGTTTTTTAGCTTCATTGATCAGTTTATCCAATACCTTATTATCACCAAAAATAGGATCAACAACAGAATAATCAGCAATATCATAACCGTTGTCTTTCATAGGTGATTTAAAAATAGGACATAACCAAATAACATTAGTGCCTAGTGATTGAATATAATCTAATTTTTCTGTGATCCCTGCTAAATCCCCAATACCATCACCATTACTATCGTAATAACTTTTAGGATAAATTTGATAGACCACTGCTTCTTTCCACCAATTATTAGACATATTCACCTCACCAAGGTAATCACTATATATGGAACTGTTCCATATTTAATATAAGATACTATAGGCACTAAAATAGCGGATAAGGTAATTAACATACTAAAATGTGAAATAGCTCATACTAAAAAAACACAATTACCTCATTAAAGAGGATTTTGTCTTAATCAGATTAAGATATATTAGACAATCAACTAATTGAAAGGAGCAACAGCATATTCAATGGCCGGGATCCGTGATGTCGCAAAAAAAGCTAATGTCGCCGCAAGCACTGTTTCAAGAGCGCTAAATAACAGTGGCTATGTTTCTCAAACGGCACGAGAAAAAATAAAAAAAGCGGTAGAGGAATTAGATTATATTCCCGATACCTGGCTAAGAAATTTATATCAACAAAAGAGTGCTGTTGTTGGCGTCATTATTAATAGCCTTGAGTATCCTTATTTTGCAACAGTAACTCGTTTTATTGAAAATAAACTCGCCGAGAAGGGCTATAGCATGATGTTATGCGCAACACAAAATAGCAAAGTACGCGAACGTATATTTTTTGATATGCTCAAACGAGGCCAGATTGACGGTATTATTGCAGAGTATCTACTATTGGATGACAGAGAATATCAGCACATTCAAAAACCAGTAGTAACACTTGACCGTCATCTTCTTGATATTCCATTGGTTTGTTCTGATCACCATACTGGTGGTCGATTAGCCGCAGAACATCTTATTCAAAAAAGTTGCAAAAAAATCCTCTACATCGAAGATAATTCCAGCTATTTATCTTCCACACCCTCTTATCAAAGTTGTGTAGCGTTTAAAGACACATTACTTCAAGCTGGTATTACGCCTATTCCTGCAAAAGTAAATTGGAAAGAAGAAGAGAAAGATTACTTCCATACATTTGCGACAAAAATACTGACACAACATCCCAATATTGATGCTATCTTTGCTGCTGATATTCCCGCGATGGCATTATTTAATGAAGCAACCAGACGAAATATTGCCATCCCAGAGCAATTGAAAATCGTTGCTTACGACGGAAGCCCTTGGCTAAATCAAACGCTGCGCCAATTAACCTGTATTGAACAGCCCTTTGAACAACTGGCTGAAAAAAGTGTAGAAATAATTAGTGCATTAATTGAAAATAAAGAAATAACAGATAACGTCTCTGTTATTCCAGTGAAGTTTATTCAAGGTGAAAGTAGTTAGGACTTATATTATGAAGCCAATTATTCTCTTATTGCCTCTAAGTTAGAGAGGCAATAAAAATGTTATTGATTTAACTCTTGTAGTAATTTTGTATTGAGATACAGTTTTTCACGACCAACACTCATTTCTTCCAATACATCAATTTCAACTAATTGCTTGAGATATACTGATGCAGTTTGGCGTTTAGCTATCCCCTGTTGAACAGGAATTAACTCCCCCGCAGTTTTCAACTCAGCAATTGCCGAACGCGCATTGATGCACGCTTTTAATATTTCTCGCGTTTCAATGAGTTCCAGATCTGGAGGTAAGAGTGGGAGATCGTTATAGGGTATTTTAGGAGACCAGCTCATATGTTTATAAAAACCAATTTTATCGACATATCACCATAACATGTCGATACTGTAAACATGTCACATCATTATGTTTATAAAAATCAATTTTATCGATATATCACCATAACATATCGATACCATAAAAAAATGCCAAAGAAAGTTTCCCCTCTTTAGCATTTTATTTGATTATGTTTTACGTCGAAATAGAGTAAAAACTATCGTTCTTATTTTGCAGGACGAACAGCGATAACTTCAATTTCTACACGCCATGCAGGATTCGCCAGTTTATAAACTTGGAACGCTGAGCGTGCTGGCAGTTGATCAGTCTTTGAAGCATCATAGAACTTAGAGTAGCCGTTCATGAAACCTTTAAAGTCCATAGTGCCATTATTTTCTTCACCACCAACTAAGAATACTTGCATCTTAACAACGTCTTTCATATCAAGGCCAAGATTATTCAAGTTAGTTTTGATTTGCTCTAAAACATTAATGGTTTGTTCTTCTGTATTACCATAAGAAGCTAATTCACCTTCTGGTGCATTTGCTGATTTCTTAGTAGGGACTTTACCACTTAAGAAAACCAGATTGTTGCCTGCATTAATTTCAACTGCTTCTGAAATAGGCATGCCGTCTAATTTATGATGCACAACATTCTCCGCTGCATTTGCGCTTGCTACACCAAAAATAAAAGGTAGGGCAACAAGTAAACTTTTATAGCGCATGAAAACTCCTTAATATGTTTAATTTACAGTAAAACAAGGGGTTATTACTTCTTAAAGCGATCCATACTAAATGGTGTTGGATCAATAACGGGTTTCTTACCTGTTACAATATCAGCAGTCACTTCACCTGCTGCTGGGCCTTCAGTCATACCCCATACAGTCGCAGTATTGATAACCAGACCTGGGTATTCTTTGACCTCAGAAATAATCGGTAACTCATCAAAGGTTGGGCTCACAACTGCTCCCCAACGTTCAACGACTTGTGATTTTTCAAATACTGGGAATTCCGTTTTCATTCTTTGGAAGACCGCATCTAAGTGCTCAGTATTTTGTGTTGCTGTTGCAATACGATATTGTTCGAACGGTGTTTTTTCATCTAATTTCCAAGAGGTTGCCATCTTGAATGAATTAAATAAGTCTTCACCGATAGAAAATTCTAATGGTAGCTCACCGCCACCAAGCAGGTGCATAAATTTAGGCCCTAACAAGAAGCTATCTTTGACGATAGAGCTTGTGAAAATACGTGGAGCAACCGCATAAGTTCCATCAGCTTGTTCGCGGAAGTGAATACCATTTGGTAAATGCACATTACCACGAGGTGCGCCAGGTACACCAGATACACGTTGTTGTGATAAGTAAACATTCAGCGTTGGAATATCAATGCCCATGTTCCCCATAAATAAACGTGACCAAATACCACCAGCAAGAACAACATGAGATGTTCTAATTGCACCTTTTTCTGTTACAACATCAGAAATTTTACCACCAGCAGTTTCAATGCCTCTTACCGCACAATTGGTGTAGATTTTCACGCCAATTTGCTTAGCGTAACGCGCTAATGCTGGTGTTCCTGTTTCTGGATCAACAGAGCCTGAATCTTCTTCAAATGCGGCAACAGTCCATGGTGTTTGTGCACCAACAAGGCGGTTTGATAACTCTTCACCTTTAATAATGCGAGTATTTAATGGTGTATCAAATCCTGCAGATCCTTTTGCTGTTTTGATCCATTCTTGGGCTTTATCAAACGCTTTTTCATCAGCAAGTGCTTCTACGCGGCCTTGTGTACGATAACTGGTATCTGCACCAATTTTCTCATTCATGCCACGCCATAAGATTTTCCCGTAATGATGTAATGGGAAAATTTCTGGTGATGTTTGATAACTAATAATTTGGCTGTATGCTCGGCCTGATTGTTCACCGCCAATCTCGCCTTTTTCTAAAATAGTGACACTCATGCCACGTTCTGCAAGGTTGATAGCGGTCATGATGCCTTGAATACCACCACCAATAATAACAGCATCAGACTCTTTAGGTAGAGCTCCTTCGGTACCTTCAACAAACGATGCTCTTGATTTAGCTTCAACGAATTTGCCATCACGGCGAACCATTGGAACTAGCGCAGCACCACCGGCTAAAACACCCGCAGCACCAACACCTAAAAGCAGCTTTCTCCTTGAAATTTTCATCTTCTACCTCAGTAATGGATTTACCATTTATATTTATAATGTTATTCGTTTATTTCTTTAAAGTTGAATAATACCATAGTTCATTATAATGTTAATAATTATAATTATTTGTTAATCATTTACTAGAATAATAATATCCATAGATACAATATGGTTACTTTAATCGTTTTTTCTCATAGAAACTCATCATTTATTGAATTACCCACAAAAGAAAAACAACCTTATTTATTGATAAATAAGGAAATTCATATTGATAGAATAAATTATTAACAGAAAATATAATTGTTTAAATAATTAACATTTTGATACAAATGATGAAGATACTCTGTAAATTACTGTTTACAAAACAAGCTAAAGCACCGCACGATTACATAAATAAAAGAGTCAATAATGACTATGTAGTCACTTTTCTTACAAAATGGATAATTTCACTTAATGTCGGGTTTATTCATCAATATGTAGATGAATATGCTGTTGTGGAAATGTAGGTGGCTAAATACAAAATAAGATGGGATAAGAAAGAGATTGAATAAGCTTTGAAGGAAAAAAATATTTGATACAGAAAAACCACAATAAAAAAGCTAGAGCGTAAACTCTAGCCTTTTATCTCGCTAATTGAAATCAGCACTCTTGTTGCTTATCTCATGGTGACAAATTCTTCAGCCGCAGTTGGATGGATTGCCACAGTATCATCAAAGTCTTTTTTCGTTGCACCCATTTTTAATGCAACAGCAAAACCTTGTAGCATCTCATCCATACCAAAACCAATGCCGTGAATACCCACAATTTTTTCATCCGCACCAACACAAACGAGTTTCATACGACAAGGTTGGCGATGGCGAGTGACTGCACTATACATTGCAGTGAAAGAGGATTTATACACTTTCACTTGATCAGTACCGTATTGTTCAATAGCTTGAGGTTCTGTTAAACCAACAGTACCAATAGCTGGATGGCTAAAGACAACTGTAGGGATATTCGAATAATCTAAGTGCTCATTAGGTTTATTGTTAAATAAACGCTCTGATAGGCGACGGCCTGCAGCAACTGCAACTGGGGTTAATTCAACCGCACCAGTATTATCACCCACAGCATAAATTCCCTTTACATTGGTGTTTTGGAATTTATCGACTTTGATATAACCTTTTTCATTTAACTCAACGCCCGTTACTACCAGATTTAGGTTATCAGTTGCAGGCTCGCGACCAATTGCCCAAATTAAAGTATCGACGGTCTGTTCTGTGCCGTTTTCCAGTTGTAGCGTTAAACTGCCATCTGCATTTTTAATCACCGCTTTAGGAACAGCATGGGTATGTAATTTTGGTCCTTCTGCTTCCATCACTTCTAATAATGTTTCAACAATTAAAGGATCAAAGCTACGTAATGGTGCATGTTTACGTACAAAGAGATGTGTTTCACTTCCTAAAGCATTTAACACACCAGCAAGTTCTACTGCAATATAACCAGCACCAACGACAGCAACACGTTTTGGTAATGCTTTTAGCTCAAAGAAACCATCAGAATTAATGCCATATTCGGCGCCTGGAATATTAGGTTGAACAGGACGACCGCCTGTTGCAATCAGAATATTATCGGCAGTAATTTTCTCCCCGTTGACTTCAATCGTATTAGCATCAACAAAACGAGCAAACCCTTGGATAACATCAACTTTATTATTACCTAATACACGGTCATAAGACTGATGAATACGGTCAATATAAGCAGAGCGGCTACTGATTAGCGTATCCCAATCAAAACGGTTAACCGTCGTATCAAAACCATAATCAGGGCCATATTGATGAATAGCTTCGGCAATTTGCGCTGCATGCCACATCACTTTTTTAGGTACACAGCCCACATTAACACAAGTGCCACCTAATGCTTTCGCTTCAATTAATGCACATTTTTGGCCATACATTGCAGCTCTATTAATTGATGCGATACCGCCACTACCGCCACCAATGGCGATATAATCGTAATGTTTGCTCGTCATTTCTCTGATCCATTTATCTGTAGAAAAATAGGTAACTCACAGGCTAAGTCTTTCATGTCATAAAGTCTATTATGACAAAGTTTAATACATAGCACGTCAGATTTTAGCTTTTACAGTAATAGGCAAAAACAATAATAAGGATGCTTATTCTGGTACAACCCATTCAACTGATGTGTGACCAATACCTTCAGGAACTAATATTTTATGTAACCAAGGTAATATTGATTTCATTTGTGACTCTAGCTTCCAAGGTGGGTTAATCACAATCATACCTGATGCTGTCATACCTAATTGATCACTATCAGGTTTTACTGCTAACTCAATTTGTAAAATTTTACGAATACCCGTTGCTTCAAGCTCTTTTAGCATACGTTTAATTTGCTGGCGATGAACCACTGGATACCAAATCGCATATGTTCCCGTTGCAAAGCGTTTATGACCTTCCACAACACCTTTCACTACAGCAGAATAATCCTGTTTAAGCTCATAAGGAGGATCAATTAATGCGAATCCACGACGACTTGCGGGTGGTAATTTAGATTTCAATTGGCCAAAACCATCTTCTCGAGAAACTCTAACTCGCGGATCACGAGAAAATTCTGTGCGTAATAGAGGGTAATCTGTTGGGTGTAATTCTGTTAATACTAAGGAATCGTGTTCTCTTAATAGTTTTCCTGCTAATAAAGGAGAACCTGGGTAATAACGCAGTTCACCATTTGAGTTTAATTCTCCAACGGCTTCAAGGTAAGGTAAAATAAGCTCTGGCACCTCATCTTGTTGCCATAAGCGTGCAATCCCTTCTAGATATTCGCCAGTGCGAGTTGCATGAGCATTGGTTAATTGATAACGTCCAGCGCCAGCATGAGTATCAAGATAAAGAAACGGTTTTTCTTTCTCTTTTAAAGACTCAATGATGAGTGTTTGAACAATATGTTTTAAAACATCGGCGTGGTTGCCAGCATGAAAACTATGGCGATAGCTCAGCATTCTTTATCTTCCGTTAGAAATAAGTATAGCTTAGTAGTGAATTTACTCTGAAAGCTTGATTAAGTTCAGTGTATCAGAAAAAGCTGAACTTCTTCATTGAAAGCGAAAGAAACGTTGTGTCTTAGCATTCAGTCGTTATGATAATCCTATATTTCACTTAAGATTAGATAGGATGTTAAAATGAAAAAAATACTCTTTACCGCAATTGCATTAACACTGTCCGTTAGCAGTGCGTATGCCAACACCTCAATCAATGGTTGCGAAATTAAAAAACAAAATATCCAAAAACAAATAGAATATGCGAAAGCACACGGTAATCAATACCGCCTACAAGGCTTAGAACGAGCATTACAAAATGTTGAGCGCTATTGCACACCCGAAAAAGTAGTTGAAAACACACGCCTTGAATTACGAGAAAAACAACTTGATATCAAAGAGCGTGAACTTGAATTAAAAGAAGCTCAACTTAAAGGTGATACAGATAAAATCGCCAAACAAGAAAGAAAACTGGCTGAAGAAAAAGCAGAATTAAAAGCCATTGAAGATGAATTAAATCTACTGACAAAATAATTATCATCATAAATGAATGTCTACTCCTTATTTGCCTATGAAATAAAGAATAGAACAATATGCGAGTAGCCATTTTCTAATTAAACTCAACCAATTCAGAATTACTGTATTGGTTTTGTATTCTTAATTAAGTGCAAGGTGATCACGCCTTTTAATAGTGCATCATCTACACTTAAACCAGAACAAACAATTACATCATCTAAATCAGAGGCTAATTACAATAATCATAAGGTATGTAATAGAAATTAAGCTATGCTATTTTTGAGTAGAAACTATAGTAATACCACTAATTTATTAAAAATGGACTGATCTAATTAAAGAGGATATATGTCAGAAGAGCAGCAACAAAAAACAGCAGATGAAAAAACTCAACTGACTCAGCCACTAAAAAAAGGGCTGGAAAAAGGATTACATGGTGGAAAAAAAGCCATCGGTATTGGGATAAAAATAAGTAATTTCATTACCAATATTCCTTTTATTGCACACCTTATTCGTGCCGCAGAACGCTTCACTGATAGAATGGGAAATCAGTTTGGGGCCGCTATCACTTATTTCTCATTTTTATCATTAATCCCTGTATTAATGCTTTCCTTTGCCTGTGCCGGTTTTATTTTAGCCTCAAATCCCGATTTACTCGCTAAATTAATTACTGGTGTAGCAAATAGTATCGACGATCCAACGTTAGCTGCAACCGTTCAACAAAGTATTGATACCGCTGTTCGTCAACGTACAACTGTCGGTTTAACGGGTTTAGCTATTGCTCTTTATTCTGGTGTTAATTGGGTTGGTAACTTACGTCAGGCCATTTTGGCGCAATCACGACTCGTTTGGGAAAGAAATAAAGAAGAGCAAGAAAAAATCTATTTCCGTTATTTTCGTGATTTCTTAGCGCTGATTGGCTTACTCTTTGCATTAATTGTCACTATAACACTCACTTCTGTTGCGGGATCAGCCCAAAGAATGATTGTTCATACTTTAGGATTAGATGGCATTGAATGGTTAACGCCAGCATGGACAACCATCGGCCTAACAATCTCCATTACTGCAAACTATTTACTATTCTTGTGGATATTATGGATTTTGCCTCGCCATCAACCTAAACGTGTTTCTCTTATGAAAGGCACGCTTATCGCCGCTATTGGCTTTGAAATTTTAAAATCCGTAATGACATGGATGCTACCAAGAATAGCGAGCTCACCTTCAGGTGCCGCATTTGGTTCGGTAATAGGCTTAATGGCTTTCTTCTATTTTTTTGCTCGATTAACGCTCTTTTGTGCCGCATGGATCGCCACTGATGGCCCGAATATGCGTAAAGAACAGCTGACTAAAACGCAATCAATATCTTAATTTTATGATAAAACTACAATGGTTAATTCCCTGCATTAGCCGCCTATCAATAACGTAATAAGGAAAAAAAATGCCATACGTTAATATTAAAATCACACGCGAAGGTGCAACCGCTGAACAAAAAGAACAACTTATTGCGGGTGCGACACAACTCTTGGTTGATATCTTAGGCAAAAACCCAGCAACCACCGTTGTTGTGATCGATGAAGTAGAAACAGATAACTGGGGAATAGGCGGTAAAACCGTAACAGAATTACGAGCTGCGACAAAAAATAAATAATGAATAATTGCAAAATAAATAAGGGTGCCAAGTACACCCTTTTTGCTGATTTATTTTCCTGATAGATAAGGAAGTAACTATGGTTCAATCAATGACTGATGCTTTTCATGCCTTACCCTCAGCGAGTGCTATTTATATTACAGGTGCCGGCATTCAATACCCTTTTGGTATGGCACATGGATTTGCCGATGAAAGTACCCAGAAAAAATTAACTGTAGATACTCCTTTTCGGATCGCAAGCAATACAAAAACCTTTCTCGCAGCCGCTTTTTTACGTTTATGGGAACAAGATGCCTTGTCTCTTGATGATAAGATAACAAAATATCTAAGTCCCCATTATCAACAAACATTATCAGAACTTGGGTATGATCTTAACACTATCACATTGCGCCATTTATTAAGCCATAGTAGTGGATTATTTGATCACGCTAATGAAGCTTACCTTGAAAAGGTTATAAATAATCCCACCCATCAGTGGACTCGAGAAGAACAGATAGCGCATTATACTCACCAAGGGTTTCCCATCATCCCTGCTGGAAAACGCTTTATTTATTCAGATACCGGATACATCTTATTAGGAGATATTCTTTCTCAATTTATGAGAAAAAATATGGCTACAGCAGTTCGTGAGTTATTACATTTTCAAGACTTAGATTTACCGCAAACATGGTGGGAAGGTCTGGAGCCACAACCCATATCCAAGAAAATTCGCGCTAGACAATTTGCCGATGAACATGAAGGTACTCACATTGATGCCTCAATGGATACTTTTGGTGGTGGAGGTCTTGTGATGACAACGCTTGAATTAGCTAAATTCACAGCAGATCTCTTTGAAGATAGAGTGTATACACATCCATCCACCTTAAAAGAAATGAAATGGCAAGGCTCACATACTGGTGCTGCAAATTATCGTTTAGGATTGATGGCTGAAGAGACGAACTTAGGTACTCTTTATTATCATCTAGGGTATTGGGGTTCTGTTGCTTGTTATTTGCCAGAAAAACAGATTGCTATCGCAGGCTTTACAACTCAAAGAAATAACCGTGAAGCATTAACTGATATAATTAAAGAAGCGTTTAAACGCCTTTAATATTAAAAAAAGCAAAAAGCCAAAAATGTATTAATAACACTTTTGGCTTTTTTAATTGTATAAACCGTTAATTTTTTATATCAGCCCAGCGACTTATTTTATGGCTATTTCTTTGTCGGAGTTGTCACTGTAGGTGCTTCCACTGTTTTATTTGGCGCCGTATTAGCAGGCACTGAAACAGGCGTATTTACCACTTCTGGATGAACTTGCTTTTCAAATTGAATACGCAATTCACCTAAATTTACGGTAGGTGTTTCACCACTTTGCGTTAATACAAAAGTAATATCTTCAGACAATACTCTTGAAAGCTCCTGATTTAAGGTTTCTTTAGTTAAACCAGCTAAAAATGCTTGGCGTAAACGTTGATATTGCTCAGGAGGAATATCAATAATATTACTTTGTTGTGATAACAAACGCTGATTAATTAAAATAGCCGTACTTGTTTTTGCATAACGGGCAAAAAGCTGTGTTAACTGAAGTTGTTTCTCTTGTTGAAGCTCTTTATATAACTCATCGCTAATGCCTTGATTGCGCAAATGACCTAATTCTTCACCCACCCATGATGCTAACGCTGGAATATTAGCCGTCGCGGTATCAACATTCAAAGAACAACTGGCGCGCTGATATTGTACTCTGCAATCAATGTTAACTTGCGTGCTGTCATTTTCTTTACGTTGTTCGAGGCTACGGCCTAAATGAACAAAGATCACTTCGCGTGCCAAATCGCTTAGCCAATATTTATTTAACGTATCAGAGTCTTTTACTGGCGACCAATCTAGATCCCAAATTAAAGAAATTTGATCTTTAGCTCGCATGGGCTCTTGTACATATAATGTTTCAGGCTTCATATCTGCCAACATCGGTACTGGAACAGGGGTAACTCGTTTTCCAGATAGAGATGAAAAGGCCTGATTAATACTTTCGGTCAATACTCGATTATCAACATTGCCAGCAATATAAAGCGTCATCATATCAGGGGTATACCAGCGCTGTTGATAATCTGATAATTCTTTTGTATTAACTGACTGATTAACTGGCTTACCAGGGTTGTGACCTTTTAGGTTAGAGCCTTCAAGACGTGAGCGCCAAATGGGATCTTCAATATTAAGTGGGAATGTGGCAACAGGAAGTGGTGATTGAACAGCATTACGAACTGCATTTTCAGTATATTGCGCAGGTTTAGCAATTCCCGCAAGCAATGCAAAAGCATCTTTTAATAGTTCAGGTTGGTTATTTGGCAGACTTAGATTATAAACCGTAAAATCATATGAAACGATCATTGGCGGTAACGGATAATCTGGATCTAACGCATTTTTCCATAAGTTATCGCGCTTCTCTGGTGTCAGACCTGTATTTTCCAATACATTGAGTTTAGACACCAAGGATGAAAAACCCGTTTCACTGCTTTTCTCTGATAAAGAACCTGTATTCACTAATAAACGAATTTGTATTCTATCATTAGGGCGTTGCGGTGTTTGTAAGATTTGCCACTGAAAACCATTTGCTAGTCGCCCTTCTTGCCAAGCAGGATCAGGCTGTAAAGCTTCGGCCTGAACTTGACAAACAACAGCGCCAAACATAACGCTTCCCAATAAAATTCGTGTCATTACACCCTGCATGTGAACCTCTGTTTTATTAATCCTTGGTATTAAACCACTTATGAGGTTTAACAATAAGCGCCAAAAGACATGTTAGATGTTTGATGTCTATTTTTTGTATTATCATTCTTTGTCACCACAGAAACATGAAATAAAATCACTATAGTGATTAGACTCATTATGGTGTAAGAAGGTTCAGACCTTCGGCAATTTTTGATCAGATTTTTGATGATTATATCCTTTAACCAGCAAACCAATCTCATCATCACGATGTGATTCTGGACAAGATAAAGCAGAAACTTGGCTATCTTTATTAAGAGTAACGGCTATTTGGCGTAAAGGTTTCACCACAATACGATTGATACACCAGCTAATTGCAACCGTTAGAATAAGCCCCATTAACAGATATGTAGTTAACATTAGTGCGACAGTATTGCTGGCAAAGCGATAAAAACGGTTTGTGTCAGCCTGTAAAATAAGATAGCCAGTATAAGACTTATCATCTGTTGAAGTAATACCTAATGGCTGTAATGGAATAACAGCCTCAACAGGGATACCAAAAAGCCAGCTTGAGAAATCAGAAACGTCTTTTTTGGGTGCAAAATCTAAGTTCATCACTTGAATATTCTCAGGTTGCATTACTATCGCTTTACCAAGAATACCCGTTGCTTTTAACCCAATTATCTGTTTTTTGGCATCATTTAAATCTGATCGTAACAATGCATCAGCAAGCGGTTGTTGGATACTGACGCCCGCATTAAAAAGCTGATTTTGATAATCTTCACGGCGTTGATCTATCAAATAGACAAGTTGAATACTGATAAAAATAGCAATAGTCACCAACGTAACGCCCGCAACTGCGGCCATCTGTTTTATTGTTAATGAATGTTTAAGATGAGGTTTCATCATTGCTATTTCCAATATACTTACTTGAACAAAGTGATTATACTGTATTTTTTAGATTATGTATCACTCTCAATAAAGAAAATAGCGCGATAAAAACTGCCTATCCATTAAAATAAAAGTAGATAAATATATAATTATTATTATTTGAGTATAGTTGTAAGATAAAAATAGTAAAATGAGATAAACGCTGGATTTCACTTTTTTAACTACGATATTGCCATATTATTTTGATTATAGAATATAATTCACTAAAAAATACAATGCCATGTAAGTTTAAATCTATAAAAACCTTATTAAGACATTAAAAACAAAAATAAAAGAATAATAATATTTTAATATATAAATATTTTTTTATTTTTAATACCAGCACACTTAATATTTAAAGAGATTTATATTAAATAACATTTAATATTTATTGAATCACAATGAGATTATCTTATTTTGATCGACTTAATATAATTAAAAAAAGGAGCAATATTTTTTATATATATTGCTCCTTTTTGATTAAAAATATTCTTTTTATTTAAAGTGCTATGTTATCTTGCTCAACAGCAAAACAAGCAATAAGTTGGCCATTATAATCTTTTAAAGTTGGCTGTAATTGACTGCATGGTCCAAATGCACGACGGCAACGTGCTGCAAAAGCACATCCTGGTGGTGGACTTAACGGGCTTGGCAATTCTCCTGTTAATTTAATGCGTTCACGTCTTAATTCCGGTGTTAATCTTGGCGTTGCTGATAACAAAGCTTGTGTATAAGGATGCTGAGGATTTTCAAAAATTTGAGCCTTAGTCCCTTTTTCTACGCAACGGCCTAAATACATCACAATAACTTCATCTGCAATATGCTCAACAACGGAAAGATCATGGGAAATAAAGACATAAGAAAGCCCCATATCCTGTTGAAGATCCATCATTAAATTTAGCACTTGAGCACGCACTGAAACATCGAGAGCAGAAACAGGTTCATCCGCCACCACAATATCCGGTTCAAGCATTAAACCACGAGCAATAGCAATACGCTGACGTTGACCACCAGAAAACATGTGAGGATATCGACTATAATGCTCTGTTTTCAATCCTACTTTTGCCATCATTGATAATACTTTTTCTTTACGTTCAGATACGTTAAGTGTCGTATTGATCAAAAGTGGCTCTTCTAGAATTTGTCCCACCTTTTTACGGGGGTTTAATGATCCATAAGGATTTTGAAATACAATTTGGATCTTTTGGCGACGCAATTTCTCTGCTGATTTATCTTTGATTAACAGATTTTGCCCACGGTAAGAAAGCTCCCCTGAAGTGGGTATTTCAATCATGGTTAATAATCGACCTAATGTCGATTTTCCACAACCTGATTCACCGACAACCGCCAAGGTTTTACCACGCTCTAACTCAAACGAAACACCATCGAGCGCTTTCACTGTTTTCTCTTTTGAAAACAGTCCCCCTTTAACAGTGTAATACTTGGCTAAATTGACCGCCTTTAATAAGGGAATAGTGACATTTGGATTAATTTCAGCCATGTGTGGGTCTCCCTGCATTATCTAACGGTGTATGGCATTTCACGCGATGTGTTCCCAATTCTCTTAAGGCAGGTTCGGTTTTATAGCATTCATCATGAGCATAAGGGCAACGAGGATTAAGTAAACATCCTGTTGGTCTATCATAACGACCCGGTACGACCCCAGATAATGAAGCTAATCGCGCTTTGTTGCTGGCAAATTCAGGTAATGCTCTTAATAGCGCCTGTGTATAAGGATGGCGAGGTGATTTAAAAATTTCTGATGCCTTCCCTGATTCCACTACTTGCCCCGCATACATCACAATAATGGTGTCGGCGGCTTCTGCCACTAATGCTAAATCGTGAGTGATAAGCACTAGCGCCATATTTTCTTGTTTTTGTAAATCAAGCAACAGTTCTATGATCTGCGCCTGAATAGTCACATCCAGAGCCGTTGTCGGTTCATCAGCAATCAATAATTTAGGACGACAAGCAATCGCCATTGCAATCATCACTCGCTGGCTCATACCGCCAGAAAGTTGATGTGGGTACACATCTAAACGTGAAGCAGGATCAGGAATACCCACCAGCGTTAAAAGGTCGATAGCACGTTGCTTACGTGTTTTTCGGCTTCCGCCTTGATGAACTTTCAATGCTTCCATGATTTGATAGCCAACCGTAAAACAGGGGTTTAGGCTGGTCATTGGATCTTGGAAAATCATTGCGACATCAGCCCCCACCAAATTACGTCGCTCTGATTCAGAGATTTTCATTAAATCTCTACCATCAAAATAAAGCTCTTGAGCACTCACTCGCCCCGGAAAATCAATCAGCCCCATAATAGCCAATGAGCTCACAGATTTACCTGAACCTGACTCTCCAACAATACCAACAACTTGCCCCTCTTCAACTTGATAGCTAATTCTGTCTACCGCTTTAAACGGAGTATCTTCATCACCAAAGTGAACAGATAATTGATTAATATTTAATAATGCCATCTTCTTACTCCGTTACTGCTTTAATTTCGGATCAAGCGCATCTCGTAAACCGTCACCCATTAAATTAAAGGCAAGCACAGTAAACAAAATAGCAAGACCAGGGAACGTCACAACCCACCATGCACTTTGTGTAAACTGCAACACGTCAGATAACATAGTTCCCCACTCAGGAGTTGGAGGCTGAGCGCCCATACCTAAAAAGCCCAATGCTGCCATATCTAAGATTGCATTAGAAAAACCTAAAGAAGCTTGAACGATTAAAGGTGCGAGACAGTTAGGTAAAATATTGATAAACATTTGGCGCATTGACCCCGCACCAGCGACGCGAGATGCAATAACATAGTCACGGTTTACTTCAATTAAAACAGCAGCTCGTGTTAATCGAACATAATGAGGTAAAGCAACAAAAGTCAGTGCAATAGACGCATTGACGATAGAAGGCCCAAAAATTGCTACCAGCACTAATGCCAATAATAAACTGGGTAATGCCAACATAATATCGACCACTCGCATAATGCCGATATCCACAAGACCACCGAAATAACCCGCAGCTAGCCCTAGAATAATTCCTAAGATAAGTGACAGTACGACAACGATACAGCCAACTAATAATGAAAGACGAGCACCAAACATTAAACGAGAAAGAATATCCCTGCCAACATCATCAGTGCCTAGAATAAATTGCCAACTTCCCCCTTCTTGCCAAACAGGAGGCGCTAATAAGAAATCACGAAATTGCTCATTCGGTGCGTGAGGAGCAAGAAAGCCTGCAAATAGCGCAATCAGCAACATAATTACGATATAAATTAATCCAACAACTGCGCCCTTATTTTGTTTAAAATAGTGCCAAAATTCTTGGAAGGGGGTCATAGGAGCCGGTGCATTGATGACCGGTGTAACTTTATTTTCAGTCATTATGCATTCCTTATTTTTTATGGCGAATACGTGGATTCACAATGCCATAAAGAACATCAACCAACAGATTGACAAAAATAATCATCGTTGCAATTAAAAGTACACCACCTTGAACCACAGGGTAGTCTCGTCGTTGTAAGGCATCGATTAACCAGCGACCTAAACCCGGCCATGAGAAAATAGTTTCCGTTAAAATTGCACCAGCCAGCATTGTTCCGACTTGCAATCCAATAACGGTGACAACAGGTAACATCGCATTGCGTAATGCGTGAATAAGAATGACACGAGCACGACTCAAACCTTTTGCTCTTGCCGTACGGATATAATCTTCACCTAATACTTCAAGCATAGATGAGCGAGTCATACGCACAATAACCGCTAAAGGAATCGTTCCTAATACAATGGCAGGTAAAATAATATGATGGACAGCATCAATGAAGTCGCCTTCTTCTCCCCAAATAAGAGTATCAATAAGCATAAAGCCCGTTAATGGATTGCTATCATCTAAAAAGACACTATCAGCAAGTCGCCCTGACACGGGAGTTAAATCTAATTTCACAGACACCAGCATGATTAGCATGATCCCCCACCAAAAGATTGGCATGGAATAACCTGCTAATGACACACTAATCGCGGTATGATCAAAGATAGAACCACGTTTTACCGCAGCCAGCACACCCACAGGAATGCCGACAGAAACCGCAAAAATCATGGCACAAACGCCAAGTTCTAAAGTGGCTTTAAAGCGAGGTAAAAATTCATCCCAAACAGGAATGCGGCTTTTTAATGAAATTCCCAAATCACCATGAAGAATACCATTTAAGTAATTGAGATATTGTTGCCATAACGGCTTATCCAGCCCTAATTCTGCCATTAAATAAGCATGACGCTCTGGAGATAGACCACGTTCACCCGCCATAATCATGACCGGATCACCGGGAATAAGATGCACAAAAATAAACGTAAGTAATGTAATTCCGATAAACGTAGGGATAACAAGTCCCAAACGTTGAAGGATAAATTGCAGCATATCCTAATTCTCTTTTCAAACATCAGCTAAAAGATAGCGCTGATAAATCAGGAGAAAATCCCCTGCGCCCACAGTGTACTGAATGTATTCTTTATTATGGAATAGCGGTGCCTTTCACTAAGAAAGACACCGTACTTAAGTAAGGTATTGCTATTATTTCAGAGAGACATTCTCGAAGTGATGTTTACCTAATGGATCAACCACATAGTTCTCTACTTTTTTACTCACTGGCTCATATACCGTAGAGTGAGCAATAATCAGTGCGGGAGCTTGATCGTGCATAACGACTTGAGCTTGTTTATAAAGCTCGACACGTTTTTCATGATCAGATGCTACTCGTGCAGGTTGGATCAGATCTTCAAATGGCTTATAGCACCACTTAGAATAGTTTGAACCTTGCTCTTTCGCAGCACAGCTAAATAATGTCGCAAAGAAGTTATCTGGATCTCCATTATCCCCAGTCCAACCCATCATTACTGCTTGGTGTTCACCGGATTTAGCACGTTTGAGATATTCACCCCACTCGTAACTGACAATCTTGGTTTTAACACCAATTTTTTCCCAATCCGCTTGTACCATTTCAGCCATACGACGGGCATTTGGATTATAAGGACGCTGTACAGGCATTGCCCATAAATCGATAGTAAAACCATCTGCAAGACCCGCTTCTTTTAGCAGTGCTTTGGCTTTTTCAGGGTTATATTCATAATCAACGATATCGTCGTTATAACCCCACATTGTTGGTGGAATGAGGTTTTTCGCTTTTTGGCCCGCACCTTGGTAAACCGCTTCGATAATCGCGTCTTTATTCACAGCCATGCTTAATGCTTGGCGAACTTTTTGGTTATCCAGTGGTTTTTTCTCAACGTTAAACGAGATATAACCCACGTTTAAACCCGGTTGTTCTAATAGATTGATATCGCTATTTTGTTTCATTTTCGCAATATCAGCAGGATTTGGGAAAGGCATTGCCTGACACTCACCTTTTTGCAATTTAGCATAACGCACAGAAGCATCAGGTGTAATAGAGAAAACTAAACGATCAATGTCTGGTTTTTTACCCCAATATTGATCATTTGCTTTATAAAGAATACGAGAATCTTTTTGATATTGTTGTAATTGGAAAGGCCCTGTACCAATAGGGTCTAAATCTACTTTTTCAGGTGTTCCTGCTTTCATCATATTATCGGCATATTCCGCAGATAATATGGATGCAAAGTCCATTGCCATATCAGCAATAAAAGGCGCTTCTGAACGTGTTAAAACAAAACGAACGGTATGATCATCAATTTTTTCGATTTTCTCGATCATATTGTTCATATCCATTCCTGAGAAGTATTCGTAACTTCCCCCAGACACTTTATGGTAAGGATGTTGTGGGTCCATTTGGCGCATAAACGTGTACATTACGTCATCTGCATTAAATTCACGGGTTGGCTTAAAGGTTTTGCTACTATGCCAATTTACCCCTTTACGCAAATGAAAGGTATACACCTTACCATCATCACTCACATCCCAACTTTCAGCGAGTCCTGGAATGATTTCCGTTGTACCCAGTTTAAATTCAACTAAACGATCATAAATAGGTACTGAACTTGCATCATAGGTTGTTCCAGAGGTAAATAGCTGAGGGTTAAATCCTTCAGGTGAACCTTCGGAGCAATATACTAATGTTTTTGCCTGCACGCCCGCAGAAACAGCTAATGCAAGTAGCCCGATTGTCGCGGTTAAAATTCCTGTCTGTTTTTTGGAGCTTTTCATCATTACTCTCCGAAATTGTTCTGTTGTGTTTTGGCTTCCTGTTTAAAAACGGAATGCCTTTTTATTTTGTCATTGTTCAATTAACCAACTGTATCCCCTTACGTCAATAAGGGTCTACTCCGTAAAAAGAACAAGTTATAAACATAAATGAAACGAATATCGAACAAAATCAGAATAAAAAAATAAGTCTCTGACTAATATCTAGTCAATAAAACCACACATTAAGAAATCCTTAAGTGAAATGACTGTTTTAAAAAAAGCTATGATTTGTGATTAACCGCTTAAATATTGAACGAATATTTTGAAATGAAACAAAGAACTTGGTGCTTTATTCTGTTATAGAAGAAAAATAATCATACGATCAGAGTATCCTGACTTTGGCACAAATAAGGCCATTAGTGTGAAAAATCCCAAAGCAACGCACTTAACAAACCACTCAACTAGACAAGCACATTAGGTTCAGTGTGTTATTAATAGTTTTGATTTTTTAATAGTAGAAAATTCATATTTTTTGATAATTATCAGACGTTCCATTGCCCATTAATATTGAATTAAGATGATGGTTTCTAGGTTTCTTATTAGCAGTTAATAAAGCTATTTTTAAATAAGCCTGATAACTGAACGGCTTTATCATCCTGACTAAATCAAAAGCAGGAGCTATCAAGTATTTCCTTTCATTATGGAAAATATTTCCACATATTTTTGATCTTGAAATTAATAAGGAAATGGAGTGTCAGGCTAACAGTAAGATGAGCAAGAGAGAAAATACTATTATGGCGAAAAAGTAAGATGAAAACTGACACATCTTAGTGCATCAATTTATTTTGGAAGGGCTAAAACGACAAAACCCCGCTTTAAAAGCGGGGTTTCTTAATATGGTCGGCGAGAGAGGATTCGAACCTCCGACCCACTGGTCCCAAACCAGTTGCGCTACCAGGCTGCGCTACTCGCCGAAAACGAGGTGCATCTTACTGCCAGAAACCCATTGCGTCAATACTTTTTTAGTATCTCCTGACTGTTCGTATGGTTTTCAACCAAAATGATTGATTTTTAACTTTTTTATCATAAAAACCATCTACTTTTAGCGTAACTATAACAATCAACTTCTTCTATATTCTCTGCAAGTTCTGTTTTTCTTTACATTGCTGATAAAAAACAAGAAAAAATAAAAAATTTATTCGTTAATACTATCGTTTATTTTATATGCTTTTTATATAATTCACTTATGTCAAATAAAATGGGTAGTTTAGAGAATGAAACAATATTGGTGGAGTCTCGCATTACTCCTGTTGTTAACCACACTTCCAACCCAAGCATCTATGGCACATGCTTGCCGAGTGTACTTTAAGGAAGCAGACAAATTTATTCAGTATATTTCTCAACGTGAAGACCTAAAGCATAATATACCCGAAATTAAGGGGAATTTTGAACAAAGCAAAAAACAGATAATGGCAGCGCCGCTAACAGAACAAAAAGTAATATGTGATAAAGAAATGCAAGAGCTTAATAGCCTTAATAAAATGTTCGGCCCTAAAGAAGAAACAGTGTTAAATAAATAGCCCTATAAATAGTTAAATAAGCAGATAATGACTAGATAGAATTACTTATTCGTTATTTAGTCATTATTTTGATATTAATTCTTATTTTCATAATTATTATCTGCCGTTGTACTTTCTAATCTTTTTATTCGCTCTTTTGGTGAGTTATCACTTTTATCATCACTCTTGGTATAATAATCATAAGGCAGTAATAAAGTATCTAATACTGCACTAAAAGGAAAATCTAAAAGAACAAGGGGTTTCATTGCCCACCCAGTTTCATCATCTTTTAGCATTGCCATATTATTCTTTGTCCCTGAATAAAGCTCTTTATTCGGACCAGCATGTGTCATAACGCTAGAGCACCCCGTCAACAGAGTCATGAAAAATGCGATTAATGTTAAATTTTTACTCGTCTTTCTAAATATCATAGGGCACCTATAAAACAAGATCAGGAGTCAATGCTTTTTATCATATAGTTAAACCTGTTTTCTCTTATAGAACAAGAGAAAGATGATATAGAATAGCTTAATTTTTCAATAATTAAATAAATAAGTATGCGTAAAAAATATTATTATATCTAATTAAAAAAACATAATAACATTACTAATTATTATGTTTCCCTGATATTAAAATTCAACCATCTTTATTTTAAAGGAACATTTTAACTCTATATTTATCTTTTTTATTTCTTTGATCTTTATATATGCCGAATCTGTGCGATAAGGCACAGCGACTTTCTTTGTTCTTTGCCAAAATAGGTTTATCGTTTTAGCTCAATTTTTTAATTTTTATTTTTTTGAGTATAGGATCTTTTTTATGAGTGATATTGCATTAACAATGGTGATGTTGTCATTAGCAGGCGCTCTAGGTCTTTGGATTGGCAATATCAAAATCTATCGAGTCAGCCTAGGGATAGGTGGCGTTCTTTTTGGTGGCATAATTATTGGGCATTTTGCTCAACACTATAACCTTTTACTCAACGCACAAACTCTTCATTTTATTCAAGAATTTGGTCTTATTCTTTTTGTTTATACCATCGGTATTCAAGTTGGCCCTGGCTTTTTCTCTTCATTACGTGTTTCTGGATTAAAACTCAACGCCTTTGCAATTTTCATTATTCTTCTTGGTTCTATCATCACCGCCTCAATTTATCGTTTATTTGATGTTCCCTTGCCTATTATTTTGGGTATTTTTTCTGGTGCTGTCACCAATACTCCATCTTTGGGTGCTGGGCAACAGATACTCACTGATTTACATATTGATCCCGCTTTAGTCGGGCAAATGGGGATGGGCTATGCTATGGCTTATCCTATGGGAATTTGTGGCATATTGTTAGTTATGTGGCTTATTCGTGTATTTTTTAAAATCAACATTGATGAAGAAGCGAAAACCTTTAGTAACCAGCAAAATAGTACTAAAGAGGCACTACATACCATTAATATTGCCATTAAAAATCCCAATTTAGATGGTTTATTAATGCAAGATATTCCACTACTCAATGAAGACGCCATTGTATGCTCTCGTTTAAAACGTGGTGATAATATTATGGTGCCGATGCCATCAACGATTATTCAGTTAGGAGATTTATTGCATATTGTTGGTTCGAAAGAAGATCTTAATAAAGTACGCCTTGTATTAGGCGAAGAAGTTGACGCATCGCTCTCAACATCAACCAATTTACTACAATCAGTACGGATCGTTGTAACGAATGATTCCGTACTCAGTAAGCGTTTAAAAGATCTTGATCTTAAAAGAAAATACGATGTTGTCGTAACTCGATTAAACCGCGCCGGTATCGAACTAATTCCAAGCAATAACAGCATGTTGCAGTTTGGGGATATTCTTAATGTTGTTGGTCGTCCTGAATCTATAGAGGCGATTACGGTCCTGTTAGGTAATGCTCGTCAAAAATTAGAGCAAGTTCAAATGCTACCTGTTTTTATTGGTATTGGATTGGGGGTTTTACTTGGTTCTATTCCTATTTTCATTCCCGGTATTCCTGTAGCCCTTAAATTAGGATTAGCTGGTGGCCCTCTTGTTGTTGCCTTAATTTTAGGGCGTATTGGGACATTCGGTAAGCTCTATTGGTTTATGCCGCCAAGTGCAAACTTAGCATTACGTGAATTAGGCATTGTCATGTTTCTTGCCGTAGTAGGACTAAATTCTGGTGGTGAATTTGTTGAAACCTTAATTTATGGCCAAGGACTGAGTTGGATTGGCTATGGTATTCTTATTACACTATTACCGTTATTAATTGTGGGGATCATAGCTAGGATCTTCTTTAAACTTAATTACTTAACTCTTTGCGGAATGTTAGCAGGTTCAATGACCGATCCACCTGCTCTGGCCTTTGCAAACTCAATACATAGCTCAAGTGGAGCTGCTGCACTTTCTTATGCCACCGTTTATCCTTTAGCGATGTTTTTACGTATAATAACGCCACAATTAATGGCACTTATCATCTGGAGTTTGTAGCAAAAATAATAAATATATTAATCAGTTGAACCAAATATGTTACTAAAATCCACATTTTGCTTAGCAGAGGAATAATTAAGGCCATGAATGGCTCTTATTTAAGCCATAGATTTTATCATTGTCTGTTTTAATAGTTCTCGTGCTAAGAAATTTAGATTGAGACGGATTGCTAAATGTTTAGTAATCAATTTCTTTCCGTCAAACTTATGCTCAAAAGTCCTCGTTATTGTCTTTGCCCCTTCTTCTCGCTGAAGGGGCATTTTTATTAGATATTCACTGGCTGATAGATGTTCTCGATTTCTTCAGCCAGAATTTTTATTCCTTTCTCTATCAATTCAGGCTCAGGTACGTAATTCATACGCATACATTGATGAGCATGATCCCATGAATCTTCTAATCCCGGAAAGAAGTAATGTCCCGGCACCATTAATACACCACGTTTTTTCAAACGACGATATAACTCTTCACAAGAAACAGGCAAGTCTTTAAACCATAGCCACAAGAAAATAGCGCCTTCAGGTTTATGAATAAGGCAACGTTCTTCAGGTAAGTAACGGCGAATAATATCAATGGTTTCAAGCACACGCTGATGATAAAAAGGCCCAATTACCTCTTGAGATAGTCGCATCAAATCATCACGTTTTAGCATTTCTAATGCCATTGCTGGCCCAATTCCACCCGGTGCAAGGCTAATAATTCCATTCACATTTGTAATGGCTGAAATCAACTCTTCACTGGCGATGATAATGCCACAACGTGCGCCGGGTAAACCTAACTTAGACAGGCTCATGCAAAGAATTGTATTGTCATTCCAACGAGGTGTTGCTTGAGTGAAAATAATACCTGGGAAAGGAACACCATAAGCATTATCTATAATCAGAGGGATATTATGCCGTTTAGCTAAATCCTCTAGCTTTTCAACTTCGTCATCGGTAATAACATTACCCGTTGGGTTTGTTGGTCTAGAAACACAAATAGCCGCAATATCATCACCAATTTCAAGATGAGCAAAATCAACATGGTATTTGAATTGCCCATTTGGCAACATTTCTATAGTTGGCTTATTTGCAACAAACAGATCTTCTTCTAATCCAGAATCGGCATAACCGATATATTCAGGTGCTATAGGAAAAAGAATTTTACGTTTCTTACCTTCAGGGGTTGTTCCACCTAATAAATTGAACAAATAGAAAAAAGCACTTTGGCTACCATTGGTTAATGCAATATTTTTTGCCGAAATATTCCAGCCTAACTTCTCTTTTAAACATACCGCCAATGCTTGTAACATAGCATCTTTGCCTTGCGGGCCATCATAGTTACAAACTGCATCACTTAACGTGCCATTTTCTGTCATCTTTTTAAGTAACTGGCGAAAATAGTTGTCCATTTCAGGAATATGCGCAGGATTACCGCCTCCCAACATCACGGCACCTGGTGTCCGTATTCCTTCATTTAAATCTTGCATCAAGCGAGCAATGCCCGAATGCTGAGCAAATTTTTGCCCGAATTGTGATAATTGAGTCATCTTTGCAGGTATCTTCTATGTTGCTTTCTCGTTAAGAAATACCATACCGCGAGCTTTAATCTGCATCAATAGTTATAATAGAAATGATAAAATAGGAATATTAATACAGATTTAAATATTGAAATATAAAACCAATAAATTATTAAGTTAAAGATAACTCAACTCACATTTTACTTTTTATTGGTGTTTTCACTCTATTCTTTACGACAAAAACAAGAAAGAATATGGTCATTCACCATACCAACAGCTTGCATAAAAGCGTAACAAGTTGTTGTACCAACAAATTTAAAGCCTTTTTTCTTTAACGCTTTTGCCATCTTATCTGAGATTTCAGTAGACGCAGGTACTTGGGATATATCATCCCACTGATTAACAATTGGTTTATTATCAACAAATTGCCAAATAAACTGGCTAAAATCGTCACCTTGCTCTTCCATTGCCATAAAAACACGCGCGTTATTAATAATGGCATTAATTTTTCCTTGATGACGGATAATCGCGGGGTCTTGTAATAGAGCTTCAACATCTTTCTCTGTCATTTTGGCTATTTTTTCAGGTAAAAAACCAAAGAAACAGCGACGATAACCCTCTCTTTTTTTGAGTACGGTATACCAAGATAGCCCGGCTTGCTGGCCTTCAAGGCAAATCATTTCAAAAAGCTTGTATTTATCTCGTTCAGGTTTTCCCCATTCATCGTCGTGATATGCCAAATATTCAGGATCATTGGTTACCCAATCGCAACGTTGTTTACTCATTCACTCATTCCTTGTTATCAATAACTTTCAATAGCATTACTTATATACTGTATAAATATACATGTAAATAGGTGAAAAAAAATTCAATCTAATTCTTTGAGCATAGTCATAAAGTCAATTAAAGGATTATTTTTTTGATCGAGGGAAAATTGCCCGCATTCCTTGCTGTATATCTTTCGTCTAGAAGGTATACTGAAACCTTTCTTTTTATTCTATGTATCGCCATGCGGATATAACATGCAAAAGTTTGATACCAAAACCTTTCAAGGTCTTATCCTGACACTACAGGATTACTGGGCTCGCCAGGGCTGTACCATTGTCCAACCATTAGATATGGAAGTGGGTGCCGGCACATCACACCCAATGACCTGCTTACGAGCATTAGGGCCAGAGCCTATTGCTGCGGCTTATGTACAACCTTCACGTCGCCCAACTGACGGACGCTACGGTGAAAACCCTAACCGTTTACAGCACTATTACCAATTCCAAGTTATCATTAAGCCATCACCTGATAACATTCAAGAACTGTATCTTGGCTCTTTAAGAGAGTTAGGTTTAGACCCAACTATCCATGATATTCGTTTTGTAGAAGATAACTGGGAAAACCCAACACTCGGTGCTTGGGGCTTAGGCTGGGAAGTTTGGCTCAACGGCATGGAAGTCACGCAATTTACCTACTTCCAACAAGTGGGTGGATTAGAGTGTAAACCTGTTACAGGCGAAATTACTTACGGTTTAGAGCGCCTTGCCATGTATATTCAAGGCGTAGATAGCGTCTATGATTTAGTTTGGTGTGATGGACCATTAGGTAAAACCACCTACGGTGATATCTATCATCAAAACGAAGTTGAGCAATCAACCTATAACTTTGAATATGCTGATGTAGACTTCTTGTTCTCTTGCTTTGAACAGTATGAAAAAGAAGCCCGCGAGTTGTTAGAGTTAGAAAAACCTCTGCCTTTACCTGCCTATGAACGTATCTTAAAAGCAGGACACACCTTTAACTTATTGGATGCACGTAAAGCTATCTCTGTGACAGAGCGTCAGCGTTATATTTTACGTATCCGTACTTTAACCAAAGCGGTTGCTGAAGCATATTATGCTTCTCGTGAAGCGCTTGGTTTCCCTATGTGTAAAAAGTAAGAGGCTATCATGACAACTGAGACTTTCCTCGTGGAAATCGGCACGGAAGAATTACCGCCGAAAGCGCTTCGTTCTTTAGCCGAATCTTTTGCTGCTAATTTTACTGCAGAGCTGGACAACGCCAATATCACTCATGGTGATGTATCTTGGTTTGCAGCACCTCGCCGTTTAGCCATCAAAGTAGCTAATATGGCGAAATCGCAAGCAGATAGAACCATTGAAAAACGTGGTCCTGCAATTGCTCAAGCATTTGACGCTGAAGGTAAACCAACCAAAGCAGCTGAAGGTTGGGCAAGAGGTAATGGCATTACTGTTGACCAAGCAGAACGCTTATCAACAGATAAAGGCGAGTGGTTATTTTATCGTGCAGAAGTAAAAGGTGAAGCTGTTAACCAATTACTGATTGGCATGGTAAGCACAGCATTATCCAAATTACCAATTCCAAAATTAATGCGCTGGGGCGATAAAGAAACTCACTTTGTACGTCCTGTTCATACTGTCACTTTATTATTAGGTGATACTGTTATTGATGGTGAAATTTTAGGTATCCAAAGCGATCGTATTATTCGTGGTCATCGCTTTATGGGTGAAGCTGAGTTCACTATTGATAATGCAGATCAGTATCCTGAAATTCTTTATGAGCGCGGAAAAGTTATTGCTGATTACGAAACGCGTAAATCAATTATTCTTCATGATGCTCGTCTTGCTGCTGAAAAACTTGGCGGTATCGCAGATTTAAGCGATAGCTTAGTGGAAGAAGTCACTTCATTGGTTGAATGGCCGGTTGTGTTAACAGCAAAATTTGAGGAAAAATTCCTTGCCGTTCCTGCTGAAGCACTGGTTTACACCATGAAAGGTGACCAAAAATACTTCCCTGTTTATGATAAACAAGGTGGGTTGTTACCTAACTTTATTTTCGTCACTAATATTGAATCTTCTGATCCACAACAGATCATTAGTGGTAACGAAAAAGTAGTACGTCCTCGCTTAGCTGATGCAGAGTTCTTCTTTAAAACTGACCGAAAACAACGTTTAGAAGATAACTTACCACGCCTTGAAACCGTATTATTTCAGAAAGATTTAGGCACACTGCGTGATAAAACAGACCGTATTCAAGCATTAGCTGGCTTTATTGCGAGCAAAATGGGTGCTGATGTTAATAAGGCAACCCGTGCAGGTTTATTGTCAAAATGTGACTTAATGACCAATATGGTGTTCGAATTCACAGATACTCAAGGTGTTATGGGTATGCATTATGCACGTCATGATGGTGAAGCCGAAGAAGTTGCTGTTGCACTAAAAGAACAATATCAGCCTCGTTTTGCAGGCGATGAATTACCTTCTAATCCTGTTGCTAGCGCCCTCGCTATCGCAGAGAAGATGGACACACTTGCGGGTATTTTCGGCATTGGTCAACATCCGAAAGGGGATAAAGATCCATTTGCTCTACGTCGTGCATCATTGGGTGTTTTACGTATTATCGTTGAGCAAGATTTACCGTTAGATATTGAAGAATTAACGCAAGAAGCTGTTCGCCTTTACGGTGACAAACTGACGAATAAAAATGTCGTTAGTGATGTAGTTGAATTTATGTTAGGCCGTTTCCGTTCTTGGTATCAAGAATTAGGTTACAGCATTGATACTATTCAAGCTGTATTAGCACGTCGTCCAACACAACCTGCTGACTTCAATGCTCGTGTTAAAGCAGTAACTTATTTCCGTACATTAGAAGAAGCCTCTGCGTTAGCAGAAGCCAATAAACGTGTTTCTAATATTTTAGCAAAATCTGCTAACGTAAAACTGAATGACACTGTTTTAGCTTCCGTATTAAAAGCACCAGAAGAAGTTCAATTAGCGGCTAATCTTTCTGTATTACAAGATAAGTTGGCACCATTATTTGCAGAGCGTAAATATCAAGAAGCATTAGTTGAACTAGCTTCATTACGTGATGTGGTCAATAACTTCTTTGATAAAGTTATGGTAATGGATGAAGACGAAGCGGTTCGTATCAACCGTTTAACTATGTTAAGCCAATTACGTGAACTATTCTTAAAAGTCGCGGATATTTCTGTTTTACAATAAAGAATAGAATATTGTTTGAAATAAAAACCGATACTCTTATAGGGTATCGGTTTTTTATAAGCATGAAAATAGACACTTAATTATAAATCTCTTAACTCATAGAGTCGTTCTGATAATTCTTTATTTTTATCTATAAAATAAAATAAAAAATCTTCTGTAATATATTCTTGTTTACCATTGCTGTATTTTGTCGCTAATATTTGATTATCTTCATCATCAGAAACATCACAATCTTCTGCACTAACTTGATATGAATGTACTAACCTATTTCTCATTTCCATGACTTCATAAAATCGATCAGCTATTTCGAGACCTGATATTTGATTAATCGTTTGTTTTACATCATCAAGTAACTGTCCTGTTTCTTTATCAATAAGTATATGCCAAGAATATTTTTTATCTAATCTTAAGATGTTTTCTATAACAAAGTTATTATTTGAATTAAATACACAAAAACAAGTTCCGAGTAATTCTCTATACTTTTTAGAAGGCAAAGCTTGCGTTGTATATTCTTCATACATAATATTTATCCCCTTTAATAATGAAAAAAAATAAAATCCATTCTATTTTAATTAATTATTAACTTTGAAAAATATCATTTTTAATTAGAGATCTAACTTAATTTTTATTTAAACAATGAAGATATTTATTATTAAAATAAGAGTATTAATAATGATATTAATACTCTTATTTGTTTAATATTAAATTCCGGTCTCTACTGTAAATATCTGGCGATAACCATCAACATCACGCATAAATGCAATATATTGGTCATTCGGAGAGAATACGACTGCATCACTACTTGGCGCTTGTGCTGTTTTTTCTGTTAATCGTGTTATTTCACCCGTTTTTGCATTACATAACATCACACTGTTATCACAAATAAAGGTGATATATTGTCCGTTACTATTCCATGTAAAGGCTGACTGAATATCCCAATTCTGAGAGGTCACTTGTTTTATCTCTTTCGTACTTGGCGAAACTGTATATAACTGCACAACACCGCTGTCATCTTTCATTAAAAAAGCAATGGCATCACCTTTTGGGGAGCTTCTTAGCCAGTGGCGAGGCTGATTTAAAACACCTGCGTATTTTCTATTAGTTGTATTTGTTAGCCGTATTTGATAAATACCTTTAGCCACCGCTGGCATTGTTGTGTCAGTTCCTGCCAATGGCTTATCACCTTCAATACTGAAAGCGTGATTATCATCAGGTAAATCCACTAAAAAAATATCAGAAACTTTATCGCCTTGTTCACTCACGGTATCGCCAATAAATGCAATTGCCCAGCGTTGTAGTGAACCATCAGCCTTTGTATAGCCCTGAGTACCAACCCAGCACTCTTCATAAGCTTTATTAATTTCATCACTTCCCTTTTGTGGGTGAGCAACAGTTTGGCTTATTACAGTGCAAAAATATTCACCATCATATTCACGAGGATGTTTTTTAGCGACATTTACCGCTTTTAGTGGCACAGCAACCGCCACATTACGTTGATCATATTCACTACCCAATTCATGCATAATATGATCGTTATATGTAAAACTTAAACGTAAACCGTCAGGGCTAAATACATGAACATGAGTCCCCCCACGTAATGCACCAGCTTGATATGGGGAGGTCAGTGAACATGCATCGATATTAAAAGCACGATTTTGCGCTGACTCATCAACAATCACTCCGCGACGATGATGAAAATCATAATGCCATTCATCATCTGGATTTTCAGGCCCATGAATAAAAGCATAACGCACAGGTTCAGTTGGGCATACTGTAGCCACACCAACATATGCTCCTTGTGTTGCAGTGTAAATTATCTGTTGCTGTTTTGTTTTCGCATGAATTTTTTCTATGGTTAGACCTGTAAAAGATCCTCCATTGGGACGTACATCATAGACTAACCACTGGCTATCTGGTGTCCAAACATTTATATTGGTTAACTGATGATGACGGCTATCAAACGTAATCTGGTGTTCCTGAAAAGACATATTTATCCTTATCGGGAAATAAATTTCCACATTATAAAAACTAATTAATTTTACCTGGCACTAAAAAAATTCAGTCGAGACTTTTTCGCAAGGTAATTACTCTATCCTCACTAAATAGTCAGAAAATTAGAAAATCATGTTACTTAGTGTTCTCTATATTATTGGTATTACTGCAGAAGCCATGACGGGTGCGCTTGCTGCTGGCCGTCGTAAAATGGATGTTTTTGGCGTAATTATTATCGCCTCAGCAACGGCCATTGGTGGTGGCTCTGTCAGAGACATTCTACTCGGCCATTACCCACTGGGTTGGGTAAAACACCCTGAATATATCGTCACTGTTGCATGTGCTGCTGTTATCACCATGTGGGTTGCCCCCATGATGAAACACTTACAGCGACTCTTTCTTATCCTAGACGCCATCGGTCTAATGGTTTTCTCTATTATCGGCGCACAAATCGCACTCGATATGGAATATGGCCCAATTATTGCTGCTATTGCCGCGGTGATTACAGGTGCTTTTGGTGGTGTATTAAGGGATATGCTCTGTAATACCATTCCTTTAGTTTTCCAAAAAGAAATTTATGCCGGTATCGCTTTTGGTGCTGCGTGGCTTTATATGGGATTACTGTTTTATACACCATTACCAAGAGACGTTATTATCATCATTACCCTTGTTGCTGGGTTAACGGCTCGACTTCTCGCTATTCGTTATAAATTGGGCCTACCTGTCTTTAATTACGAGAATCAAGATTAACGAATCGCTGTTTTAACAACAGCGGTTATTTTTGATTCTGTGGGGTATCTCAAAATATAATCTCTTTTCACTATTATGATAAAAGGTAATTCCTATCACTGAGCCTTTAATTGTATGTTAATATTGGCATAGTTTAATTTTTCTCTTATTTTCTAATTAAAAAAGAGAACGTAATAAGAAAAAAATATCCCTGTATTAAACATGGGCACTGTATGTCATTCATTGTATGTGTATACTATATGGGGGATTTGCTCCCTAAACATGTATTTATACTTAATTCTCCAGTCAAATTCAGAAAGTCATCATGATCCAAGGAACTCTTTATATTGTTTCCGCTCCAAGCGGTGCGGGTAAATCAAGTCTTATTCAAGCGCTGTTAAAAACACAGCCTTTATATGACACGCAGGTTTCTGTCTCCCATACCACTCGCCCTATGAGACCGGGAGAAAGCCATGGTGAACATTACTTCTTTGTCACTGAAGAAGAATTTAAAAGCATGATAGAGAGTGGAGATTTCCTCGAACATGCTTGTGTTTTTGGTAATTACTACGGTACATCCGGCAAAGTTATCAAAGAAATCTTAGCCAGTGGTGTTGATGTTTTTTTAGATATTGATTGGCAAGGCGCACAACAAGTACGTAAAGCAATGCCAGAAGCTCGTAGTATTTTTATTCTGCCACCGTCAAAAGAAGAGCTTTACCGCCGACTTCGTGGACGTGGCCAAGATAGCGAAGAAGTGATTACAAAACGTATGTCACAAGCTGTATCAGAAATGGAGCATTTTAATGAGTATGATTATTTGCTGATTAATGATGATTTCAATACTGCGCTTGCTGATTTACAATCAATTATTCGTTCAGAAAAATTACGCCTTGATCGTCAAACGCTACGACATGGTGATTTAATCAGCAAATTATTGGCAGACTGAGTTAACTTTCAGTATTATGCCCAGTCATTTCGTTAATGGTGGAGTAACACAAATATGGCACGCGTAACCGTTCAAGACGCTGTAGAAAAAATTGGTAACCGTTTTGACCTCGTTCTGGTCGCAGCACGTCGTGCGCGCCAGTTACAAGTTGGCGCTAAAGATCCTTTAGTTCCAGAAGAAAATGATAAAATGACTGTTGTCGCGCTACGTGAGATCGAAGAAGGCCTGATTAACGGTAAAATTCTTGATGCTCGTGAACGTCAAGAGCAGCAAGAGCAAGAAGCAGCAGAATTACAAGCTGTTTCAGCGATTGCGGAAGGTCGTCGTTAATCGTTTTATAAAATAGGGGTAGGTCTGCCTTGTACCTGTTTGAAAGCCTGAATCAAATCGTTCAAAAATACTTGCCATCGGAGCAAGTTGAACAACTTAAAAAAGCCTTTATCGTCGCCCGAAATGCCCACGAGGGACAAACTCGTTCAAGTGGTGAGCCTTATATAACTCACCCTGTTGCGGTTGCGTGTATTCTCGCAGATATGCGATTAGACCACCAAACGCTTATGGCGGCGTTGTTGCATGATGTTATCGAAGATACGCCTGCAACCTTCCAAGATATCGAAAACCTATTTGGTAGTACGGTGGCCGATCTTGTTGAAGGTGTTTCTAAACTGGACAAATTAAAGTTTAGAGACAAAAAAGAGGCTCAGGCTGAAAATTTCCGTAAAATGATTATGGCGATGGTAAAAGATATTCGCGTCATTTTAATCAAACTGGCAGACCGAACTCACAATATGCGCACACTGGGTTCATTACGCCCAGATAAACGTCGCCGTATTGCTCGCGAGACACTCGAAATCTATAGCCCTTTGGCACATCGTTTAGGTATACATCATATCAAAACAGAGCTTGAAGAGCTGGGTTTCGAGGCGCTACACCCTAATCGTTACCGTGTTATAAAAGAAGTTGTTAAGGCTGCTCGAGGTAACCGCAAAGAGATGATTAATAAAATCCTCTCTGAAATTGAAGGTCGCCTAACAGAAGCGCATATTGAATGCAAAGTTAACGGTCGCGAAAAACACCTCTACTCTATCTATCGCAAAATGTTGCTAAAAGAGCAACGCTTTCACTCGATTATGGATATCTATGCCTTTCGCGTTATCGTGAAAGAAGTTGATACCTGTTATCGCGTATTGGGTCAAATGCACAGTCTTTATAAACCACGTCCGGGGCGAGTTAAAGACTATATTGCCATCCCTAAAGCCAACGGCTATCAATCTCTTCATACATCACTTATTGGCCCTCATGGCGTGCCAGTTGAAGTGCAAATTCGTACTGAAGATATGGATCAAATGGCTGAAATGGGGGTTGCAGCGCATTGGGCTTATAAAGAGCAAGGTGAACAACCGGGCACAACCGCACAAGTAAGAGCTCAACGCTGGATGCAAAGCCTACTTGAATTGCAACAAAGCGCGGGTAGCTCATTTGAATTTATCGAAAACGTAAAATCAGATCTTTTTCCTGATGAAATCTACGTTTTCACTCCAGAAGGTCGCATTGTTGAATTACCAACGAGCGCGACTCCTGTCGATTTTGCTTATGCTGTACATACTGATATTGGTCATGCGTGTGTGGGCGCAAGAGTTGATAGACAACCTTATCCTCTTTCACAATCGCTACGCACAGGACAAACAGTTGAAATTATTACTGCTCCAGGTGCACGACCGAACGCAGCTTGGCTAAATTTTGTCGTCAGCTCAAGAGCTCGTTCTAAAATTCGCCAACTTCTGAAAAATTTAAAACGTGAAGACTCTATTAATTTAGGTCGCCGTTTATTGAATCACGCTTTAGGTGAGCATAAGCTCGCTGATATTTCAGCCGAGAATATTGAGCGTGAATTGAAGCGAATGAAGCTCCATTCCATTGATGACTTAATGGCTGAGATTGGCTTAGGTAACACCATGAGTGTTGTTGTCGCGCGTAATTTATTAATTGATACTCAAAATCAAGATGATAACGCACCAACAAATGCAACTAATGATGAAACACCTAAACTGCCAATTAAAGGTGCCGATGGCGTATTAATCTCCTTTGCTAAATGTTGTCGCCCTATTCCGGGTGATCCTATCGTGGCACATATTAGCCCAGGAAAAGGCTTAGTTATTCACCATGAATCTTGCCGTAATATTCGTGGCTATCAAAAAGAGCCTGAAAAATTCATGCCTGTCGAGTGGGATAAAGAGATCAACAGTGATTTCATTACTGAAATTAAAGTCGATATGATTAACCACCAAGGTGCATTAGCAAACTTAACCGCTGCAATTAATGATGCAAACTCAAGTATTCAAAGCATGAATACTGAAGAGAAAGATGGTCGTGTTTATTGTGCTTTTATTCGCTTAACCGCGAAAGACCGAATTCAATTAGCCAATATCATGCGCAAACTTCGCATCATGCCTGACGTTCTGCGCGTGAGTCGTAATAAAAACTAGCCATGAATTCAATTCGATATACCCGCATCTGCCAAATGATGGCGATGCGGCAACCTGACCTAACAGTTTGCCTTGAAGAAGTGCATAAATCCCATAATGTGGCCGCTGTTATAAGAACAGCTGATGCCGTGGGTATTCCTAAAATTCATGCTATTTGGCCTGAAGAAAAAATGCGAATGCTCGTATCACCGGCAGCAGGAAGTAACAGTTGGGTCAATGTAGAAACACACCCCACAATCGCTGATGCCATAGGTACCTTTCGTAATCAAGGTATGCAAGTTCTTGCGACACATCTCTCAGATAAAGCCGTCGATTTTCGTGAGATTGATTACACTCGCCCAACTTGTATTATTATGGGACAAGAAAAAACAGGTATCTCACAAGATGCGATAGCGCTTGCCGATCAAGATATCATTGTTCCTATGATGGGTATGGTGCAATCATTGAATGTTTCGGTTGCCAGTGCTTTAATTTTATATGAAGCACAACGACAACGTCAGACTGCAGGTATGTATAATCGAACAGAGAGCACCTTGACAGAAGAACAACAACAAATTCTGCTATTTGAAGGTGGATATCCAGTCTTAGCAGAAGTTTCTCGTCGAAAAGGCCTGCCTCGCCCATACATTAATGGTCGTGGTGAAATTGAAGCACCTGACTCATGGTGGGCAGAAATGCAAATGACACAAAAGCAACTTAGGAAATTAAAAAAGACGGAGTATTGATCTCATGAAAGGAAAACTGCTTGATGCAATCCCCTTAACCACTCTTCACGGCGTAGGTGCAAGTCAGGCAGACAAGCTGGCAAAAATAGGGCTTGTGACTATTGAGGATTTGTTACTCCACCTTCCTTTGCGTTATGAAGATCAAACACACCTCTATGCTATTAGCGATCTTCTTCCCGGTATTCCTGCCACTGTCTCTGGTGAAATATTAAGAACCGAAGTCAGTTTTGGGCGACGAAAAATGATGACCTGCCAAATTTCTGATGGATCAGGTATTCTAACGCTTCGCTTTTTTAACTTTACGGCAGCAATGAAAAACAACCTTGCTCAAGGTAAACAAGTCACCGCCTATGGTGAAGTAAAGCGAGGAAGCCGAGGCCCTGAAATTATCCACCCTGAATACAAAATTAAAGTGGCAGGTGCTGAGGTTAAATTGCAAGAAACACTCACCCCGATTTATTCCACAACCGAAGGCTTACGCCAAACATCATTGCGTAAACTGATAGAGCAAGCGTTAGAATTACTTGATACCTGCGCTATTAATGAATTATTGCCTGATCAATTTATTCATGGTTTACCCCCATTAGCAGCCGCATTGCGCACTTTACATAATCCGCCTCCCGATATCGCCTTCGCAGAGCTTGAAAAAGGGCAACACCCCGCACAAAAAAGGCTTATCCTTGAAGAGTTACTGGCTCATAATTTAGGTATGCTGAATGCCAGAGCGGGTGCGCAATCTTATCGTGCAGAACCGCTGTTTATGCCAAGCACTTCCACATTACGCCAGCAATTTCTCGCAATGCTACCTTTTACTCCCACAAATGCTCAGCAACGTGTCGTCAATGAAATTGAAAATGATTTAGAAAAAAACTACCCGATGATGCGACTTATCCAAGGAGATGTAGGTTCAGGTAAAACACTAGTTGCAGCATTAAGTGCATTACGTACCATTGCAAATGGTAAGCAAGTGGCGTTAATGGCTCCAACAGAATTATTAGCAGAACAACATGCATTGACATTTAGAAAATGGTTCGAGCCTTTTGGTATTCAAGTGGGTTGGTTAGCTGGAAAACAAAAAGGGAAAGCTCGCGAAGCACAACAAAACGCCATTGCGAATGGTGAAGTTTCTATTATTATTGGCACTCATGCTATTTTCCAAGAACAAGTAAAATTTCACGCCCTTGCCTTAGTCATTATTGATGAACAGCACCGTTTTGGAGTGCATCAACGTCTTGCTTTATGGAAAAAAGGTGAAGAACAAGGTTTTCACCCACATCAATTGGTAATGACGGCAACACCAATCCCACGAACACTAGCAATGACTGCTTATGCCGATATGGATACTTCTATCATCGACGAATTACCTCCCGGACGGACACCAGTAACCACGGTTGCCATCCCCGATACTCGTCGTAATGATATTATTGAGCGTATTAGGCTCGCCTGTACAGAAGAGAAGCGCCAAGCTTATTGGGTCTGTACATTAATTGAAGATTCCGACGTACTTGAAGCACAAGCGGCTCAAGTAATTTATGATGAACTTACACTCGCACTTCCTGAAATTAAAGTTGGACTTGTACATGGTCGAATGAAACCTGCTGAAAAGCAAGCTGTTATGACGGCATTTAAAGAAAATGAGTTACATCTTCTAGTCGCAACAACCGTTATCGAAGTTGGCGTTGATGTACCTAATGCCAGTTTGATGATTATTGATAACCCTGAAAGACTAGGCCTTGCACAGTTACACCAACTACGTGGCCGAGTGGGTCGAGGTGCAATTGCCTCTCATTGTGTTTTACTTTATAAAACACCACTGACGCAAACTGCACGTTTACGATTACAAGTATTAAGAGATAGCAATGATGGCTTTGTCATTGCCCAAAAAGATCTCGAAATTCGTGGCCCAGGCGAACTTTTAGGTACCAAACAAACAGGTAATGCGCAATTTAAAGTGGCTGATTTATTACGCGACCAAGGGCTCATTCCTGAAGTACAACGTATTGCTCGTTACTTACATCAACACTACCCTAAGCATTCTCAAGCCTTAATCGAACGCTGGTTACCTGCTAAGACACAATATAGCCAAGCATAAGATCACTCTTTGCATCGCCTTAGTATGTCGTTAAATGCGGTTTGGCGTGATATTAAAATAGAACACGCCATAAAAAACACCCCAATGCTGAAAAACAACGTTGGGGTGCGATTTAATACAGAGATATTTCTCAAGTTACAACAGTAAAACTATCCCGCTATAGGCGTAAAGAATGGTAGCAGTAGATACAGTTTAATCACTATCGCATTCACAATATCAATAAAGAATGCCCCTACCATTGGCACAACTAAGAACGCAAGATGAGAAGGACCAAAACGATCCGTAACGGCTTGCATATTAGCAATCGCCGTTGGCGTTGCTCCTAAACCAAAACCACAGTGACCCGCTGCCAAAATCGCCGCATCGTAGTTTTTACCCATCACACGGAATGTCACAAAAATAGCGTACAACGCCATAACACCCGCCTGAACACCTAGAATAACCAGCATTGGGATCGCCAGTGAGGCCAGTTCCCATAATTTCAGGCTCATTAATGCCATCGCTAAAAATAACGATAAACTCACGTTACCTAAAACTGATACCGCTCTATCAAAAACACGATAGAAACCAAGCATTGAGAGGCTATTACTTAAAATAACACCAATAAATAGGACACATACAAAGGTTGGCAATGAGAATGCAGTGCCTTCTAATAATTGAGAAAGGAATGTGCCCGCCATTAAACAGATAGAGATCATCGCAATAGTTTCTAACAATACCATTGAAGTAATCATCCTACCTGTGGTGGGTTTCTCAAACGCCGTTGGCATTTCATGATCGTCAGTACCAAGTCCTGGTGTTGGAATATTTTTGATTAAGTAACGCGCAACTGGGCCACCAATCAATCCACCTAAAACCAGACCAAAGGTTGCACACGCCATTGCGACTTCAGACGCACTCATGAAACCATAACTTTCAACGAACGTTTTACCCCAAGCCGCCCCCGTACCATGACCACCCGATAATGTAATCGAGCCTGCAAGTAATCCCATTAAAGGATCAAGGCCTAACATTTTCGCCAATGCAATACCGACTGTGTTTTGCACTAGCAACAACCCAACCACAACAAAGATGAAAATAAAAAGTGCTTTTCCTCCCGCTTTTAAGCTCGCGAGGTTCGCGTTTAAACCGATCGTTGCAAAGAAGGCTAGCATTAATGGATCTTTAAGCGAGAGGTCAAAACTCACTTCCCAATCCATAAAAGATTTAAATGCTAATAAAAGAACTGCAACAAGTAGCCCACCTGCAACAGGTTCTGGGATCGTATACCGTTCTAAAAAAGGAACAGATTTCACTAACTTACGTCCGATCAAGAGAACCAAAGTGGCCGCAACCAGCGTGCCATAAACATCAAGATGATACATTTATGTACCCCGTCTTATTTGTTAATTTTATATAAAAATACTACGACGCTAAGTTCATCCATAAACAACGCCAAAAGCAGGTATCCCCGATTAGAAAAAAAAATGGCGACAAACACAAGTTAAAACATATAAAAATGTGAGCGCCTCTTATGCATTTTGATAACATCATTTTCACGCAAACGATTGCTTTTGTGGCGCAGATCATTAAAATACCGTTTTTGTCGAATAAGAAATTCACACCATGGTTACTTCAGAAAATCAAAAATTGCCTAAAGATAGTGATGTTTCAGTTAAAAAAAATAGCGAACTTCTTTTTGCTTTAGAAGAAAAGCCTCCATTAGCTCAAACGCTTTTTGCTGCATGTCAGCACCTTTTAGCCATGTTTGTCGCGGTTATTACTCCCGCAATTTTAATTTGCCAAGCCTTAGGATTACCTGCACACGATACCCAACGTATTATCAGCATGTCTTTATTTGCATCAGGTATTGCCTCACTTATTCAAATTCGGGCATGGGGGCCAATTGGTTCAGGATTATTATCGATTCAAGGAACTAGCTTTAACTTTGTTGCACCTTTAATTATGGGGGGATTAGCACTTAAAAATGGAGGGGCTGATATCCCAACAATGATGGCCGCCCTTTTTGGAACTTTAATGGTCGCCTCGTTAACAGAAATCGTCCTTTCACGCGTACTTCACTTGGCAAGACGTATCATAACGCCTTTAGTATCTGGTGTAGTCGTGATGATTATTGGTCTTTCGTTAATCCAAGTGGGGTTAACCTCTATTGGTGGCGGCTATGCAGCTATTGAAAATAATACTTTTGGTTCGCCACAGAACTTATTACTAGCCGGCTCGGTTCTCATTGTTATTATTTTACTGAATCGACAAAAAAATCCTTATTTACGTGTTGCCTCTTTAGTCATAGCTATGGCTGTGGGTTATATTCTTGCTTGGGCACTGGATATGTTGCCAACACCAGTAGAGCATCAAGAAACACCAATGATGACTATTCCTGAACCGTTTTATTATGGGCTATCATTTGATTGGCATCTGCTTATTCCCTTAATGCTCGTGTTTATGATCACTTCGCTAGAAACCATTGGTGATATCACAGCAACGTCTGATGTTTCAGAGCAACCCGTCAGTGGTCCTTTGTATATGAAGCGCATTAAAGGGGGCGTATTAGCTAATGGAATTAACTCCATGGTTTCAGCATTTTTCAATACATTCCCAAACTCTTGTTTTGGTCAAAATAACGGTGTTATTCAATTAACGGGTGTTGCCAGTCGTTATGTGGGCTATGTTGTTGCCGCCATGTTGGTTGTTTTGGGTTTATTTCCTTTTGTTGCAGAATTTGTGCAACGAATTCCTGAGCCTGTATTAGGCGGAGCCACATTAGTGATGTTCGGTACGATAGCTGCGTCCGGTGTACGTATTGTGTCTAAAGAGGCATTAAACCGCCGAGCTATTATGATCCTTGCTATTTCACTTGCGGTAGGGTTAGGGGTTTCCCAACAACCTCAAATATTACAATTTGCCCCTGATTGGCTAAAAACATTGCTATCATCAGGTATTGCTGCTGGGGGATTAACGGCAATTATTTTAAATCTAATTTTCCCTCCGGAAAAATAATTATTAACTAGCAACAAATGAGTAAAGCGCTATTTTGGATTATGAAAATAGCGCTTTATTTATCATCTTTAGGCCAATGGTATTTTTATAAAAGTATTGCCCTTTGAGTTACGGTAAATCTTTATCTCAATACTGAAAATCAAAGGAAAATAACATGACTACACCATTGATCCCAATTAAAAACCCTGCACTCGAGTACTTAAAAAGTCATCCATCTACTCAAGATTTTCATATACAAACTATTGGGCAATTTTTTACTTATCTCAAAGATTCTCTTCTTTCGTTATTTAATAGTGACCATAAATTTACTTATTTAGGAAATAAATCTGTTGCTGACTTCAATTTAGAATATATTAAAAAAGATTTAAATAACTTTTTAGACAACCCTAATCTTAATTGTTCTGAACAAAAGGATAAGGCAGACTATCTGACTTATACTTTTGAATATTTACCAATACAAGCTCATATATTACCTAATTTCTATGATGTTTATCGCTCAGGCAAAATTGAACCTAATGCACTAATTACTCAGTTAATTAATTACGCAAATAAATTAAAATTAGATAAAGAAAATTTAAACACCAAAGAGCTACAACAATATCAATTAATTAAAGAAATACTAGCAGAGGTACAGCCTTATTTAGACGTAAAACAACCACAATCTGACAGTCTAAAAGAAATGATCAAGACTATTACTAATCAACCACTCTAAACACTTTGATTTAACCGATCAATACTTGAGCATCACCCAATTTTCAGGCATAACTGTATAATGTTTTGATGGAGTCTAAAACAGGAGAAGGGCAATGCGCTGGCTGATGAAAAGTATGGTATCTCTGATACTTATCGTTATTTTATTTATTATCATAATTTACGCTTTTATTCAAACTCAGTGGGGAGCGCAAAAAACAAGTGAATGGCTAACACAATATACTGATTACGATATTCGCTTCTCAGGTATTGAACATGACCTTATGCAACCCGAACAAGTTATTGTTCATGATCTCTCTGTTAACCCTAAGCAAGACAAAACAACTGTATTCGCAAAATCAGCACAGATTCGACTTAATTGGCAATTTTTTACCGCCCCTTCTCACCTGCAAAAAATCACATTAGAAAATGGCAATATTGAATTTACTAATAAGGCTCCATCAATACCGTTAAGTGCTGATATTCTGCAATTTAAAAATATGATTTTAAACAGCACCAATGCAGATTTTTCTTTCGAAGCGAAAAAAGTGACGGGGGGAATTACACCTTGGGCACCTACATCGGAAGATTTTATTGGTGCAGGCCATTTTCAATTTTCCATTGCTAATGGCACGATAAATAATAATGAATTCAGTAATTTCATTATTTCTGGTCAATATCAACCAAATAATATTCAAATAGAAAAACTAGGAACGCGTTTACTTAATGGCTCACTCTCATTAAGTGGTCAGTATCAAAATAATCAATGGAAGTTTGATGAAGTTTATATGAATGGCTTACGTTGGCAATCCTCTCAAACCTTCAGTGATTTAATACAATCAATCTCTAAATACCCACGCATTAGCATAAGAGCACTTAATATTGTTGATTTTACGGCTGAAGGAAAGCAATGGGCAATAAGTGGTTTTGATGGTCAATTTTCTCAGTTTGATTGGGATAAAAATCTAACATTCACAACGGGTGAACTCAACGCAAATGACGTTGTTTTCCAAGATGAACATTTCACTGATCTTATCGCAAAACTGAATCAGCAAAACAATCAACTCAATCTTGATAATCTTAGTTTACGTTATGAAAAAGGCTTAATTAAACTTGCGGGGAATTGGAATAAAGACTCGAAAACTATTTCTATTCATGAAGCGACACTTTCAGGCCTTTTATACACACTCCCTGAAGATTGGCTCGCTTTTTTAGCTAAGCCTATTAATAACAGCAGTGATATTCAAAATATTACTATCGAACAGTTATCCATAAACCAATCAATTTTAATTGATATCACACCAGAGTTTCCTTTCCAATTCACAGGATTAACAGGAAAACTACAAAATTTAATTATTGCAAAAGAAGGTGAATGGGGATTATGGCAAGGTTCAGCTATATTAAATGCAGATAGTGGAACATTAAATAGAATTGAATTACGTCGCCCTGATCTAAATATTGTCACTCAGCAAGATAATGCAATTATTGAGCAATATTCGGCCTTTATTGGTGATGGTATTGTGCGAGGCTCAGCAGGTTTAGTGCAATCTAACCAACAACGTCAGTTCTCACTCATTGCTAATGGACTCAATGTGCCTTTATCAACGCCTTATACATTAGGTTTAAAAACAACCTACTCTGATGAAATAGGCCAATTTACACTAAAACTGAAAGGTAATTTACGTGCAATTCCAGTGATATCAACACTCAATGGCACATTAACTGGAAGTAAAGGTGAGCAACAAATACTCAATTCAGAAATACAAAATGGCGAAATAATTAATCACCTATAATATTGATCTTTCGCAGGAGCACGGATTGCTCCCTTAATAAAAAGCGTTACAATGCGCTATTGCCCTTTTCTTTATTGTGGAGTTTTCATGTCTGACGAAGATTTTTCCCCTGAAAAAATATCTTTAAACACGTTTCAACAATCTCCTTTAACTGCACTTGAAGATAACAGCACACTGCTTGTGTGTGATGACAACAAAACTCCGTTGTTCTATTGCCTATCTAAAGAAGACTATGACGCCTTAATTGAACGGGTTATGGATGCCGAACTTGCCGCGATTGTGCTTGAACGTCGTCAAAACAAATTAGATGAGTTGAATTTAGACTAATTTTATTAATACCTAAATAGAACAAACAAAAAACACCCTTCCAGGTGTTTTTTTGTTTTTATCGTATTTACAGAGATGATATTAGCGTTTTTTCTTTTTTCGACCCGGCTGAACAAAGCGCTTACGAGAGTTATTTTCCGTTTCTTTGGTTTTTGTTTGAGGAATATGAATACCCAAGGCTTTTGCATTACTACTGATTTGTTTTTTAGGTTTACTTTGTTTTGCTTTTGGTGGTACTTCAGACGTTGATTTTTCAATCGCTTCAAATAAGGTAATCAGTTCATCATCGGTCAGATCACGCCATTCACCAACAGGCAATCCCGATAAACTCACATTCATAATACGAACACGTTCAAGCTTAGTGACTTCATAACCAAAATATTCACACATACGACGAATTTGGCGATTTAATCCTTGAACTAAGGTAATACGAAACACCATTGGCGCTTCTTTCTTGACCTTACATTTCTTGGTTTTTTGTCCCATGATAGGAACGCCTGCGCCCATTCCATGAATAAACTCATCAGTGATCGGTTTATTCACTGTCACAAGGTACTCTTTTTCGTGATCGTTACCTGCACGTAAGATTTTATTGACTAAATCACCGTGGTTAGTTAGGAAAATCAATCCCTGTGAATCTTTATCTAAACGCCCAATTGGGAAAATACGGGTACTGTGGTTAACATAATCAACAATATTATCTTTTTCGCCATCATCTGTGGTACTGACAATACCCACAGGTTTATTCAGCGCAATCAGCACCAACTCAGAATTATCCTGTGCTTCAATCAATCGACCATTAACTTTGACTTCATCACCAGCAAATACTTGGTCGCCAATACCGGCGCGTTTGCCATTAATAAGGACAAGTCCTTGCTCAATATAACGGTCAGCCTCACGACGTGAGCAGATCCCGCTTTCACTGATATATTTATTAAGACGAGTAGATAAATTGGTGTCCATGCTTCCCTCCGTAAACTGCGAAATATACATCAATTGGATCGCGATAGAAACACTTTGGCATTCTCCTTGCCTTAAAGGACGAATTTTTGTGGCAAACCTAATAAGATAAGTATTAAAGTATAGATTAATTATCCACACGCCTTAACGCAAAAAAGATAAAAAACAATTAAATTCAATCAATTAACCTCAATCACCTAACATTGCTTATTTTGTGCAGGTAAAACAATATAAGTACCACTAAAAACAGCACCAACCCCTTCATCACCACAAATATCGACATCTAACTTGATGCGTGCCTTGCTCCCTTTAGCTAATCGCCCTAAATCACCACTTAGATTTTCCATATCAGCAACGGCGGCAGGACGCCCAGAAACGGGTTTTCGATAACGAATATGGGCATCCACCAACACAATATCACCTTGTAATTTATGCTCTTGCATTAATAACCAAATCAATCCCCAACCTGTTAAGGTGGCAAGTGAAAATTGGCTACCAGCAAAAATGGTGTGATGGGGGTTTTGATTTCCTGCTTCAGGAATAGTGGTATAAAAACGAGTGCCAGTGTATTGAGTAATGCGCAACCCCATTTTTTCACTTAATGGGATATGTTGATGCCATTGTTTTTGTAATTCAGCACACCAATCAGGCCGATGAAGAATATCATCTAAGGACTCAATACTTTTTTTCATAAAGAAATGCTTTATGGGTGTCGTTTGTGGACCTGTAACTAAGCCACAATTTTCATAACCCAATTTTTCAAAGAAGCTTACAGACTCTTCTCTTGCACTACACACGATCCGTTTTATACCTTCTTGGCGAGCCAATGACTCTAAAGCCATAGCAACAAGAGTACCTAAGCCTTTACCTTGCGCATCAGTGCGTACTGCCATAAAGCGGATAGCCCCTTCGTTATCCGCATTAATATAAAGTCGCCCAATTGCAACGGGTTGCCCTATTTCATCAACAACCATTTGGTGATGAGCAAAGGTGTCATAACCGTCTTTTTCAGAGCCTTCAGGTTGATGTAGAGGTTTACGAAGCATTTCCCAACGAAAAGCATAATAGGCATCAAATTCCGCCTCTGTCTTTGGTGTCCGTAAATGGTACATATCTGAGCTCCTTTTAACACGACTGTGCGTTCGACGTTATACCTGCAACCAAAAGGTGACTGGGCCATCATTAGTCAGTGTGATTTGCATATCTGCGGCAAATTGGCCTGTTTGCGTTTCTAAACCTTGTAGCTGACATTGTTCAATAAAGTAGTGATAGAGATTTTTCGCTAATTCTGGGGGCGCACCATTTGAAAATCCTGGACGCATACCTTTTTGTGTTTCCGCGGCAAGTGTGAATTGAGAGACAACTAATAAACTACCACCAGCTTGTTGCACATTTAGGTTCATTTTGTCATTTTCATCACTAAAGATGCGATAACCACATACTTTTTCACATAGTCTTTTGGCTTTCTGTTCGTTGTCGTCTTTCTCTACACCTAATAAAACCAATAATCCTTGATTAATAGCGCCGACTGTTTCACCAGCAATATCCACGTTTGCCTGTGTCACTCGTTGAATTAACGCAATCATGCTCTCTCCAAAATAAATCAATAAAAAAGGATAACAAATTCAATCTATTGTTATCCTTAAGATAGCATTATTCTTCTACTGGGAGAGTAAAATCGTAATCTTTGAAATAGTCAATGACTGTGTGTTTATCAATAACATGTACACCTTTCATGCCTACTGCAATTGCTGCATCAACATTTGCTTTTATATCATCAAAGAAAACGGCATCTTGTGCTTCAATGTCTTCAGACTGTAAAACATATTTATAGATTTCAGGATCTGGCTTTCTCATTCCAATATCTTGAGATAGATAGAGGAAATCTGCAGAAGCCGCAATTTCAGGATAATGCTCAGGCCAATAATCTTGGTGTAAGCGATTAGTATTCGATAACACAACAACCCGATGTCCTTGCTCTCTTAATTTATTCATTATATCAATAACTTCGGGGCGAACTGCGATAAAAATAGCTTGCCAGCCTTCAGCAAATTGCTCAAAGCTTAGGCTCATCCCTAATTCTGAGCTGATTTCTTCTGCAAATTCGATGTCTGTAATATTGCCGCGTTCGTGTAATTTAAAGATCTCTCCTGTGGTGAAGTTCTTTTTTATGTTCGCTAATGGAACACCACTGAGTTTACTCCATACTGCGAATACCCGGTTAAAATCGATATCAATAATCACATTACCCATATCAAAGATATAAAGCATAAATCCTCTCCATAATAGAAAACTCATTTTACTTTAATCATAAATCGCTTTACTGAACAGGCTTAAACGCTAAAAAAGTACAATAATCACACTTAATTTTTTTGTAAAACATAAAAAAGGATTGGGATAGAGGAAAAATGAGACTGCTTTCATCTGTGCTTCGAAATAGTATTGGTGACTTGTACAACGATTAAGTTGTAAATGCAGACAAGGGATAAAAAATAAGAAAAGGCAGGGAAAAAGAGAGAACTTATGCGGTGGGGATTAGTTTCCACCGCATTCGTCTTATAGCAACATCTACTCTACATAATTTGAGTTACAGGCAGGCGATAAATGAAGATAGCCGGAGAACATAGAATAGATAAGCTATGTCTCGACTAACTGAGCATAGTCAACGCCACTGTAACGTGAAGTATGCCGAGTATAAACTCAGGGCGCTAAACGCGCCCTAAGAATTATGTTATCAGAATAACGAATTAGTCTTTGCTACGATAAGCGCGGCGACGATCATTTTCTGACAGATAACGCTTACGCAGACGAATAGACTGCGGAGTAACTTCAACTAACTCATCGTCATCAATAAATTCTAATGCTTGTTCTAATGTTTGTTTCAGGTGTGGAGTCAGCGTTGTCGCCTCATCTGTACCAGAAGCACGCATGTTAGTTAGCTTTTTACCTGTTAAGCAGTTTACTGTTAAGTCATTAGAGCGAGTATGAATACCAATTACTTGGCCTTCATACACTTCTGCACCATGAGTAACGAATAATTTACCGCGGTCTTGTAAGCTATACAGGGCGTAAGCAACGGCTTTACCTTGGCCATTAGAGATCATAACACCGTTATTACGGCGACCGATTTCACCTGGACGAACATCATCATAATGACTGAATGTTGCATACAGTAAACCAGTACCTGATGTCATGGTCATAAATTCAGTACGGAAACCAATCAGACCACGGCTAGGGATAATGTAGTCTAAACGTACACGTCCTTTACCATCTGGTTGCATATCACGCATTTCGCCTTTACGCTCACCCATCGCTTGCATCACATCACCTTGGTGTTGCTCTTCAATATCGATAGTAACTTGTTCGAAAGGCTCTTGTTTACGACCGTCAATATCACGGAAGATAACTTTAGGACGAGATACACCTAATTCGTAACCTTCACGACGCATATTTTCAATCAGAACTGACAGGTGAAGCTCACCACGACCTGATACACGGAATGCATCTGGATCTTCAGTTTCTTCTACACGTAATGCAACGTTATGGACTAACTCTTTTTTCAGACGATCTAAAATCTGACGAGAAGTCACGAATTTACCTTCACGACCACAGAATGGTGAAGTATTAACACAGAAATACATGCTAACAGTTGGTTCATCAACGGCTAATGCAGGTAGCGCTTCAACAGCACCCACTTCACAAATCGTATCAGAGATATTCAGTTCACCTAAACCAGTGATTGCGATGATATCGCCAGCTTCAGCAACATCAACTTCGATACGCTCTAAGCCTAAATGGCCTAAAACTTTACCGACTTTACCGTTACGGGTATTACCTTCACTATCGATGATAGTCACTTGTTGGTTAGGTTTAACCTTACCACGCTTAATACGACCGATACCGATAACACCCATGTAGTTGTTGTAGTCCAACTGAGAAATTTGCATCTGGAATGTACCTTCCAGATCCACTTTTGGTGGCTCTACATATTTGACAATAGCTTCATATAACGGAGTCATATCTTCAGCCATGTCATTGTAATCTGTTCCCGCAATACCGTTTAATGCAGATGCATAGATAATTGGGAAATCAAGTTGTTCGTCAGTTGCACCTAAGTTTACGAACAGGTCAAATACCTGATCAACAACCCAGTCTGGACGCGCACCAGGGCGGTCAACTTTATTGATAACAACAATAGGTTTTAAGTTGTTAGCAAATGCTTTTTGTGTCACAAAACGAGTTTGTGGCATTGGGCCATCCATCGCGTCAACCAGCAATAGAACGCAGTCTACCATAGACATAACGCGTTCTACCTCACCACCGAAGTCGGCGTGTCCTGGGGTATCTACGATATTGATACGATAGTCATTCCATTTAATCGCTGTATTTTTCGCAAGAATAGTAATTCCGCGCTCTCTTTCGAGATCATTTGAGTCCATCACGCGCTCAGCAACGGTTTCACGTTCACCGAACGTACCAGATTGCTGTAGTAATTTATCGACGATAGTTGTTTTACCATGGTCAACGTGGGCGATGATGGCGATATTACGCAAGTTTTCGATCACAAAATTTGCCTCAGGCATTGTAGAAATAAGCGCAGTATTGTACACGCTTTAGACGAGAGACTAAACAAGATCACAATAATGATTGCTTAACAATATGCAATTAATTGAATTGTGATCCTTTTCACGCCTCAGAATTTAGTAGCATCCGTTCGATTGCACCAAAATAGTGCAACTAATTAGGCTTAATTTGCACCAACTTTGTGCAATAATTAAAAAATCACAGGAGATATTCTACACTAAACTTCATCAATACAGTATATATCCCTTTTTAGATAAGTTGGCATGCTTTTCGCAATAGAATTTAGGTGAGCAAAAAATTCACCGAAAAATGTGTAAGGCCACTGCACTCAATAAAACCATTCGCCAGGAGAGTTTCTATGTCCCTTGAACATGTGTTATCCATGATTGAAGAACATAAAGTTAGATATATTGACTTACGTTTCACTGATACCCGCGGTAAAGAACAACATCTTACTATTCCGGCTCATCAGGTTAACGATGATTTCTTTGAAGAAGGAAAAATGTTCGATGGTTCCTCTATTGGTGGCTGGAAAGGCATTAACGAATCAGACATGGTGCTGATGCCAGATGCAACAACCGCAATGCTAGACCCATTTTTTCAAGACCCAACCCTGATTATTCGTTGTGATGTGCTAGAACCAGGCACAATGAAAGGTTATGATCGCGACCCACGCTCTATTTCAAAACGTGCTGAAGATTATTTAAAATCAAGTGGTATTGCAGACACAGTACTGTTTGGGCCAGAACCAGAATTCTTCTTGTTTGATGATATTCGTTTTAAAAACGATATTTCAGGCGCTTCTTACGCTATTAATGATATTGAAGCGGCTTGGAACACCAACACTAAATATGAAGACGGTAACAAAGGGCACCGCCCTATGGTTAAAGGCGGCTATTTCCCACTGCCACCTGTTGATTCATCACAAGATATTCGTTCTACCATGTGTAACATTATGGAAGAAATGGGCTTAGTGGTTGAAGCACACCATCATGAAGTGGCAACAGCAGGTCAAAACGAAGTGGCGACTCGCTTCAATACCATGACCAAAAAAGCAGATGAAACCCAAATTTATAAATACGTGGTACAAAATGTAGCTCATGTATTTGGTAAAACAGCGACCTTTATGCCAAAACCGCTAGTAGGTGATAATGGCTCAGGCATGCACTGCCATATGTCTCTGTCTAAAAACGGTGTAAACCTATTCGCAGGCGACAAATACGGCGGATTATCTGAAATGGCGCTGTATTACATCGGCGGTATTATCAAACACGCTCGTGCGCTAAATGCATTTACTAACCCAACAACTAACTCTTATAAACGTTTAGTTCCAGGTTTTGAAGCCCCTGTTATGTTGGCTTACTCCGCACGTAACCGTTCGGCATCAATTCGTATTCCAGTGGTTGCCAGCATGAAAGCACGCCGTATTGAAGTTCGCTTCCCTGATCCATTAGCAAACCCTTATCTTGCGTTTGCCGCTCAGTTAATGGCTGGTCTTGATGGCATTATCAATAAAATTCACCCTGGTGATGCTATGGATAAAAACCTCTACGATTTACCGCCAGAAGAAGCAAAAGAGATCCCAACTGTCGCAGGTTCATTAGAGGAAGCATTAAATACACTAAATGCCGATCGTGAATTCTTAACCCGCGGTGGCGTCTTTACTGACGATGCTATTGATGCTTATTTAGAATTATTACGTGCAGATGTTCAACGTGTACGTATGGCTCCACATCCTCTTGAATTTGAAATGTATTACAGCGCTTAAGTTAAATTTTACTGATAAAAACTTAAGCCAAGATGTAAAACTGTTTTTTTTGCCGTGAAGCTATTTTGCCCATCTTCGGATGGGCACTTTTCTCCCACTTAAGGAGTCCGTCTATTCACTTACGCATTGGCTCATTAATGCAATAAAGGTAAGATGCACTAAAATGGTGCAACGAGGTATTTAATATGGAAACGGCAGACTTACCTGATAACACATTAATTTTGGACTCATTGATACACTCAGTATTGGTTATCAACAAAGAGTTTATTATTTGTTATGCGAATCATTCTGCGTTACAGGTTTTAGCACAAAGTCGCCGAAAATTATTTGAAACACCTTTTACCGCCTTATTCAGTTATTACTCTTTTGATGCTGATTTAATGCGTGAAACATTAGCGAGTGGACAAAGCTTTACCGACAATGAAGTGATATTGGTTGTTAATAACCAATCACATACAATGTCGCTCAGTGCCCAACCTATTTCCGAGCAACACATTTTGCTGGAACTGGCGCCTATGGATAGTCAACGCCGGTTAAGCCAAGAGCAGATACAACAAGCACAGCAGATGGCAGCGAGGGAATTGGTTAGGGGGCTGGCACATGAAATTAAAAATCCGTTAGGTGGGTTAAGAGGTGCTGCACAATTGCTGGCAAAATCATTACCCGATCCTGCCTTAACAGAATATACGCAAGTCATTATTGAACAAGCTGATCGCCTTCGTGTGCTGGTGGACAGACTACTCGGCCCCCAACACCCGGGAACAAAAACATATCAGAGTATTCATCATGTTGTTGAGCGTGTGGCCCAACTTATTTCTCTCGAATGCCCTGAAAATGTCACCTTGTTAAAAGATTACGATCCTAGTTTGCCTGAGTTATCACATTACCCAGATCAAATAGAACAAGTACTCCTAAATATTACACGCAATGCTTTACAAGCTGTTGAAAAAACAGGAGGGACGATTATTTTGCGTACCCGTACTGCTTTTCAAGTCACACTCCATGGTGAACGTCATCGCCTTGTTGCCCGTATAGATGTAATTGATACTGGTGATGGTATTCCTCCTCATCTACAAGACACACTTTTTTATCCCATGGTAAGCGGTAGAGAAGGAGGAAATGGATTGGGATTATCAATTGCACGTAATTTAGTGGATCAGCATGCAGGTAAAATTGAATTTACCAGTTGGCCCGGAAATACTGAATTTTCTATTTATTTACCAATTAAGTAGGAGATAACCAATGCAAAAAGGAAATGTATGGGTTGTTGATGATGACAGCTCTATTCGCTGGGTACTTGAACGTGCCATTTCTCGTGAAGGCATGTCTTGTAAAGCCTTTGAACATGCGAATGATGTGCTTAATGCACTCAATACAGAAATACCTGATGTGTTGTTATCAGACATTCGTATGCCTGATATTGATGGTTTATCTCTTTTAAAAATAATTAAAGAACAATATCCCACTCTGCCCGTTATTATCATGACGGCACATTCTGATCTCGATGCTGCTGTTAATGCCTATCAACAAGGAGCTTTTGATTACTTACCAAAGCCATTCGATATCGACGAAACATTGGCATTAATTGATCGTGCAATTACGCATTATCGCGAGCAAAAACAGCCCAATACGACTGGAACTACTCTGCAATCTGTTTCTGATATGATTGGTGAAGCGCCTGCAATGCAGGAGGTTTATCGTATTATTGGGCGACTTTCTCGTTCCTCAATCAGTGTGCTGATTAATGGGGAATCGGGCACAGGAAAAGAGCTAGTCGCGCATGCATTACATCGCCACAGCCCAAGAGCTTCCTCTCCCTTTATTGCTCTCAATATGGCGGCTATTCCTAAAGATTTAATTGAATCAGAACTTTTTGGTCATGAAAAAGGGGCATTTACCGGTGCTTCTCAAGTACGCCAAGGACGATTTGAACAAGCAAATGGCGGTTCTCTTTTTCTTGATGAAATTGGTGATATGCCTCTTGATATTCAAACACGGTTACTACGAGTGCTTGCTGAAGGACAATTTTATCGAGTAGGTGGTTATGCCCCTGTAAAAGTTGATGTACGTATTATTGCCGCTACACATCAAGACTTAGAAAAACGCGTTCAGGCTGGTGATTTTCGTGAAGATCTCTATCATCGCCTCAATGTTATTCGCATTCAATTACCGCCACTACGAGATAGAACAGAAGATATTCCAAACTTAGCACGTTACTTTTTGCAAAAAACAGCAAAAGAGCTTGGTGTGGAAGCGAAAGTACTCCATCAACAAAGTTTACAAATAATGATGGAATACAACTGGTCCGGTAACGTAAGACAATTAGAGAATGTATGTCGCTGGCTAACGGTAATGACCGCAAGCCAAGAAATTATGCCTCAAGACTTACCGCAAGAAATTCGCCAACTCGATGAGAAAGCAAAAAATATCAGTCGAATTGCTTCATCTCAACATTGGTCACAACATCTTTCATTATGGGCAGACGAAGCATTAGCTGAAGGAAAAGACAATATCCTAACGAATGCATTACCTCAGTTTGAACGGACACTTTTACTCAGTGCTTTAGCCTATACACAAGGCCATAAACAAGATGCTGCACGATTATTAGGTTGGGGAAGAAATACATTAACCCGAAAATTAAAAGAATTAGGGATAGACGAATATTAGTCCTCTACCCCTCTTTATTTAAATAACACGAGAGAATTGACGTTGGCGCATTTGATTTCGCAAATAGGTATCAAAACACATGCAGATATTACGAATAAGCAAACGTCCTCTTGGTGTTACTTGAATGCCGTCTGCTGTTATTTCAATTAAGCCATCATCTTTCATTGGCACAAGTAATTCTAAATCTTCTTTAAAATAGTCATGGAAGGCAATATCGTGCATTTTTTCAATATCAGAAAAATGCAGATTAAAATTACAAATTAAGGTTTTAATTACATCACGGCGAATACAATCATCATTAGTCAGTGATAAGCCTCGCCATAGTGCATTACCTTCACTATTTACACGCGTATAATACTCTTTCAATACCTTCTCATTTTGCGCATAGTTATCTCCTAACATACTAATTGCAGAAACACCCATACCTAATAAATCACACTCTTCATGAGTGGTATATCCTTGGAAATTACGATGTAAAATACCTTTGCGCTGAGCTACTGCTAATTCATCATCAGGCTTAGCAAAATGATCCATTCCAATAAATTGATAGCCGTTTGTCGTCAGTGTAGAAATGGTTTCTTGTAATATTTCTAATTTTTCTTCCGCTAAAGGGAGGTCTTCATCTTTAATTTTACGTTGAGCCGCAAATAAATTAGGTAAATGAGCATAATTAAATACACTTAATCTATCTGGCGATAATTCAATGACACGTTTTAATGTAAAGGAAAAACTCTCTTTGGTTTGCTTAGGTAAGCCATAAATTAAATCAATACTGGTGGAGTGAAAACCCACTTCACGCGCACGCTCTACTAATGCAAAAATAAACGCTTCATCTTGCTCTCGATTTACTTTTTGTTGTACTTCTTTATTAAAATCTTGCACTCCCATACTCAGGCGGTTAAAGCCTTCATTACGCAAATGATCGATAACATCTAATTCAATCTCACGTGGGTCAATTTCAATAGAAAGCTCTGCATTATCGACAAAATGAAAATGCTGACGTAATAGCGAAACCAATCGACTAATTTGTTGCTTACCCAGAAAAGTAGGCGTACCCCCGCCCCAATGCATTTGAGTCACTTTTCTGTCTTTAAAATAACGAGCTCTATTAATAATTTCTTTTTCTAAAACATCAAGATACTCATCTGCTTTATGTTTATGCCGTGTAATAATTTTATTACAACCGCAGAAATAACACAGCTTATGGCAGAAAGGAATATGGATATAAAGTGATAAAGGGCGCTCAGGATAACATTGAGTCGCTTTGATAAAATCAACATCACCATATTGTTGATTAAATTCCAATGCTGTTGGGTATGATGTATAGCGAGGACCTGAATAGTTATACTTATGGATCAGGTCAAGATCCCAAATAATTGTTTGTTCTGACATGCCTCTACCTTCCAAAAGTGAACCGCTGATATCTCATACCAGCAAACAGACATTATGAATATCTGAAAGAATAGTGTAACCAATAAATCGAGAACTGAATATGATCAAAAAAGGTATCGTATAAATCCCCTTATCTTCTTATTGATAGGCTATCCTGCCCGAACACAAGATGTGATATAAGTCACATTACACAAAAATAGTCTTACTCATTAAAGATATTCATAAATAAATTAAGTTTATTCAAGATGTTAGTTAAAGTTTATTATTTTAAAATAACGCTTATCAACTTTTACCCAGAGTTTAAAACGATATATTACTCAAAATACGATTTAAATTAATTAAATATCTCGTTATATTAATTTTATTATTTTTTTATTCTCTCGTAATTCGATGATTATAATAATAGTAATAATTATATCTTTACCTAAATTATAATATTACATACCCTAGAACAAAACATTGATTAATATCCAACTCAGTCGTGTTTTGATTTAAATTTGAGAGTCATTTAAAGAATAAAGGTCGCTATATTACAAGGAAAGATAGCATCCCCCATACCTTATCTTATTCTAATTGACTATTCTCTTATTTTATCAGTCTCTTTTATATACCGAATTATGGATTATTAACCATGGAAGGAAACGGACTAGCAACCAAGGATGGTTTCTCTTTTCAATAAAAATGACCCTCTATTTATTTTCTTTGTTATTAATCTAATTTCTTTGATTAAAATACCTGCATTTCTTTAATGGCTAATAAGAATTATTATTATTTGATAATAACAAATAGAAAGGCTCTGTTTATTGTGATCACATAAAACAGAGCCTTTTTCTTTATTATGGTTAATTTATAGCATTAAATCATTCTGCTTCTTTACCATAATTAGGTGAGCGAGGTCCGTATAAAATACCATTTGCTTTACCTGCAGACAGTAACCGCACACTGGTTATTCCTGCAATTTGGTAACTCTTATCTGAAACGGTATTAACGATTTGATTCACAACAGCAGAAACCAACATTCCCACTAAGCTACTTGATGAACTTTCTGTCTCTGTACTTGATGCGGTTGCAGAACTGCTCCACAACACACCGCCATTACGGAGATCAACAAGTTTAGCGCTAACAGTGACTCGTGTATCACTGGAAATAACTTGGTATGACGTGCCGAATTCAGTGATATCTAAATATAAAACTGCATCAGCACCAAATATTTCACGCAATTTATTCGGACTTACTGCGTGAATATCTCCAGCCATTGATAGACCATTTTGCTTAAATGTCTCTTCAACGACCGCAACCGGAAAAACATAATAGCCCGCCTCTGCCAAAGGATACGTCACTTGAGATAAAAAACTATGCCCCGCACCAACCTCTGTCGTGTGGTTTTGTGGTACTAAAACTAAAATACTTTTTGGCTTACTTTGTTTAAAGGCGGTGTAATCCGTTTTGACAGGTTGAGCACAGCCCGTTAATACCAACGCAAACGCAAAACACATTAAAGCAAATAAACGACTCATTTTTGCATTCCTTTGTTTTTCATCAGGCGATCCATGAATTCTGCTGATTCAGGGTAAAGTGCTTTTTCCTCGTTAAATTCAGCCATCGCTAAATCTAATGCGCCTGTTGCACCATATAACATTCCTAAGTGCGCATGTAATCCCGGTGGAATACCCAATGATTTAGCACGAGAGAGTTCAATACTTTTCTTTAATGCATCAATCTGTGCTTGGGGGTCACTTTCACTTTGTTGATAATGTTGATAAACCACTTGTTGATAGCTATCCCAGTTATAAAGCGGTTTAGGGCCACTTGCGCACCCTGTCAATAATAGCGTACCAAAAGCAAGGCTCATTAATGATTTTAACATTGTTATATCCTTATAAAATGAGCATTATTTCGAAGGTTGCCAAGCATTGCTCTCAATACCAGCTACTAAATTATTAACTGCTTCACGAATAGCGAGATCAAGCACTTTGCCATTAAGTGTTGAGTCATAGCTTGCTGTTCCACCAAACCCGATGATTTCACGGTTAGAAAGCTCATATTCACCCGCACCTTGAGATGAGAATACCACTTCTGATGTGTTTACATTCACAACGTTTAAATTCACTTTGGCATAAGCAACTTGGGTTTTACCGCGACCTAAAATACCGAATAATTGACGATCACCCACTTCTTTACGACCAAATTCAGTGACATCACCCGTAATAACATAGGTTGCACCTTTTAATTGCTGGCTTTGGCCTTTAATACCCGCCTCTTCTTTTAACTCAGACATATTGGCGCGATCTAACACGTTAAAACGCCCTGTCTGTTGTAAATGGGTCATTAAAATGGTTTTTGATTGATTTCCTAATCTATCAACACCATCAGAGAATATTCCATTCATATAACTAGAACGGTTATCAAACTTACCAATTGAAATAGCGCTTTTTGTCCCAGTATAAGTCGTGTTATAGGTTGCGACTTTAGCGACATCTAAAGAGCGAGAAGACTCTGAAGCACACCCTGCAAGTAATGTTGCAGAAATTAAAATCAAGCCAAGCGATAATTTATTTAAATTCATATTAATAACCTAATAAAGGTGAAATAAACCTACAGATATTCATTCTATTAATTAAAATAGAGTTGATATAAACAGAGGCAATGATTTCTCAGTTTTAGCTCATAGAATCTCACTTAAAAACCTTATTAGTAATAAGGTTATAAGGCGATCAACTCATATTTATAATATAAAGGTAATCAGCGATGGGGAAAATAGAAAATGGATGATAAAAATCATAATAAATAAATATAGAGATGAAATAGAGGATACTTTATTTAATATCGCTTAAGTCAGATTAAAACCAAACCGATTAAAAATGAAAAATAAATGAGAGTAAATTTAATCTGCACTCTTCTTTATCAATATTTCGTTATTACAAAACAGCCTGAATAAGGCAAAATAAAAAATGTGGTGTCATCAATATCCATAACACCACATTCAACAACGTTAGAGCTCCTTGCTCATTAACACTATAACCCTAAATGTGTTATTAGCGTTTTTTTCCAAATGCAGCGGCTAACGCGTCACCCATTGCACTATTTCCCGCATTATTACCACTATTTGTTGATTGGCGGTTATTACGAGCTGGCTTCTGCCCTTTATTATTTCTAGGGTGATTATTACTTGGTGATGATTGTCTATTTTCACTATCACCAGCAACTTCATCTAAACGCATAGTTAATGCAATACGTTTACGAGCCAAGTCAACTTCAAGAACTTTGACTTTAACAATATCACCTGTTTTTACCACAGTATGTGGATCTTCAATAAATCGGTCAGCTAAAGAGGAGATATGAACCAAACCATCTTGGTGTACACCGATATCAACAAATGCACCGAAATTAGTCACATTAGTCACGGTTCCTTCAAGGATCATGCCACTAACTAAGTCATTCATTGTTTCCACACCTTCAGCAAAAGTCGCCGTTTTAAACTCTGGACGAGGGTCTCGCCCTGGTTTAGCTAACTCTTTTAAGATGTCATTAACTGTTGGTAGACCAAATTTCTCTGTGATAAACGCTCTTGCATCAACCTGCGAGATCAAAGCGCTATTTCCCATTAAATCGCCAATCTTTTGTTGCGTAGATTGCAGGATATTTTCAACAACTGGATACGCTTCTGGGTGAACTGTTGACGCATCCAGCGGATTTTCACCATCACGAATACGCAAAAAACCTGCGCATTGCTCAAAGGCTTTTGGCCCTAAACGGGCGACTTTGAGTAACTGTTTTCTATCAATAAAGCGACCGTTCTCATCACGCCAATTAATAATATTTTGAGCGATAGATTGGCTAAGCCCCGCAACTCGCGTTAATAATGGTACTGACGCGGTATTTAAATCCACACCAACACCATTCACACAGTCTTCAACAACAGTATCAAGTTTTCTAGCTAATAATGTTTGGCTAACATCATGCTGATATTGGCCAACACCAATGGATTTAGGATCAATTTTTACAAGTTCAGCCAACGGATCTTGTAAACGGCGAGCAATAGAGACCGCACCACGAATAGACACGTCTAAATCAGGAAACTCATTAGCAGCAAGCTCTGATGCAGAATATACGGACGCTCCCGCCTCGCTCACAATGACCTTTTGTGCTTTGACGTCTGGGTAACGTTTTACAGTTTCAGCAAAAAAACGTTCGGTTTCACGAGAAGCAGTACCATTGCCAATCGCCACCAGCTCAACATTATGCTTAATACATAACGCCGCGACACTCGCAGCCGCTTTATCAGCTTGGCCTGTATGTGGATAAATCGTATCAGTTGCAATTAACTTACCAGTGCTATCTACAACAGCAACTTTCACACCAGTACGTAAACCAGGATCAAGTCCCATAGTGGCTCGCATACCCGCAGGTGCTGCCATCAGTAAATCATTTAGATTTCGAGCAAAAACATTAATAGCTTCTTCTTCTGCTTTTTCTCGTAATTGGCTCATCAATTCTGTTTCAATATGCATTAAAACTTTAATACGCCAAGTCCAGCTTACAACCGCTTTACGCCAGCTATCTGCCGGTTGATTATTTAAGCGTAATCCTAAATGCTCTGTGATCAGTTGTTCACCATAGCTTTCTTTAGGTGCTTCTTCAAATTGTGGATCAGGATTAAGCGATAATTGTAAAATACCTTCGTTACGGCCACGAAACATGGCTAACGCACGATGAGAGGGAACATTGGCAATAGGTTCATGACTGTCAAAATAATCACTAAACTTCGCTCCTTCGACTTCTTTTCCTTCCACAACTTTTGAAACAAGGTGCGCATTTTTCCATAAATATTGTCGAACTTTCGCCAATAACCCAGCATCTTCTGAAAAACGCTCCATTAAAATATAACGCGCGCCATCTAAAGCTGCTTTAGTATCATTCACACCTTTTTCTGCGTTGATATAAGCGGTCGCTGCATCTTCTGGGTTATTTTGTGGCTCATTCCACAACAAATCTGCTAAGGGCTCTAACCCATTTTCAATAGCAATTTGTCCACGAGTACGGCGTTTAGGCTTATAAGGAAGATAAAGATCTTCAAGCTCTGTTTTACTTTGCGTTTCATTAATTGAAGAACGTAACTCAGGTGTTAATTTTCCTTGTTCTTCAATTGATTTTAAAATGGTTTGGCGACGATCATTGAGTTCTCGTAAATAACTAAGGCGAGTTTCTAACTGACGTAGTTGCGTATCATCTAACCCACCAGTGACCTCTTTACGGTAACGGGCAACAAATGGCACCGTATTCCCTTCATCCAGTAACGTTATGGCCGAAAGGACTTGCTGAGGCTTAACCTTGAGCTCTTCTGCAATAATTCGGCTTAATGATTCATTCATAATATATTTACCTACCGAGAGGAATAATTTTAAAGAGGGCTATTATACACACGCCACACTAAAAAAATTTGGCAAATTTCCGATTAGACTCGACAATTATGAGGAAAATAACAGATTAATTTATCATTCACGCTATAGTATCTTTATGAAATTCAATGTTGATGATAGTTTTAATTCGTAATGGCAAAAAGTAACTATATTACTCGTGATGGCTGGTATGCCTTAGACAAAGAGCTAAAATATCTTTGGAAAGAAGAACGCCCTCGTGTCACACAATCAGTTTCAGAAGCAGCGGCACAAGGTGACCGTTCAGAAAATGCTGAATATATTTATGGAAAGAAGCGATTACGTGAAATTGACAGACGTGTTCGCTTTTTATCAAAACGTCTTGATGAGCTAAAAATTGTTGATCCCGATCCTCGCCAAGAAGGAAAAATTTATTTTGGTGCTTGGGTCACGCTTGAAGATGATGACGAAAATGTCAAAACTTTCAGACTTGTGGGGCCTGATGAGTTTGATCCAGCAAAACAGTGGATTTCTATAGATTCTCCTGTTGCCCGAGCACTCATTGGTAAACAAGTTGATGATGAAATTAGTGTGCAAACACCAGGTGGTGAAGTTAATTACTGCGTATTATCTATCAAATATCATTCGGAATAAGACAAATAAATAGATTTATTACCTTTACTATCACCAAAGAACAAGTTTTATCTGTAAATTATTAACATTTATTCTTTGGTTTTGGTTTAATATTCTTAACGATGATAGAATTCGCTAACAAAAAGCATTTGCACTTCGGGAGCTTAAAAAATGCAAGAAAGTTATAAAGTGCTAATCGTGGATGATGATTTACGTCTACGTTCACTACTAGAGCGCTATTTGACAGAGCAGGGTTTTCAAATCCGTACTGCTGCAAACGCTGATCAAATGGATCGTCTGCTCACTCGCGAATCTATCCACCTTATCGTACTCGACTTAATGCTTCCAGGCGAAGATGGCTTATCCATTTGCCGTCGCTTAAGAAGCCAAAACAACCCTATTCCTATTATTATGGTTACAGCAAAAGGGGAAGAGGTTGATAGAATTGTTGGGCTTGAAATTGGTGCTGATGATTACATCTCAAAACCATTTAATCCAAGAGAATTACTGGCTCGCATTCGCGCAGTACTTCGCCGTCAAGCGAACGAATTACCGGGTGCTCCTTCACAAGATAATGCCATTATTTCTTTTGGTAAGTTCAAGCTAAACCTTGGTACACGCGAAATGTTCCACGAAGAAGAGCATATGCCTCTGACTAGTGGTGAATTTGCTGTATTGAAAGTACTGGTATCTCACCCTCGTGAGCCACTTTCTCGTGACAAACTAATGAGCCTTGCTCGTGGTCGCGAATACAGTGCTATGGAACGTTCAATCGACGTTCAAATTTCTCGTTTACGCCGAATGATTGAAGAGGACCCAACACATCCTCGCTATATTCAAACAGTTTGGGGGCTTGGTTACGTCTTTGTTCCTGATGGAACCAGTGCTCAATGAGAAGGCTGAGGCTTTCCCCCCACAATAAACTGACACGTTCGTTATTTCTGGTTATCTCGCTACTTTTTTTTAGTTTGATAGCCAGTTATATCGTTGTGCAGCACCTTATTGTTGGGCCAAGCCTTCAGCAATTTAATAAAGTTTTAGCGTATGAAATACGCACATTAATGCCAGAAGAACTTATTTTAGTTGATGGCACTCCACTCAAAATCTCCCCAGCTTTGCGCAATAAAATCTATAGCGAATTAGGTATCTCTTTTTTTGATAAAGAGGCCGCTCTTGAGGAAGGACTTTATTGGGCTAAAATCGATGACGATTTAAGTGAACAGATGTCTGAATATCTGGGTGGAGAAACTGAAATTTGGATTGAAAACACGCTAGAATACCCTGTTTTATGGGTCAATACACATATTTCCCCCTCTCTTTGGATACGCGTTCCACTCACTGAATTAGGGCAAAATTTCTTACTGCCGGTTTATCGGCAAGCAATTATTTTTATTATTATCGTTGTCGCTTTTTTCTGGCTCTATAACCGTTTTCAAAATCGCCCACTCAATGAAGTAGAATATGCAGCACGTCGTATCGGTAAAGGGGTTATTCCACCGCCTATCCCTGAATCTGGCTCCTCTGAAATGCGATCAATCATTCGCGCATTTAATCAGATGTCATCGGGCATTCGCTCATTAGATAATGATAGAACACTCGTTATGGCTGGTGTCAGTCATGACTTGCGTACACCACTTACTCGTATTCGCCTTGCTACTGAAATGATGAGCCCGGAAGATAGCTATCTTGCTGACTCTATCAATAAAGATATTGAAGATTGCGATGCCATTATTGGCCAGTTTCTAGACTATATGCGTACAGGTAAAGAGATGTCTTTAGAACTGTGCGATATGAATAATCTATTACAAGAAGTCATTTCGGCTGAATCTAACTCAGGCAAAATAAGTGAAGATCATCTTCATCCTGAATCCATTAATATTACGGCTAATCCTATCGCTGTAAAACGAGCACTTGCCAATATGATTGTAAATGCGACTCGCTATGGCCATGGCTGGATAAGTGTTTCAAGTGGAAAAAATGAAGAATATGCATGGTTTCAAGTCGAAGATGACGGCCCCGGTATTCCACAAGAAGACCGACAACGTCTTTTCCAACCTTTTGTTCAAGGTGAACAAGCACGTAGCTCAACAGGTGCTGGTTTAGGGTTATCCATTATTCGCCGTATTATGGATGCTCACGGCGGTTATGTTGAACTTGATGATAGCATTAAAGGCGGATTACTTATCCGTGCTAATTTCCCATTAAAAGAGCGTGATGATGAGGATGATTAATTTTTCTTTCTGATAAAGCCCTTTTTTATTCCGCTACTTCTGCTTTGTATTTTCTTCCCCCACTAAATATTTCATCATTTTTTTACTTTGTCATAAAACTGTCACAATTAAGACATTTAATTGTCATCTAACTGACCTATTGTCTGTGCGTACCGTAACCGAAGTTGATAGATGTCGAAAATTATTCTACCTATCCCACAGGAGGGATTATGAAACTGATGCGTACCACCCTGACTAGTGTCATTGCCGCTGCGTTTTCAATGACCGCTCTTTCTGCGCAGGCAACGACCTCGCTGACTGGTGCTGGCGCAACGTTCCCTGCCCCAGTTTATGCTAAATGGGCAGATTCCTATCAGAAAGAAACGGGTAACAAAATTAACTACCAAGGCATTGGCTCCTCTGGTGGTGTTAAACAGATTATTGCAAATACTGTTGATTTTGGTGCTTCTGATGCGCCATTAGCAGATGACAAATTACAAGCTGACGGTTTATTTCAATTCCCAACTGTGATTGGTGGTGTTGTTATGGCAGTCAATATTCCTGGTATCAAATCAGGTGAGCTGACCTTAGATGGCGACACTATCGGTAATATCTATTTAGGCAAGATCCAAAAATGGAACGATCCTGCCATCACCAAACTCAATCCAGGTGTAAAATTACCAGACCAGAATATCGCTGTTATTCGCCGTGCTGATGGTTCAGGAACCTCTTTCGTTTTCACTAGCTACTTATCAAAAGTAAGTAATGCATGGAAAGATGAAGTCGGCGCTGGCTCTACCGTTAAATGGCCAACAGGCTTAGGTGGTAAAGGAAATGATGGTATCGCTGCATTCGTTCAACGTGTACCAGGTTCAATCGGTTATGTTGAATATGCTTACGCGAAACAAAACAACCTTGCTTATACTAAATTAGTCACAGCTGATGGCGAAGCAATTGCACCAACAGCAGACAGCTTTAGTGCCGCAGCAAGAAAAATTGATTGGAGCAAAAGCTTTGCACAAGACCTGACTAACCAGAAAGGTGAAAACGCATGGCCGATTACTTCAACCACCTTTATCTTAGTGCATCAAAAACAACAAAATGCAGAAAAAGGTAAAGAAGTACTGAATTTCTTCAATTGGGCTTACGACAAAGGTAATCAAGAAGCGAAAAACCTAGATTACGCAGTATTACCTGCAGAAGTTGTAGAACAAATTCGTGCTGCATGGAAAACAAGTATTAAAGACAGTAATGGTAAACCGATTTACTAATAAAACCGGCAACCATTAAGAGATAAGTTAACGTTCACCCCCTGCTATGCTAACAGGGGGTAATAAATTAAAAGAGGCTTTATGGCCGAGCACACAACGGTAATAAAGGCCCCTAGTAAACGAGGGGACGTTATTTTCAGCGCACTAGTCCGTCTAGCTGCGTTAATTACGCTTTTGCTTTTAACAGGTATCATTGTTTCGCTGATTTTTGCCTCATGGCCAAGTATTCAGCAGTTTGGTCTTTCATTCTTATGGACAAAAGAGTGGGATCCACCGGCACAAGAGTTTGGTGCATTAGTGCCTATTTACGGTACCATTGTAACGTCAATCATCGCACTGATTATTGCTGTTCCTGTCAGCTTTGGTATTGCCCTTTTCCTCACTGAATTAGCGCCTAATTGGCTAAAACGTCCATTAGGTATTGCGATTGAGTTACTCGCGGCTATCCCAAGTATTGTTTATGGTATGTGGGGACTCTTTGTCTTTGCACCACTGTTTGCAACCTATTTTCAAGAACCTGTCGGTAATGTACTTTCATCCATTCCTATTGTGGGTGAGCTTTTCTCAGGCCCAGCTTTTGGTATTGGTATCTTAGCTGCGGGGGTTATCCTCGCTATCATGATCATTCCTTATATCGCCTCTGTGATGCGTGATGTGTTTGAACAGACACCTGTCATGATGAAGGAATCAGCCTACGGCATTGGCTGTACGACATGGGAAGTAATTTGGAATATCGTTCTGCCTTATACCCGTAACGGTGTCATCGGTGGCGTTATGTTGGGATTAGGCCGTGCCTTAGGTGAAACCATGGCGGTGACCTTTATCATCGGTAATACCTACCAATTAGATTCTGCCTCGCTGTTTATGCCAGGTAACAGTATCACGTCGGCATTAGCCAATGAGTTTGCAGAAGCAGAGACGGGATTACATACTGCAGCATTAATGGAATTAGGGCTTATTCTGTTTGTCATTACCTTTATCGTACTTGCGATTTCTAAGTTTATGACATTACGTTTATCTAAGAATGAAGGAGCGCGTTAATATGTCTAAAACATCCTCTTCTTCATTACAAGTTCAAACCGAAAGCGAACTGCGAGTACGCCATAAACGCCAACTTTGGCGTCGTCAAAAAAACCGTATCGCACTGTTTTTATCTGTCTCTACTATGGCATTTGGTCTTTTCTGGTTAACGTGGATTTTATTCTCAACAATCACAAAAGGCGTTGATGGTATGTCCCTTGCGCTTTTCACTGAAATGACACCGCCGCCAAATACTGATGGTGGTGGATTGGCGAATGCCATTGTCGGTAGTGGATTGCTCATCTTTTGGGCCACAGTAATTGGAACACCATTAGGTATTCTTGCAGGAATTTATCTTGCGGAATATGGCCGTCGCTCATGGCTTGCTGAAACTACTCGCTTTATTAACGATATTTTGCTGTCAGCACCTTCCATCGTTGTCGGACTCTTTGTCTACACCATTGTGGTCGCACAAATGCAGCACTTTTCAGGATGGGCAGGTATTATTGCACTTGCTTTACTGCAAATTCCTATCGTTATTCGTACCACTGAAAATATGTTGAAGTTGGTCCCTGATAGCTTACGCGAAGCTGCTTATGCGTTAGGAACACCAAAGTGGAAGATGATCTCTAAAATCACCTTAAAAGCCTCAGTATCAGGCATTATTACAGGTGTGTTATTAGCGATTGCACGTATTGCAGGTGAAACTGCACCACTGTTATTTACTTCACTATCCAACCAATTCTGGAGCACAGACTTAAACGAACCGATAGCTAACTTACCTGTGACTATCTTTAAGTTCGCCATGAGTCCTTTTGCACAGTGGCAAGAACTTGCCTGGGCTGGCGTATTACTTATCACCCTCTGTGTTCTATTTATCAATATTATCGCGCGCGTGCTGTTTGCTAAACGCAAGCACGGCTAACGCAGAAAGTTAAGCAAGAGAGAACGTTGAATGATTATGGCTAATGATAACGCAGGAAATAAAATCCAAGTTCGTGACTTGAACTTCTATTACGGTAAATTTCATGCGCTGAAAAATATCTCTTTAGATATTGCCAAAAATAAGGTGACCGCCTTTATCGGACCTTCTGGTTGTGGTAAATCCACCTTACTGCGTACTTTTAATAAAATGTATGAGCTTTATGGCGAACAACGTGCAGAAGGCGAAATTCTGCTAGATGGCAACAACATCTTGACGGATAAGCAAGATATCGCATTATTACGAGCCAAGGTTGGTATGGTGTTCCAAAAGCCAACCCCATTCCCGATGTCAATTTATGACAATATCGCTTTTGGTGTACGCTTATTCGAAAAGTTATCTCGCGCTGATATGGACGAACGTGTTCAGTGGGCTTTGACAAAGGCTGCATTATGGAACGAAACCAAAGATAAATTACATCAGAGTGGATATAGTTTGTCAGGCGGTCAGCAACAGCGTTTATGTATTGCACGCGGTATCGCTATTCGCCCTGAAGTATTATTGCTTGATGAGCCTTGTTCAGCACTTGATCCAATCTCAACAGGTCGTATTGAAGAACTTATCAGCGAACTCAAATCAGAATATACCGTGGTTATCGTGACACATAACATGCAACAAGCAGCTCGTTGTTCTGATTACACTGCATTTATGTATTTAGGTGAGTTAATTGAATTTAGCGATACGGATACGTTATTTACGCGTCCTGCGAAAAAACAAACTGAAGATTACATCACTGGGCGTTATGGCTGATAACGAGGCAATAAATGGATAATTTAAATCACAATAAGCATATTTCTGGTCAATTTAATGCTGAATTAGAGCATATCCGTACTGAGCTGATGGTTATGGGTGGGCTTGTTGAAGAGCAACTGAAAAAAGCCATTACAGCGATGCACAATCAAGACCAAGCACTGGCAAATGAAGTTATTCAAGGTGATCATAACGTCAATATGATGGAAGTCGCCATTGATGATGCGTGTATGCGAATTATTGCTAAACGCCAGCCAACAGCAAGTGACTTACGTTTAATTATGGCAATATCAAAAACGATCGCTGAGCTAGAACGTATTGGTGATGTTGCTGAAAAAATCTGTAAGACCGCACTTGAAAAGTTTTCACACCAGCATCAGCCATTATTAGTCAGTTTAGAATCTTTAGGTCAACATGCAATACAAATGCTTCATGATGTTCTTGATGCGTTTGCGCGCATGGATTTAGATGAAGCAGTACGCATCTATCGTGAAGACGCTAAGATTGATAACGAATACGAGGGTATCGTCCGTCAATTAATGACTTATATGATGGAAGATCCTCGCACTATTCCTAGTGTGTTAACCGCCTTATTTTGTGCGCGTTCTATTGAACGCATTGGCGACCGTTGTCAGAATATTTGTGAGTTTATTTTCTATTACGTCAAAGGCCATGATTTCCGTCATTTAGGTGGCGACCAAGTAGAAAAAATGCTAACAAAAAGCGATGGTGACAATACCACTAAATAAATTTCTCTCTTCTTTTCTTCTCTTACAAACAGCGATAATCATGTCGCTGTTTTTTTATTCCCTCATAAATTTAATGCCGTACTTGCTCAACGCTTTTTCTCATCTTATTCCTTAAAAGCATATCCATATCAATTTTTATTATTTTATGAACTTAGATCAACTTGATAGCGTGATATCCAACATAACGATGATAATTCTTTTCTTTGGGGTGAATAATGAAACTACGTGTTTTGGCAACGGTGTTAATTGCAGGTTCTGTCCTTTTCTCTGGTATTGCAAAAGCCGATAAATTAGATGATATAAAAAAAGCGGGTGTTGTACGTATCGCGATTTTTGACAGCAATCCTCCTTTTGGGTTTATTGATCCTCAAACCAAAAAACTTGCCGGTTATGATGCGGATATCGCCAATGAAATCGCCAAAGATTTAGGCGTAAAACTGGAGCTACGTCCAACAAACCCAGCAAACCGCATTCCACTGTTAAGCTCTAAAAAAGTCGATTTAATTGCAGCAAACTTCACCATTACCGATGAACGCGCTAAGCAAGTAGACTTCTCTGTTCCTTACTTTGCAACTGGACAAAAATTTATTGCACGTAAAGGGGTTTTAACTAATCCTGAACAAATTCACTCACTGCGAATTGGTGCAGATAAAGGTACTGTTCAAGAAATCACGCTACGTGAGCGTTATCCTGATACCAAAGTTATCTCTTATGACGATACCCCTCTAGCCTTCGCTGCGTTACGTAACGGCAATGTACAAGCTATCACACAAGATGATGCAAAATTAGTCGGCTTATTAGCCAACCTTCCTGATGCTATAAAAGCAGATTTTGAAGTGTCATCTTTTAGCATTACACGTGAATACCAAGCTGTGGCCGCTGCTAAAGGCGAAGAGCGTTTAATTAATGAAATTAATAACACGCTATTAAGACTAGAAAAAGAAGGCAAAGCAGACGAGATCTATAACCGTTGGTTCGGCCCTGAAACAAAATCAGCTCAGCCTCGTGGTGACTTTAAATTTGCGCCATTATCCGAGCAAACACCACAATCTTAATCTTTAAAGAGTAATAACTATTTTCTTTCATCAATAGCAAAGTTATTTCTTTATTAAAACACCTACCCCGCCTTTGCGGGGTTTGGTGTCTACAATAGGCCTATTATATGTTTGAGCAATTTCTATCACATTACCTTCTTGAGCCACACTATTTAAGCTGGCTCTGGAAGGGATTCCTAATTACTTTGCTTATCTCTTTTTGGACTATTGTCATTGCAACATTAATGAGCTTTGCCCTTAGTGCTGCAAGAGATAGCACTTTTGCACCATTACGCTGGTTAGCCACGGCTTACACATCGTTATTTCGTAATACTCCACTGTTAGTACAATTATTCTTTTGGTATTTTGCATCTGGAGAAATTCTGCCACAAAGCGCCATGATGTGGTTAAACTCGCCTCATGAGATTACATTCTTAGGCGTAACACTTTCTTGGCCTTCTTTTGAATTTTTAGCTGGCATTGTGGGTCTGACATTTTACTCAACGCCATTTATTGCCGAAGAGCTAAGAGCCGGTATTCAAGGTGTTAAACAAGGGCAAAAATATGCCTCTTTAGCACTAGGCTTAACACAGTGGCAATCTATGCGTTATGTCATTTTACCTCAAGCCTTCCGTATTGCTCTGCCTCCTTTACTGGGTCAATACATGAATGTGATAAAAAACTCATCATTGACTATGGCTATTGGTGTTGCAGAGCTTTCTTACGCATCAAGACAAGTCGAAACCGAATCATTACGGACCTTTGAAGCCTTTGGTGTCGCAACCATTCTCTATATTGCGGCAATAGCCTTAATGGAGGCTTGGGGACAATGGCATCAGCAACGTAAATTAGCACAAGGGTATTAATATGGACTTTACTGTTATTGCTGATAACTGGCAGTACTTACTCTTTGGTGCCTATCCTGACGGGCCTTTAGAAGGTGCCGCGCTGACCGTCTTTATCAGTATCATTGCTGGTATTGCATCCATGATTTTAGGTACCTTGGGTGGAATTGCTCTGGCGATGCTTAGAGGTGTCTGGGTTAACCTCTTCGCAGCTTTTTTAGGTTTTTTCCGCGCTATTCCCGTCATTATGTTGATATTTTGGGTCTATTTTTTATTACCCGTTGTACTGGGGATGGAAATACCTGAAATCACGACAGTAGTTTGTGCATTAGCTTTAATTACATCGTCTTATATTGCGCATGGCGTTAAAGCCGGCATTTTGGCAATAGGAAGAGGGCAATGGCAGGCAGGATTATCGTTAGGTTTTAATCGCTGGCAAGTGCTATGGCATATCGTATTGCCTCAAGCATTACGAATGATGGTGCCTTCATTTATTAATCAGTGGATAGCCTTAATTAAAGATACTTCATTAGCTTATGTGGTGGGTGTAGGTGAACTTTCATTCTTAGCGACACAAGTTAATAACCGTAGCATGGTTTATCCAATGGAAGTCTTTCTGTTCGTTGCGTTTATCTATTTTGTTCTCTGTTTTTCATTGGAAATTATTGCAAATAGAGTGGCTAAATTATTCTCAACACAAAAAGAGAAACGCCCCTTTTGGCAAATAGTGTTGCCATTTAAACGAAAATATCCACTTCCTATTAACTAAGACTAATTAAATTAGGGCTTTCTGGCTGTTTACGATATGACTCTGGTGGGAGGTGGTTTAAACTTTTATGAGTTTGGTTTAGGTTATAATTTTGCTAACAAAACCAAGCTATTAAAACCGTTTTACTGTAACTTATTCCGTTAAATATGGCATAGCTCAATTTAATTATTTTTACAATAATTCAATAGATCTGATGAAATAGAAGTTATTCGGAGAAATAGATAAAAAGGTTTCACTAAGAAAGTTTAGGCTAATAACGACAAAGTTTTGGTGACACCACGTAAACATTTGATTTAGAAGAGGGCCCTTTTTTACAAACAAAATATCCTTGGGAGACAAGATCATATCTTACATAGAGATTAAAAAATATGCCAAATAAAATACCAAAAATGAAGATCAACACTGTGACTATCGCAAGTTTGCTATTAATTTTGATTACTTGGTCTTTTATAGCGGACATCAGTAATATGTAAAATAGATAATAAGTAAAAGGCGATAAAAAAGGCATACTTGCTGTGACAAAAGAAAAATTTATTTTCTCTGCTAAAAAGAAATAATCAACATAATCCTCTAGTGATAAAAAAATACAAATGAGAAAGAGAGGGATCATAATAAATGAAATTAAATATATTTTATCTTTAGTTTCAATATCCATAATTAATGACACCTATTAATGATTTAACATAGAGATTAGATTCTGCAAAAGTGTTTTTTTCACAAATAAAATAACCTTTAGAAAGTAGATCTCTTTCAACATAGTAAGAAAAGAAAAAGCTAAAAAACACACCAAAAATAAAAAATAAGAGAAAAGAGAACATTATTTTTTTACTTCCTTTTATTGTCCTCTTTTTGGATGGTGGAAAAACCAATAAATAGAGAAGATAGAAAACAGCAGGTACCGTAAATAAAAAAACAGATGTTCTGAATGAGGTACTAATTTTTTCAGCGAGAGAAAAATAATGAATATAACTTTCTATTGAAATAAATAACTCCATTGAGAAAACAACGAACAAAAAAACTGAAACTACATAGATTATCTTTATTATATTATTATCTGACATTCCCTATTTCCTTATTCTATTCCTAAAAAAATCTCCGCACATCTCATTAAGTACTTACTTCTGTACTTAAATCACTAAATTGTGTATAATTCAATCAAAATAGATACAACTCACTGGATAATAAGATGAAAACGATAAATTATACAGAAGCAAGACAAAACTTAACTTCAATTATGAATGAAACAATTGATGATAGAGTACCCATCATGATCACAAGACAAAAGGGTATTCCATGTGTTCTTTTATCTCTTGATGAATACCAAGCACTAGAAGAGACAGCTTATCTGTTACGATCTCCAGCGAATGCGCGCCATTTGCTCGATTCAATTGATGAACTGAACCAAGGTAAAGGTATAGAAAAGGATATAACGGAATGAAATTAATTTTTTCTGAACAATCATGGAGTGATTATCTTTATTGGCAACAAATGGACAAGAAAATAATTAAACGCATTAACGAACTCATAAAAGATATTAAAAGAACACCGTTTAGCGGAATAGGTAAACCAGAGCCCTTGAAACATAATTTAGCAGGTTTTTGGTCAAGACGGATCACTGATGAACATCGCCTTATCTACCGTATTACTGATCCCGCTATAGAAATTGCATCATGTCGATACCACTATTAGCCTCCTTACATTTATCCTTTTTCACTCTTAAAGGATCTCAAAGTATTTTTAAGCTTTAGATTTTCCTTCTACGCAATCGATTACTTTTTTAGGTGCAGTTATTGTTTTATTTGTGTAGGATAAAGCGAAAAACATTTTTTTTTGGGATCTTTTGTCTATGAGCATGTCATCACCAAATTCTGGTTCACAGGGTTTGCTCCAACGTGTGTTTAAGCTACAAGAACACGGCACAACCGCTCGCACCGAACTAATTGCGGGTATCACGACGTTTTTAACGATGGTTTATATTATTTTCGTTAACCCTCAAATTCTCGCTGCTGCCAATATGGATATCAAAGCCGTCTTCGTGACGACCTGCTTAATTGCGGCTTTCGGCAGTATTTTAATGGGATTAGTGGCAAATTTACCTATTGCTGTTGCACCAGCTATGGGCCTAAACGCCTTCTTTGCCTTTGTGGTTGTTGGCGCAATGGGATATTCATGGGAAGTCGCTATGGGTGCGATTTTCTGGGGTGCTGTAGGTCTATTTTTACTGACTCTTTTTCGTATTCGTTACTGGATAATAGCGCATATTCCGCTAAGTTTACGTGTGGGTATTACGAGCGGTATCGGCCTTTTTATCGCCATGATGGGCTTAAAAAACTCTGGTATTATTATTCCTAACAACGATACCATCGTCACTATTGGTAACTTTGCCTCTCATAACGTGTTATTAGGTGCATTAGGCTTTTTTATTATCGCCATTCTTGCCGCACGTAATATTCACGCAGCTATTCTTATTTCTATCGTTATCACTACAGTAATTGGCCTATTATTAGGCGATGTCACCTACCAAGGCGTTTTCTCTCTTCCTCCTTCTATCACCACTGTTGTTGGTAAAGTAGATATTATGGGTGCCTTAGATATCGGCCTTTCTGGTGTGATTTTTGCCTTTATGTTAGTAAACCTATTTGACTCTTCAGGCACATTAATTGGTGTGACAGATAAAGCGGGTTTAACCGATGACAAAGGTAAATTCCCACGTATGAAACAAGCGTTATACGTCGATAGCTTAAGTTCTGTTGCAGGCTCTGCAATGGGTACATCGTCTGTAACCGCCTTCATCGAAAGTACTTCTGGTGTTTCTGTCGGTGGTCGTACAGGCTTAACTGCGGTTGTTGTGGGTATTCTTTTCTTACTTGCTATCTTCTTATCTCCACTGGCAGGTATGGTGCCAAGCTATGCAACAGCAGGCGCACTAATTTATGTGGGTGTATTAATGACATCCAGCCTTACGCGGGTGAAATGGGATGATTTAACTGAATCCGTTCCAGCTTTTATCACCGCAGTCATGATGCCATTTAGCTTCTCAATTACAGAAGGTATCGCTCTAGGCTTTATTGCTTATTGTGTTATGAAGATAGGGACTTTCCGCTGGAAAGAAATTAATCTGTGTGTTGTGATTGTTTCATTAATGTTTATTTTAAAAATATTACTGATTGATACTCATGTTATTGATTTGAATTCTTTATTCTAATATTCAATAAATTAAGAACATCATGATACAGACAAACGGCACCAATAACGTGCCGTTTTTTATAAGAAAAGAGGTGATTATGCACGTACTTTTACAAGTAGATTTCCCTTATCATGGTCCTTTCGATAATGAAATGACACAAGCTATGGATGCATTATCTGCATCAATCAACCAAGAGCCTGGCTTTATTTGGAAAATTTGGACTGAAAATAAAGACACACAAAAAGCAGGTGGGATTTATCTCTTTGATTCAAAAGAAAATGCTCAAGCTTATCTAGAGAAACACAGCGCCCGATTAAAATCTTTTGGTATTCCAGAAGTACGTGGTGATATTTTTTCAATAAACCAAGCTTTAAGTTTAAAAAATCAAGCCTCTTTTTTGGCTAAGTAGCGAAAAGCACAAGTGTTATATACCACTTGTGCTTTTCTATTTTCTGCAATTACTCTACTTTCGTGGGCAACAACAAACCAAAGATAATGGAATCAGAAATCTCATCACCCACTATCCAACGCTGTTTAAGATAGCCTTCCTGTTCAAAACCTAATTTAGCTAATAAAGCAGCTGATGCTTTATTATTCGGATGAATATCCGCTTCTAAACGACGAACAGATAAATGTGTTTGGAGGTACGTGATAAATGCGACCATAGCTTCCTTCATGATCCCTTTCCCTTGATATGGCGTATCAAGGCAATACCCTATTTCGCCTCGTTGTGACTTAGGGTAATGATTAAAGAAAACACACATTCCCATTAATGCATTTGTCTCTTTGTCTATTACCGCTAAGCGCAGATACTCTTTTCTTTCCATATGGGTAATATCTTGAATGATATCTTCTTGCGCTTCTTGCAGTAATTGCCAAGGAAGATGGCTCCAGTAGCGAGTGACTTCAGGTGAACTCATAATATTAAACCAATTTTCAGCGTCTCCCATTTCAAAGGGACGCAAAATCAACCTTGATGTTTCAACCTGAATATCAGCGTAACGCATTTCTACTTTTCCTTATGACTGTTTGGAGCCACGAATGCAATACAAACCGGCTCTGCAATAGCATTTGGCTCAGAACGGAACATTATCTCTTGAGTATCGGCTATTTTTAAACTCGGCCAGTGCTTTAATCCTTCATCAAAATGTGCTTTTTCACAGTAATAACCCACCTCACTCACCAATACGACACCTTTCTCTTCTAATTGTTGAAGCGTAATATGCCGATTATAGATATTAGGCGGTTGTACATTTTTTTCTAATATCCACGGCTGTGAAGATAATGGTCTATCTTTGCCATAAAAAGTCACCCATTCATGCATATACTCGCCGCCCACATACGCAAGTGGCGTGTGATAATGCTGATACCAAGCTTGTTCAACATCTTGCACAAAGGTTTTTACACCAATAAATTTTTGACCCGCATTACGCACATTAGCGGCTTGTACGACGGTATAACCAGAAACAACCAACATACCAAAAACACCTAAACCATACAGTGCGCCACGTAATGAACGTTTAGGCATGACACTAATTGAGCCCACAAAAAGTGCAGTCGCAATCGACATAAAGGGTTGTAACCACTCGCTGATACGCCCCCCTTCATGAAAACTAAACCAAGTAAAAATAATCACTAATGGAAATAACAAAATAAAATTCAGTAATTGGCTATCTGGAGATGCAGACCAACTTACACGGCCACCATAAAGACGTAATATAACCCACATCAAGATAACAGGATAAAAAACCGTCAGCGCAGCACGCGTCGTACGCAAATTAAAACGGCTCTCTATTTGAGAATCAACCCATTTAAACGCGGCAAAATCGGTTTGCCATAACCAAATAAAATTAGGGATAACAAAAGCAAGCCAAATCGCAATCGCCACATAAAAATAAGGCGATCGATAGCTCACCCGCACTTTAGGTACAAATAGGCTTAATAAAAAGACAGAACCCATAAAGGCTAGTGATGAGTATTTCCCCATTGTGGCAATACCCATAACAATAGCAAAGCCAATCCAATATTTTTGATTGTCATTGATTGCGCAGAGGAAAAAATAAAAAGCCCAAGCCCAGCAACCGACTAGAATATAGTTATCGTTATAAGGGATAATATCGAAGTTAATAATGCCAGATAAATTAAGCCCTAACATGGCAAACCATGCAAGATTAGCGTTACGAGTCAATTTATAAGCTAAATTCCAGACACCTAATAATCCAATAGCAATCACAATAAAGTGGATAAAATACCAATAAAAGCTAAAATCGACACCGCCATAAATAGCAGGTGACATTATAAAACCAACAAACCAAGGATTTTTAGGAGAACCCCAACCTCCATTGGTACCCCAATTGACTGCTTCTACGGCATCATAAGGCACCGTAGGGTCAAAAAGATAGCTGACTAAGATCCACAGTGTCGCATAGCCAATAACCCACCAATATACCGGTTTACGCAATTGCGCAGATGATAATGTCATAATAAATAGAAAGTTAAGTTGATAAATTTAATTTGGTCATTAAAAGATGTCACAACACAGTAAAGTATAGTGAAATGAACCGCACATTGTACGTGAGCAAAAATTAAATTGTCTTAAATTTGCGCTTTTATTGAAAATTTGTTTCTGATAGATTGCGCAACCAAGAAGATCACTACCGAGTTACCATTATGAATATGATTAAAAGAAAGCCCGCAGCAAAAACACGTAAAAAAACACGTGAAGAGCTGAACGCGGAAGGACGTGAACGCAAACGTCAAAAGAAACACCGTGGCAATCCTGCTGGTAACCGTCAGCAGGAAATGGAAAATAAAAACCAAACTAAAAATACAGTACCGAAAGATCCACGTATTGGTAGTAAAAAACCAATCCCTCTGATTGTGGGTGATACACCTAAAGTGGCGAAGAAAAAACCTGCGCCCGTCAAAGCAGAACCGGTTCGTTTAACACCTGAACAAGAATTAGACTTGTTAGAAAACGATACTCGTTTAGACGAATTACTGTCTCGCCTTGAAAATGGTGAAAAACTTAACGCTGAAGAGCAGGCTTATACTGAAAAAACCCTTGATCGTATTGACGAATTAATGGTTGAACTCGGTATTGAGTTTGAAGATGATGACGATGAAGAAAAAACTGAAGACATCATGCAATTACTAAAAGGTAAATAATCAAAAGGCTAATAATTTGCTTTGATTACCTTACATCTAATGGATATCAGTAACCTATTGATATCCATTAATTTTATATATTTTCCGTTTTTTTCACATTTGATTTATGTTTGAAAACACCCTTTTCTTGTGATGACATAAACAAACCTATCAAGCTCAGATAACTCCACCTATTCCTCTCTTATCATCCCTGATATTCTATTTTTCTATCTTTAATATACGAGTGATAAGAAATATGGATAACAGACAGCAGTACTTAGATATCGCAGCCGGGCAAGGAGAAAAAGTGCCCTCTCGTATAGTGGCTTTTCCTGCACAGCCACTAAACTATGCACTTATTGAGCAACGCCTAGAAGAGCAGACGGATTATACGGATGGTGAAATTAATTATCTGAGTGAAAATATTGATGATGGTTTTTTCTATCGTTGCCAACATGGAGATAATGAATTACATTTTTTTGTCTGTCTTTATCCTCGAGATGAAGATTATGAAATACGCCCAATGTATTCGACAGATGAACTGACCCCGCAGTTATTAGCGCACGCAAATGCCACTACTCAAGATTTATTATTAGAAACGCTCTTTACCGAGGCGTTACATCCCTTAGCAAGTTACCGTCATCAACTGAATTTTCTAAATATTATTGCCCCCGAAATGGTTTTGGCATTAGATGAATCAGCGGCAGGTAAAGCCTTAACACCAGAGTGGGTCCGTTTTCAATTAAAGACCCCCGATCTCTATCCTGAAGTAGAAAGCTTATATGTTATTCATGCAGTCTATGATACAGAGAACGATCCACCAACAATGTTTTGGTTCCATACTCATGGGCTCGCACGCTGTGGCTTAACAGAAGTCGATTTAGTTATTCCAAGTATGCTTGAATCTTACTATGGTATTCCTGATCTCTTCCGCTGCTTTGTTAACAACAGCATTAATCATCGCCAAATCGAATTTGGAGAACCAATGCTTTGTGGACAAACATCAACAGGTTTAGAGTATCTTGTTGCCTTACCTTTTGAAGAAGGTATCCGCCATATCAATCAATCAACACCTCTCGAAAATCTTAGACCTTTAGAAGAGATGCGTTATGACACTGAAGGTGCACCCAATGGGGTTTTCTTGGGTGATTTAGCCGATCGTGACGAATATCATCAACATCCTTCCTCTATGCTATTTAGAACCAATGAAGAAAATCCTGTTTTAGAAACCTTCTTTAAAGGTTATGAAGAGCAGCAAGCGATGATGCTACTGCGTAGCAATGAAGAAACCTATGAGATGTCTGAAAAAGCCAAGCGACGCTGGGAATACTTCGTTTCTATGTTTGATAACTACAATCAACCATCTGTTGAGAAAAAAAGTGGTTTTCTCTCCAAATTATTAGGTAAAGACAAACCCGAAGAGGCTGAAAACCCTTGGCAATTTATGATCAAGTTCGGCATTCCTTATGGCGAAGAGGAAGAAAAAGAGCTTGAACATATGTGGTTTGTGCCACAGTCTCGTGATGGAGACATCGTTTATGCCAAATTACTCAACGTGCCATTTTATGTTGAAGAGATGCAAGAAGGTGAAATCTATCCTATCAATATAGATTTAATAACAGATTGGGTCGTTTCATTCGAAGATAATAGTTATACCCCTAACAATATTTACCAGCTTTTTAGCCACCAACAGACTCACTAATAGCTAACGATCTCATAACCCTAATGCGGGTTTCTTATTTAATAATAATGAGAAACCCGCTTTTAATTTCAGTGAAATCTACTTTCATCTTGTGATCAGTTAACATTATTAATTGATTGTTATTTTGTTGCTACATTGATATCTCAACTCTTCACATTTTGTTTTTGTCTAGTAACAGATAGAGAAAACAGTTCGTTTTCCTTCCAATATCTTTTCTCTGGTTGATTTAAATCAAGTGTTGATAAGCCTAGAGTAGGCTAAATTATACCCAATAAAGATAATTATAATTCTCATTAGCATTAAAAATATTTATTATAATTATCCTGACTCTTATTATGTGAATTTTTATATACGTTAATAATTATCAGTATCATTATTTTTTGTATCAATATTCGTGGAAGAACGATTTATGTCACTGATCCCAAATCACAGTTATAAAATCTTGAGCTACTCACCTCAGATTAGCCCTGCATACAGGCAGAAGTTGCTATCTTTAGGTATGTTGCCTGGCGCTGTGTTTAACGTTATTCGTATCGCACCACTGGGTGACCCTATTCAAATAGAAACGCACCGAGTATCCCTCATTTTGAGAAAAAAAGATCTCGCACTTATTAACCTTAGCGAAGTGGTTCATAACGAAAAATAATCGTTATTTCTCATTCAACCAGGCAAGACAACTATTGGCATCACTATTATGACTCCTCTCACTATAGGCCTTATCGGCAATCCCAATGCTGGTAAAACGACACTTTTTAATCAGTTAACAGGCTCTCGCCAGCGCGTAGGTAACTGGGCGGGTGTGACGGTCGAACGCAAAGTTGGTCGTTTCACAACGACAAATCATAAAATTGAGCTCGTCGATTTACCCGGCACTTACTCTTTAACGACAATCTCAGAACAGACATCGCTTGATGAGCAAATTGCCTGTCATTTCATTTTAAGTAATGAAGCGGACATGCTGATTAACGTTGTTGATGCCTCTAATCTTGAACGAAACCTTTATTTGACATTACAGCTTCTTGAGTTAGGCATTCCCTGTATTGTGGCATTAAACATGCTCGATATTGCAGAACATCAAGATATGCAAATTGATATCAAAGCGTTGTCTGAGCAACTGGGTTGCCCTGTTATTCCTATGGTTTCAACAAAAGCATCGGGAATGGATAAGCTCAAAGACGCGATTGACACTTTTCCTGCTGAAAAGAAAAAACCACAAGAATTACTCACATCCTACCCAATATGGTTACTTAATGAAGTCGAAGCGCTCGCTGAAAAAATTAACCATGATGAGTTTAATTTACAGCAACGCCGTTGGATGGCATTACAGTGTTTAGAAGGGGATATTTATACCCATCAGCGTGCTCAAGTTACCACCGAAGATATCAAAGCCATTCGTCAGCGAATTCAAGATGAACACAATAATGAACCCGAATTAGTCATTGCAGATGCCCGTTATCAAAATATTGAACGCATCTGTCATACTGTGATTAATATGGAGTCTATTAAGCCAAACATCCTGACACAAAATATCGATAAAGTGATATTAAACCGTTGGTTAGGTGTACCTATCTTCCTGTTTGTAATGTATTTAATGTTCGTTTTGGCGATTAACATCGGTGGTGCATTACAACCCGCTTTTGAGGGTGGATCTGAAGCCATCTTTATTCATGGTATTCAATGGATTGGTGCAACCTTTAACTTTCCAGAATGGTTAACCATTTTCCTTGCACAAGGTGTCGGTGGTGGTATCAATACTGTTCTTCCTCTCGTGCCACAAATCGGGATGATGTACTTGTTCTTATCTATCCTTGAAGATTCTGGCTATATGGCTCGAGCTGCTTTTGTAATGGATAGATTGATGCAGGCTTTGGGTCTGCCGGGTAAATCATTCGTACCGCTGATTGTCGGCTTTGGTTGTAACGTACCATCCATTATGGGTGCACGTACCCTCGATGCTCCAAGAGAACGATTAATCACAGTATTAATGGCACCGTTTATGTCTTGTGGTGCACGCTTAGCTATCTTTGCTGTTTTTGCCGCCGCTTTCTTTGGTAAAAATGGCGCGAGTGTGGTTTTCTCGCTTTATCTTCTGGGTATTGTTGTCGCTATTTTGACGGGGTTACTGCTAAAACATACCATTATGCGTGGTGAAGCTTCACCTTTCGTGATGGAACTGCCTGTTTACCATGTGCCTCATCTAAAAACCTTATTGATGCAAACTTGGCAACGTTTAAAAGGCTTCGTAATACGTGCTGGTAAAGTCATTATTATTGCCAGTATGTTTATCGGTGCATTAAATAGCTTTACCTTCTCAGGTAAACCTGCCGATAACATCAATGACTCTGCATTAGCATCGGTCAGTAAAGTGATCACACCATTATTGCAACCTATTGGTGTTCATAACGATAACTGGCAAGCAACGGTAGGTTTAGTCACAGGGGCGATGGCAAAAGAAGTGGTTGTAGGAACATTAAATACCCTTTATACCGCGGAAAGCATTGTGAACGAGCCTTTTGATCCTGAAGAATTCGATCTTTGGGGTGAAATTAGTGACGCTTTTGGTGAAACATGGGATAGCTTAAAAGAAACCTTTACCCTAGCCGCACTTTCTAATCCAATTGAAGCAAGTAAAGGTGATGGTGAAATGGATACCGGCACTATGGGTACCATGGGAGCTAAATTTGGCTCTGGTATTGCCGCATACAGCTACTTAATCTTTGTTTTACTGTATGTACCTTGTGTTTCAGTAATGGGTGCCATTGCCCGTGAAACAAGCCGTGGCTGGATGACTTTCTCCATTCTTTGGGGATTAAATATTGCTTACTCATTGTCAGCGCTGTTCTATCAAGTAGCAACCTTTAGTGAGCATCCGCAAAGTAGTGGCATAACCATTGCTGCCGTGGTGATCTTTAACTTAATTCTCTTTATCTTGTTGCGTAATGCCCGTAGTCGTCTAACAATAAACTTAAGCAATAAGCCTTCATTGGCTAAACAATGTTGTTCAAAAGGTAGTTGTCACTAGGTGACAAAGGAAAGGTAAGATGGCCAGTTTGATAGAAGTTCGTGATTGTATCGCCCTTAATGGTCGAGCCGATGCCCGTCTTATCAGCCATCAACTCAATATGCCTGAACCGTTGGTACAAGCAATGTTAGAACGGCTCACATTGATGGGTAAGCTTCAAGAAGTAGATGTAGAGGAGTGTCTTACAGGCAGTTGTAAAAGTTGCCCTGAAGCCACTGCCTGCCAGACAAAGCTTTATCAATTAACCTAACAAATTGATAAATGCCATCACAAAAACCCTTACTTTATGTAGGGGTTTTTATCTAATGCTTAAGATGAATCATTTTCATCTTCCTATTTAATGATTTACTTTCCTAACTATCACGGCATAATTCTTTAAATATAGACGTAAAGACGTCTATTGTTATTTCACTTTATAAGAATATAAAATTATGCCAATAACTGAATTTTCATCGACCATTACAACCAGTAAACAAGGTGGATTACAGATGCAATGTGCATCACGCCAGTTTCAATTTTTACTTGATGAACCTATGTCATTAGGTGGAAAAGACAGTGCAATGAATCCTGTTGAAGCATTATTGGGTACATTAGGTGCTTGTAAGGGGATTGTTGCCAAAAGCTTTGCGCGTATGCATAAAATTAATCTCAACGATATTCGCATTGAAGTTAAAGGCGAATTAGATACCGATGGTTTTACGGGAAAAAATAAAGACGCCAAATTAGGCTTTAGTAAAATTACGACACACTTTTTTATTCAAGCTGATAATAGCGAAGAAGAAATTGCTGCATTTATCGCTTTTATTGAACGCACTTGCCCTGTTGCTGACACCATAAAGAATGCCCCTATTTTTGAGACATCTTTTCATCTTGAGAACGTGCTCGTATAAAAAGGTTTATCACTGCCCAAATATGGGCAGTTTTTAGCACCCTATCACGTGATATCGCAGACATTCATTAATGCTTGAGCGAATTCATCAGGATGTGAAATAAACGGTGCATGAGCCGCATTACGGAAAATAACAGAAGGTGAATGTGGATAAATAGTATCTAATAATTCGGCCACTTTTCGAGGAACCAAACCGTCTAAATAACCGTAAAAACGAATAAAAGGACAACTCAACGTTTTCAATTCTTCTCGTAAATCCTCAGTACGTAGAATTTCTAATCCACCATTAAGCACCTCAACAGAAGGGAGTGGTTGCTCTAATACCACGGATTTTAATGCTTTCATATCTTCACGGGCACTTTGAGTACCCAATGTTTGCAGTGCTAAAAAGCGCTCAACTGTGCGATGAAAATTTTCATTTAACTGCTGTTCAAATCCTTTCAAAACCTCAGGTTTGATGCCCGGCCAAGTATCATGTGCACCAAAGCAAGGAGAAGAAGCTACGGTAATCAATGCTTGTACATTATTGGGATTATCTAAAACAACACGGCTAGCGACTAATCCACCTAAAGACCACCCTAGCCAAATGGCATTAGCAGGCGCTTTTGCAAAAACAATCTCTGCCATTTCTTTTAATGTGAGTGCTGAAAATCCTTGGCTACGCCCATAACCCGGTAAATCAACAAGATGAAGTGTAAAATGCGAGGTTAATCTCGGTATTAATGATTGCCACACCTGAGCATTCAGCCCCCATCCGTGTAGTAGCACAAGATCTGTTTTTCCTTCACCGATTGTCTGCCAATACAGTTTATTCATTGTTATGCTCTCTTCTCTTTTACAAGGATGTTCATTATGTGGATAACAATAGCAGGATATTGTTGGCTATGTCGTCAACCCTTAGATTATGATACTAAAGGTATTTGTTCGAGTTGTATTCGACATCTACCAAAACAACAAAATCGATGCCCTTGTTGCTTATATCCTTCTCATCATTCTATGATGTTGTGCGGGCGTTGCTTACAATCACCCCCACTATGGAAACAGATGTTGACAGTCACCGACTATCAACCGCCATTAAATAAATTATTACACCTTTATAAATACCAACCTCGCCCTCAAATAGCTTTATGTCTTGCACGACTTTTTCTATTGCGATGGCTTTCACATCGGCGAGAAAATTTGGTGCAGAAACCTGACAGAATTATTAGCGTTCCTTTACATCGTCATCGCCGTTGGTCTAGAGGCTTTGAGCAAGTAGAAGCTATCGCTAAGCCTTTGGCAAGATGGCTAAATTGTGCTTATCAACCGAATACCCTGATAAGAACTCGTGCTACACTGGTGCAAACGCATCTTAATGCCAAGCAAAGGCAACAAAATTTAAAACATGCATTTGTATTAAATAACACAGTGTCGGTATCAGGGAAAAATCTGGCACTAATTGATGATGTTATCACTACAGGTGCGACATTAAATTCCATCGTACCCTTGTTATTTCGTGCGGGAGCACGCTCTGTTGAGGTATGGGCGATTTGTCGAACCTTGTAGTTAACCGCCAATTGGGCGTATGATAACCAACCAGAACAGTCAACTATTGAGCAAGACGATATGATTATTATTACTGATGCCGCACAGGCGCATTTTGCCAAACTACTGGCTAACCAAGAACCCAACACCCAAATTCGTGTATTCGTTATCAATCCAGGCACACCTAATGCTGAATGTGGCGTTTCATACTGCCCACCTGATGCCGTAGAGCCAAACGATACTGAAATTAAGTTCGAAAAACTTTCTGCGTATGTTGATGATATCAGCGCACCTTTCTTAGAAGATGCAGAAATTGATTTTGTCACTGACCAATTAGGCTCACAATTAACCCTAAAAGCACCTAACGCGAAAATGCGTAAAGTTGATGCTGATGCACCATTAATTGAGCGTGTTGAATACGTGTTGCAGTCACAAATTAACCCTCAATTAGCGGGTCATGGTGGTCGCGTGAGTCTGATGGAAATCACTGAAGATGGCTATGCTATCTTACAATTCGGTGGTGGTTGTAACGGTTGTTCAATGATTGATGTCACTTTAAAAGATGGCATCGAGAAAGAACTATTAAACCTGTTCCCTAATGAATTAAAAGGTGTGAAAGACTTAACTGAGCACCAACGTGGCGAACACTCCTACTACTGATCCTTCAGTATCAAATCCCCTATGATATTCACCTGCACTGATATCATGGGGGATTTTTATATTAAAATAATCATTTACAAAGAGTTACGTTATCTTTACCCATTTGACGTTATGATAAATGTGTCGTTCTCTCGCTCAGAACAAATAAATTAATTAACAATATAATAAATAAGACAATTATGGATAAGTTTCAATTTCTTAGCATTGAACAAGCTTATCAATTCTGGGTATCTCAATCGGCTATTTTAGTCGATGTGAGAGATCCTCAGAGTTATCGCTTTGGTCATGCGACAAATGCATTTCATCTCACCAATGAAACGCTAAATCAATTTTTACAAAATGCTGACTTTGATGTTCCTGTTATGGTGATGTGCTATCACGGCCACAGCAGTCAAGGGGCAGCTCAATATCTGGTTAATATGGGCTTTGAAACCGTTTATAGTATTAATGGTGGTTTTGAAGCATGGCAAAGAGAGTTTCCACAAGCGATAACGTCTCTGCAATAACGACGGATGAGTTTTGTCAATGATCCACATTATTACGCTTTCTAACCCTCAAGCTGCTGATTTATTTGTCAATTACATGGCAACAAAAGGTGTGCGAATTCACGCAAAAAATGAGAATCAGCAAATCTCACTTTGGTTAGAAGACCAACATCAGTTAGAAATGGTTGAAAAAGAACTTAACACGTTCCTACGAGAGCCCTTTCATCCGCGCTATCAAGCCGCAAGTTGGCAAACCGGCAATCCGCAAAATACGGGTATAAAATATCGCCCAGCTTTTTCGGTAAAAAATATGGTACAGCGTTCAGGCCCGTTAACGGTACTGGTGATTATTTTATGTATCCTCGTTTTTATCTGGCAACAAGTGGTTGGTGACTATGATGTCATGCTCCATTTAGCATGGCCTTATGAAGAGAGCTTAAACCTTGAAGTTTGGCGCTATATTACTCCAGCATTTATTCATTTTTCACTGATGCATATCGCCTTTAACCTTGCTATGTGGTGGTATCTCGCAAGTCAAACAGAGCAGCGATTAGGTACCAGTAAATTATTTGTGATCATGCTCGTTTCTGCGCTCTTTAGTAATTGGGCACAATCCTTGTTTACAGATTCCAACTTTGGTGGGCTTTCTGGTGTTGTTTACGCATTAATTGGCTATGTTGGTTTAACCGGAATACGTAATCCTGAAAAAGGTATTGGCGCCCCAACAGGTTTAATCGTCTTTTCAATTTTATGGATTGTTGCAGGTTATATGGGCGTTTTAGGTGACTCTATCGGAAATGCTGCACATTTTGCAGGCTTCCTTATCGGCTTATTGATGGCTTTGTGGGATAATCGACATCAATTATCTCGTAGATCATAATAAAATTAACATGATATTTTTAACATTAGGGGACACCTGTGAAGCAAACGCAACGACATGATGCCATCATTGAACTGGTACGCCTACAGGGCTATGTCAGCACTGAAGAGTTGGTGGAACATTTTGAAGTCAGCCCACAGACCATCCGACGTGATTTAAATGAATTAGCGGAAAAGAACAAAATCCAACGTCATCACGGTGGTGCCGCATTACCTTCAAGTTCTGTGAATACCGCTTATCATGATCGTAAAATTATGTGGTCTGATGAAAAATCACGGATTGCGCAACGCGTGGCGAGTTTAATTCCTGATGGTGCAACACTATTTATTGATATTGGTACAACGCCTGAAGCCGTAGCACATGCACTTATTAACCATAAGAACCTCCGTATAGTAACTAACAACCTTAATGTAGCAACATTACTGATGGGCAAAGAAGACTTTCGTTTGATCCTTGCAGGTGGTGAAGTGCGTACACGAGATGGAGGGATTGTCGGTGAAGCTACACTTGATTTTATCTCTCAATTCCGTCTTGATTACGGTATTTTAGGGATAAGTGGTATTGATATGGATGGCTCATTGCTTGAGTTTGATTACCACGAAGTTCGCACTAAACGCGCAATTATCGAAAACTCGCGCTGTGTTATGTTAGTGACTGACCATTCTAAGTTTGGTCGTAATGCGATGGTAAATTTAGGCAATATGAATCTGATCGATTACTTATTTACCGATCAAGAACCACCAGCGGGGATACAAAAAATTGTTGAACAACACAACGTTCAACTCGAATTATGTTAATTGAATAAACTCCCTCGAAAAGTACCTTTTTAGGTACTTTTTTTTATCAATTCGCCATCAAACTCAATTAACTCCTTCTATTTCTTCTCTTTTTTATTAATACATTAACAATGTTGCTTATTTTCAATAAGCCCACAAATTATGTGGATATGATAATAAATTGTTATCCATATCACGCGGTTATGTTTTTTATCAGTTATATAGTTGGCATTTTCATCAAACTTCATTACAATTATGAGCGAAAACGAACATTAAAGAATTGTTTCGCGCATTCGTAGGAGGATGTTATGAAAACTCAAGACTTGATTGTCATCGGCGGCGGAATAAACGGCGCTGGAATTGCGGCGGATGCAGCTGGCCGAGGCCTTTCAGTACTTATGCTGGAAGCTCAAGACTTAGCAAGTGCGACATCTTCCGCGAGCTCTAAACTTATTCATGGTGGCTTACGTTATCTAGAACACTACGAATTCCGCTTAGTAAGCGAAGCATTGGCAGAGCGTGAAGTGTTATTACGCTTAGCGCCACATATCGCATTTCCAATGCGCTTTCGCCTACCACACCAACCACACTTACGCCCAGCTTGGATGATCCGTATTGGTCTGTTCCTTTATGATCATTTAGGAAAACGAGTAAGCCTACCAAGCAGTAAAGGTATTAAATTTGGTGCAAACTCTGTTTTAAAACCAGAATTAACACGCGGTTTTGAATATTCAGACTGTTGGGTTGATGATGCACGTTTAGTGGTACTCAACGCACAAGAAATCGTCCGTCGTGGTGGTGAAGTGCGCACACGCACAAAAGTCACCCGCGCTTGGCGTGAAAATAATTTATGGATGGTAGAAGCAAAAGATTTACGCACAGGTGAAACATCGCTCTACCAAGCTAAAGCCTTAGTAAACGCAGCAGGTCCTTGGGTTAAAACCTTATTTGATGAAGGCTTAAAACTGAAATCACCTTATGGTATCCGTTTAATTAAAGGTAGCCATATCGTTATTCCTCGTGCTCATAACGAACCACAAGCTTATATTTTACAAAACGAAGATAACCGTATTGTTTTCGTTATTCCTTGGATGGATGAGTTCTCTATCATTGGTACTACGGATGTTGAATATAAAGGCGATCCTAAAGATGTCGCTATCGATGACAACGAAATTCAGTATTTACTGAAAGTCTATAACGATCACTTTAAAAAGCAGTTAACTAAAGAAGATGTGGTATGGGATTACTCTGGCGTACGTCCATTATGTGACGATGAATCAGATTCACCACAAGCAATTACCCGTGACTACACCTTAGATGTTCATGATGATAATGGTCAAACACCACTGTTATCTGTATTTGGTGGTAAATTAACGACTTATCGTAAATTAGGTGAGCACGCTGTTGATAAACTTGTTGCTTACTTCCCTAACATGGGTAAACCGTGGACTAAAAATGGTCAATTACCAGGCGGTAATTTAGAAGGTTGTGATCGTGATGGTTATTCACGTTTAATTCGCCAACGTCATCCTTGGTTACCAGAAGCACTGGCACTGCGTTTTGCCCGTACTTATGGTAGCAACACCGAATTACTGCTTGAAGGCATTACTGATTTAGCAGGCATGGGTGAAAACTTCGGTCATAATCTGTATGAAGCAGAATTACGTTATTTAGTAAAACATGAGTGGGTTATTGAAGTGGATGATGCTATTTGGCGTCGTACTAAACTCGGCATGTGGCTAAATGACGAACAAAAACAACGTATTGCCCAATGGTTAGCAGCAAATACTCAAAATTCATAAGAGTAGTCATACTATTCTCTGACTCTGTTCGATGTTTTTATTAGCAATTTTTGTGGCGCCTAATACCGCGCCACTTTTTTTTGCTTTTTTCATATCAAAATCATCAAAACACCCTAAATTAACCGCTATTTAAGCTGTTTTTCTAGAAAGGCTTTTAACACGGTAGCATTGTTTTGTTGCTCATCTTTTCCTGAATAAAGTAATACCAAAGGCTTCTCTTTTGCTATCGCAACAAGCGATTGCCAATGTTCTGGTGCCGCCATTAATTCTTGGAGATAACGTTGTGTGAATTCAGCAAAATCACCGCCGCCTCCATGAAACCATTTTCGCAATTCAGTCGAAGGCGCAACACCTTTATTCCATTCATCATAATGAAAATCTGTCTTTTTCACCCCTCTTGGCCAGAGCCTATCGACTAACACACGATAACCTTCATGCTCACCATCTTTATCATCATAAACACGTTTACAGGTGATCATTTCGCCTCCCATCAATACGTTAGTTAGTTTTATTGTAGAAGAAAAATGAGAAAATTAACCCCTCAATATACTCACTTTCATCATAGAGTCGCTTTCAACATGAAATTCCCTCTCCTTTTGATTGAATTATCCTCATCAAAAATAGGGCGAATAGTTGTTGACTAAATAACCTAATTAAGAGAATCTACATCTAGACGTCTAAATGGTTAGATGGGTAAATAAGTAGTGATACTTAAATAAAAATAACAACACAGTGACACGATTGATGAGGTACAGGTATGAGCTTTTATCACGCAAGCCAACATGAAGCGCTAAACCAAAATCTTGCTGAACTTGATGGCCAGATCCAAGTTTCATTTGAATTTTTTCCTCCTCGTACCGAAGAGATGGAAAATATCCTTTGGCAATCTCTTGCGCGTTTAAATACCTTAAAACCGAGCTTTGTTTCTGTGACTTATGGTGCAAACTCAGGAGAGCGTGATAGAACACACTCTATTATTAAAGGAATAAAAGAACGCACAGGATTAGAAGCAGCACCACACTTAACTTGTGTTGATGCAAGCCGTGAAGAACTCCAGCATATCGCACAAGATTATTGGCAAAGTGGTATTCGTCATATTGTCGCTTTACGCGGAGACTTGCCCGATAACACACAAAAGCCAGAAATGTACGCCACTGACTTAGTGCATTTACTTAAAGGGGTGGGCGATTTTGATATTTCTGTGGCGGCTTATCCTGAAGTGCATCCTGAAGCCAAAAGTGCGCAAGCAGATTTAATCAATTTAAAAAGAAAAGTCGATGCGGGAGCAAATCGTGCCATCACTCAGTTTTTCTTTGATGTAGAAAGTTACTTACGTTTTCGTGATCGCTGTGTTTCAACAGGGATTGATGTGGAAATTGTACCAGGTATTCTGCCTGTAACTAATTTTAAACAGCTAAAACGCTTTGCGGGTTTAACCAATGTAAAAATTCCGGGATGGATGAATAAAATGTTTGATGGATTGGAGAATGATCCTGAAACCCGTAGTCTAGTAGGTGCCTCAATTGCAATTGATATGGTGAAAATTTTAAGTCGTGAAGGGGTAAAAGATTTTCACTTTTATACGCTTAATCGTTCAGAATTAACTTATGCTATTTGCCACACGCTGGGTGTTCGTCCTGAACTTGTTAGAGCATGAATTGACACAATTACCCCGCCAATAAAGCGGGGTGACATTCTGATGAATTATTCACCAAAGTGATATGGTTTTTCTGCTGGCAATAGGCTGTATGCGGTATCGAGATCACCATTAGCAATACAAGCATCTATTTTATGTACCTTATCGGTAATATCCGTAATATTCACAATCCACTCTTTACAATATTTTTCAACTGCTTGATTTCGCAAACCAATTTGGATGGTGCGATAACTGAGTCGATTAAGATAAATATCACGTTCAGGATCCCACTGAATGCGGATATTACTGGTTTCTGACGCTTCTTTCCAAGCTTCAGCGCTAGTATAGCGGTCTGGGTCAAAATGACTCACAACTCCTTGAGTCAGCATCTCTTGAAAGCCTTCATGCGTAATATCAACCGCAAGAATAGAAGCTTGATTAGCGTCTTTACGTCCCCAACCAGAACGGTACATCATCCAAAGAAAGGAAGGTTTTACCCAAGTCATACGGGTCATACTAAAAGGGGGCGAAACAAATGTTCCGTTTGCGACTGCGCTCTGAGCAATAGTATTAGAATAGGCTTGATAAACACGAACAAAATCATTCGTATAATATGCCCTTACTTCACACTCAGGACATCGGTCAACATCATCGTTCATCTTTCTTTAATATCCTTTTATATTAATAAAATGGAACTATCCGCTTAAATTATGAGCCTCTGATCGCAGATAATCAAGAGCCCTTATTTTTGTTAAAGCTCTATCAATAGAGTAGCGCGCATTTATAAAAGTAAAAAAAAGAATAACAATAAAACGAGCAGACTAATGTTCCTATTGTGTTTTATTTATACAGTGATGAGTCAATTAATCTTGCTAATCTACTCACAAAGTGAGGCGAATAAGCGATTTAATTGACTCACTGGGTAGAAATTAGGCGCTCGATAAGCTGTGTTTTTATTAATGCAGGGGATTTAACTGTGGTGCCTGCTATCTTTGCAGACATGATTTCAAAGGCTTTTTCGACCAATAAAGCCTCATTTTGCTTCATTGACCACACGTTATTAGGTAAAAAGCTCAACATCACATGATCATCGAATGTACCAATATGGAGGTGAGCAGGAATAACACCTTCGTGTTGACGAATAACGCTCAATAGACCTTCAAGAATAGGCAGTGATGAGGCAATAAAATGAGTCGGTATTTTCTGATGTTGCTCTAAATACTGTTTCATCATTTGTTCGCCATCTTTGGTCGTATTATGTTCTGCATAAGAGACCGTTACACGGCTATCATCGCCATAATGCCCTTTTATCGCTTGTACATAACCTCGTAAGCGCGCTGCAATCGTAGGCAATAACGCATCTCCCGCAAAAAAATGGATTGGCGCATCTAGCTTTATCATTGCTCTTGTCAGTTGAGCCCCACTGTCGCAGTTATCTGATGCTACACAAATAGCATCACTCACAGAAAAATCTCTATCTAAGAAAACGAGGGGTTTTTGGCGGTGTTTCACATGGTGTAACTGATTTTTTCGGCTGGATGAAACAATAAAAATGCCATCAACATTGCGTTCATCCATTGATTTAACAAGTTTATTTTCATTTTTGATATCACCATAGGTACAGCTAATTGTTAGCTGACAACCAATTTGGTGACAATGCATTTCTAATTTTTCAGCCAAAGCAGCAAAAAACGGGTTAGAAAGACGAGGAATAACCAATCCGTAGGTATCTGTTTTATTCAGCTTTAAGCTTCTTGCCGCATGATTGACGGTATAACCAAACACCTCAACATAGTCTGCTATCTTTTTTTGTGTTTTTGCACTGATCCGGTATTGATCACCTTTGCCATTTAATACCAATCTGACTGTGGTAATAGACAAATTCAGGTCATTTGCAATCTGTTCAACTGTTTTTGCCATTAATATTCCATCATTGATATGGTCCTCATCGTAATGATGAGGACCAGTTAACCTTTACTGAGCAGGCTTAGCTCGGCATTTCTTCCACATTGCTTTTAACGAAGGCCCTATAATTGGTAGGATCAACGTCAGTATCGCAATACCTAAGAATGTCGCTGTAATTGGGCGAGTATACAGAATTGATAAGTCGCCCTGAGACATCATTAAAGCACGACGTAAGTTTGATTCAGCCATCGGTCCTAAAATAATCCCGATAACTACAGGAGACATGGAAAAGTCGAGCTTTATCATAATATAAGCTAACAATCCCGCCCCCATCATTACAAACACATCAATGATGCTATGGTTTACAGAATAAGCACCTACACTACACAATACAAAGATAATAGGCACTAATACACGGCGTGGCACATCCATCACTCGAACAAAGAGTTTCATACATAAGAAACCTAAGATACCGAGGAAAATATTCGCCATCATCAAGCCAATAAAGATACTGTTTACTTCAACGGGATTGTCTGTAAAGAGCTGAGGCCCCAATGCCAATCCTTGAACCATAAACGCACCCATAATAATGGCGGTTGCACCATCACCTGGAATACCTAAGGTCATTAACGGCACCATAGTTCCGCCTGTGACGGAGTTTGCACCCGCTTCTGGCGCAGAAACACCTTCTGGTGAACCGTGACCAAACTCTTCAGGGTGTTTAGACCAACGCTTTGCTTCGTTATAAGAGATAAATGATGAAATGTCTCCGCCCGTTCCCGGAATTGCACCAATCGTTGTACCAATGGCAGATGAACGAAAATAAGTTGGTAATACACGTTTAAAATCAGCCCATGTTGGTAAGACTCGGTGAATACGTGCGTTAATTTTTTCGTTCTTCTTCTGCTTACGTTCACGGTACTCTTCTTCAAAGCTAATAAGTCCTTGAGAGAAAGCAAACAAACCGACCAAGATAGGAATAAACGAAATACCACCCATTAAATAAACGGTATCAAAGGTAAAACGAGGTCCTGACGTCATCGGATCAAGCCCTATGGTCGCAATCGCTAAACCAATTGCTCCACCCATTAATCCTTTCACAATCGATTGCGATGATACACTGGTAATAATACTTATGCCAAATACTGCGAGCGCGAAATACTCAGCTGCGGAGAAACCTGTTGCCACTTTTGCCAATTGAGGTGCAATCACAATCAAGGCAATCGTACTAAAGATCCCTCCAAACATGGAGCCCATTGTGGATAACCCCAGAGCTCGCCCTGCTTCACCTTTTTTCGCCATTGGATAACCATCCAAGACTGTTGCAGCAGAGGCCGGAGTACCTGGTGTACTAATCAATATCGCGGTAATTGAGCCACCATAAACGGCACCACAATACATTCCTAGCAGGAGTAATATCCCTGTCATTCCTTGGAAGGAGTATGTTAATGGGAGTAGCAATGCAATTCCCATATTCACTGTTAAGCCAGGTAATGCACCGATAATAATACCCGCGAATACCCCTAACAGGATCATCGTTATCGTTTCCAGACTGAAAACGACCATTAAAGCGTCTAATATTTCCATCTCAAAGCTCCTTTACCGCTTACTCAAAAAAGACGGAGGTTGGCAGAGGTGAATTAAAGATAATGTCAAAGAAGACATAAACGGCGGCGACCATCACGATGGGAATAACGACCAACGCGATAGGTTTTCTTTCATTCATCAGCCACATAATGACCGGGATAAGAAGCAATGACGGAATAATAAAACCAAAAAAATGTAAGCCCGCGGCATAGACCAACATAAAGATGCCTAAACCATAAGCGCGTTTAACTGCGGTAGAACTTAGGTCAACAGACTTGTGCACGTGTTTGATTTTATCAACCACAATACTAATCCATTGAAAAATCCCCAGTAAAATAAATAAGATGGCTAAACCGTAAGGCCAAAAACGTTCCCCTGGTACACCATAATCATCAAACATGCTCATATCACGGGAGAGATAGATAATAAGTGCCCCGAAAGCCACTGAAATCGCACCGATGATTGTATTGATTTTTGTCATGTCGGGATCTCCCCGACCCTACCTGCCGTAACAGGTAGGGTGGTTTATAATAATAGAAAAGTTATTTTTTCAGGGTTGTTGAAATTAACTCAGCATACATCTCGTGGTCTTCTTTCATCATTTGGTAAGCATCGTCACCAGTGATAAATACAGGCATAATACCTTGTTTTTTCAGTGCTTCTTGATATGCAGGTTTTTGAACTACTTCAGAGAATGCATCCACTAACTCTTTCTTCACGTTATCAGGGACATTAGCGGTTGTTGCTAATACAGCCCAAGCACGCATTTTTACGTTAGTGTCTAATTTCAGTGCTTCTTTGAAAGTTGGTACAGCTGGGAATAATGGGAAACGACGTTCATCCATTACACCAAGAACACGTAAAATACCCGCATCAACTTGAGATTTAACCGCACCTGGTGTGGTTAATACGCCATCAATATGATTACCTACTAATGCTGCAATTGAAGGACCGGTGCCTTCGTTATAAGGGATATGGTTAAATTTAGTACCAGTAGTACGCTCGATATTAACACCAGCTAAGTGATAAATAGCACCCATACCAGAGTTACCTACTTTCAGTTTACCCGGGTTCGCTTTCGCGCCATCGATAAACTCTTGTAACGTGGTGTAAGGTGATTCGGCATTAACAACTAATACCACGGGATCGGCAATGGTTGTTGCGATTGGGGTAAAGTCTTTATAAGTAACTGGTGATTTCCCTTGGTGTGGGAACATCGCCAATTCAACGGTTGTCATCACTAATTTTGTGCCATCTGGGCGCGCATTAGCAACTTCAATCAGGCCAGTTAAACCATTACCAGCAGGCTTATTCACAGGAACGAAGATACGTCCAGCTGGCATCACATCTTTTGCAAATTCAATGATAGTGCGAGCAGAAGTATCAGTACCACCGCCCGGATTTTTCGGGATGACAACATCAATATTTTTTGTAGGATACGTTAACTGTTGGGCAACTGCATTCCCCATGCCCAGTGTCATCGTAATCGCCAACGCTGCGAGTAGACTCTTTTTCATAAAACCCTTTCTCCACATTTTTATTGAGTAGCCATTAATTGCTGATAAACAATGTTTTTTCGATTCCAAGTAAAGGTCACGTGTAGGGTATTGTTTTCAGCAATAATAGCCGGATATGAAAATTCGCCTTCCCCATCGAGTAAATCGAATGGTTCAGACCAAGTACTGCCATTATCGGATGAAAGACTGACAGAGATAGGATAACGACGGCTCCAGTTACCTGAATTCGGGTTATACACCAATGCCAGTTGACCATCTGCGAAGGAGACGACATCAATGCCGCTATTATTATTTGGTAATATTGTTGCATAAGCCGGACACCAACTGCGCCCATAATCCGTTGAATCGCTACGATAAATAGTACCGCGCGTACTCCGCATCATGGCATGCACATGCCCTGGCTGGGATCCCCATAGTGTTGGCTGTATCACGCCATCCCATTGAAAAACGCGTTGTAGATCAGTCTCCCATAAGGCATCGTCCTTTAAACCTTGCCAAATTTCATGTTCCGCCTGCTCACCTTTATGGTGTTCAATCGGAATATCCACTCGCAACCAGTGCTGACCGTTGTCACTCGATATATCAACAAACGAATCCCAGAATTGGTCATCCTCAACCGATCCTGGTGCCAGCCACTCGCCATTCGACATCACTAATACTTTGTTCTTCACAGGACCTCTAGGTGCTACATCACCAGAAACCAATTCACTCGGTAAACCCCAGCTATTTCCGCCATCCTTCGAGATAACGTATTGGGTCGTCCAACTATGTACATCGGGACCCGTTTTATAAAACAGCCAGATATTACCTGTTGATGGGTCAACATGTAAAACTGGATTCCAGTGCGCAACACCCGGATTTTTAACAACAGGTTGAGCGTGTTGCCAATGTTCACCCTCTTTTATCGCTAGCCAGATAGCAGTATTACCACTACCTTCTTTATCACCAGCAAAAAAAGCGGTTAACAAACGCTCAGAGTTAGGCACACGCGCAATCGTTGAAGCATGGCAGTGATTAAAAAGTGAATGTGCGTTATCAAGCACAAACTGGGTTTCCTTCATCACGAAAGGCATATTCCTACTCCTGTGTCCTAAATTAATCTAACGAAAGCCATTTTTTCATGTTTTCACCTAATGCAGTCATGCTATTGACGGCAGAAGGGAAAAATGAGTTTTCAAACTGACTGCTATTACGGGAACGGCAGACCAGAGTGCTGAAGTTACCAATTAGGCGCTGATGATATTTAGCGCATGCTGGATAATCCAGTGTTTCGGTCATTGCTGCTGTTGATAAATAATCAGCTAATACTGCAGCCTGCTCAGGTTTATCCTTCCAATTTTCATAAAGCCAAACATAAAGCTCTGGATGGAAGTTAGCCATAACACCGCTATATGCCTGACATCCCGCTTGGAATGATGCTAATAACGTTTGACTGTTCGCATTGGCTAAGTGCAAGCGAGTTCCTTTTGATAATGCCAAACGGCGCTCTATCATTGGTAAAGAACAGCAGGTATCTTTAATAAAAGTAAAGCGATTACTTTGCGCACACCACTCTACAATCTCTTCAGATAACAAGCGTTTGTAAGGATGAGGACATTCATAAATACCTAAATCAATCTCTTTCGGTACCACATTGGTTAAGACTTGCAGTGTTTCCAGCGCTTTATCATCTGACTCACCAACAAGCGCTAAGCGATTACTGATCATAATGACGCCATCGACACCTGTACCTGCCATTGCCTGCAATTGTTCTTTTTGCTGACTTAATGCGGTTGCAGTATGACCAGAAGCCACTACAGGTACTCTTCCATCTGCTTTTTCAACGATAAAGCGAGTAAGTGCTTGAGTTTCGTCATCACTTAAATAAAACATTTCGCTTGATTGGCAAGCAGCAAAGAGTCCATGTACACCAGAATCAATATACCAGTCTACAAGACGCTCTAACGACGCCCAATCAATCTCCCCTTTGGCATCAAAGGGAGTTAACATAACAGGCCAAACACCGACGTATTTTTGCTGACTCATCATCAATTCCTTACAGTAGGTTAATGGCATCACCTGCCACTTTTACTTGAATACCTTGAGTCAATGCTTGAGCAACAAAGGCTTTAAGCACAAACGCCAATTTATCTTCATCAATGTAAGCCACCGTAATGTGATTACTTTGATGTCCTGCCATAAGGTCATCACGCGTTACGCCATCTAACGTACAGTTTAATAATGGCCATTCGTAGTTGGTTGCTCTGCGGCGACGTTCAAATTCTGCTTCAGGTAATTCTACCGCCACACCCGTACCAATATGCATAATCACATCAGTACCTTCATAATGTGCACGACCCCATAACAAGCGCCCTGCTTTACCTTGACCTGCGATAGTTGAACCTCCTTTAGGGAAGAACATCGCTGGCTGACGATAACCTGTTGCACCTTTTAAGCCACCTTTGAGGTGTTCAAAAGGAACCGATCCTGAAATCTCCATATCCCAGTAGAATGTTCCTTCGTACTCACTACCCCAACGAATATCATGCAATGTGGTTTCTGCTGGTAATCCTAATGATGTTAATAAACGCCATAACATCGTTTGAGGAATAGCCGTCCCCATATCTACTTCATTGATACAAGGAATTGGCGTGTTAGGGCAGATAATCTCACCGTTTTCATCTGGTAGTGGGAAACGTGCTGTTGAACCAATAGCACCTTCGGCAAAGTCAGACGCTGGACAACAATCTTTTAAGCCCTGCTGATATTGCACACCCACCGCAGTTAAACCAAAACGTTTTACGAAACGCGCCATTGCAATCATCATGGCGCACTGCTCCATTACCTGTTCACGAGTGAGTTCAGTTTTGTCATCTTGACCAAACATAAACGTCATTCCGTTATCTTCGTACCACTGTAAACATTCCTCTCTTAATTCTGTTGGTACTTTTGCCATTTCGACCAGTAACGCAGATTGAGAAAGGGATTCAATTGGCATACCAATATTGATCATGGCCTGTTGTGGGAAGACCCCGTTAATCATTCCCATACAGAATGTATCGAACAAACCTATTATTTCTTTATTTTTAATTATATATTCGCCGACTTTACGACCCACTTCGCCAGCTTCTGTCGCCATTACCCTGTGTGTTGGCGCAATATCTGTAAGATAGCTAAGCTTATGATTTACATAGCCATATTTTAACCAAGTGGCTAAGCCATCTACAAAGAATTCATCATCAAACTCTTCTGACCATAAACGTGAATAATTTTTACCTAAACTGGTCATCGTTCCTGCTAAACACAACATTCCTACCAGACCTGGCCATGTACCATCAAAGTTAGCCAGCAGTAAAATAGGACCACGATGGTGTGCTAATGAAGAGGCAATATGGTGCGAATATTGCCATGCTGTTAATAACACGATAACCGGTGCATCAGGATCGATAGCGGCAAACATGTCACAACCTTCACGTTGACTACTGATAAAACCATGACCGCGAGCTTCATTAATTTCATGAGCACGCTTCATTTTGTAACCTTGGGCTTCTAATGCCGCGGCCAGTTTATCTTCAAATTTTTTCTGTACAGGCCAGCACGTTACGTTTGCAGGCTCACGTAAGTCTGCGTTAGTGACCATCAAGATCTCTTTCTGACCTGCTGTGATGGTTGTCGGTAATTTTGGTAGATTTAAGTTCAACATAAGATATCCCTGGTAAGGTAAACTTGGTTCATAATCGGAAAAATTAGAGGTCAACAATCTGACATCATTTCGTTATAACGCTGCTGATCTTGATACATCTGCAAATAAACTTGATATTTAGCTTGATGGAAGGCGAACGTGTCGCTATCTGGTGTGATAATGCCACCTTCTCTCACCATTGCACTGGCAGCTTTTGAGAAATCATCAAAGGCTTTACTGGCTACAGCACCTAGTAATGCGGCCCCTAAATTCACGGCATCTTCTTCTTGTGCTAAATGAATTTCACGGCCTGTCGCATTGGCATATTCGCGTAACCACAATGGATTTTTCGTCGCGCCACCGCACATCACGATGCGATTGATTTGATGCCCAGCATCTTCAAGTGTGTCGATAATATGGCGTGTGCCATAAGCAATAGATTGCAGTGTCGCCAGATAATATCGCGCCAATGCAACACGACCACTTTCCAGCGTTAACCCGCTTACCATGCCTTTTGCAGCAGGATTGGCGCGCGGAGAACGATTACCATGATGATCTGCTAAAACATGAAACTGTGTGGTTGGGTATTGTTCATTCTCTTCCAATTCAGCGACAGCTTCGTTTAATAAGGCATAGTAGTTAACGCCTTTTTCATTCGCTTCTTGCTCTAATTCAGCCCATGACTCATGACGGCGGATAGACCATTCAACTAACGCACCAGCAGCACTTTGACCACCTTCGTTTAGCCATAATTCGGGTAACATCGCGCCAAAGTAAGGTCCCCAAACACCGGGTACCATAATGGGATATTGGCTCACAATCATGTGACAGTTAGACGTACCGCTGATAATTGCCAAACTCCCTTCAGGTTGTGATGCCGTTAATGCCAAACCACCCGCATGTGCATCAATAATGCCTGAAGCAACAATGACACCCGTGTGCAAGCCAAACGCATTGGCAACCGATTCATCTAAACAACCCGCTTGTTCACCTAATGCCAGAATGGTTTGTGGTACTTTTTCTAATAATTCATCCAAACCTACATCGGCTAACAAACTCTCACTAAATTGTCCCTGATGTGCTAAATAGTTCCATTTACAGGTTAATGTACAGGTACTTGCCACATCTCCTGATGTTGCTTTCCAAACTAAAAAGTCAGCTAAATCAAAGAATCGCCATACTTCTTGATAACGCTCTGGGTAATGATTTTTTAACCACAGAATTTTTGGCAATTCCATTTCAATACTCACTTCACCACCGACATATCGCAGTGAAGGATCATTGGTCAGATTGATGGTGACTGTTTCTTGTACGGCCCGATGATCCATCCACATAATGATATCTTGTTCAGCGTTACCGCTTGGCGAAACCGAAAGTCCTTTACCTTCTTTATCCACAGCGACTAAAGAACAAGTGGCATCAAAACCAATAGATTTCACATGGATAGGATCAATAGCAGATAACGCCACCGACTCTTTTACGGTAGTGCAAACCTGCTGCCAAATATCGGTGGACGATTGCTCAACGAAATCCGTTTTAGGACGGAATTGAGCAATAGGGCGTACAGAAAAGCCTAAACGCTTTCCATTGCTATCAAATACCGCTGCACGGACACTGGCTGAGCCAACATCAACGCCAATAAAATATTGTTGTTCCATGCGAACCCTCATCATTTGCTAACGCTATGCTAATTTTTGCTACTTCGAGTTAGCAAGTTAATTCGAGCATGATGAAAAAACAATCACAATAAGATTGGTTTGTGATGCAGATCTACATCAATAATTTAATTGATTGATTTTAATGATAATTTATTTATTTCACTTTATTGACAATTAAAATGAAATACTGAATCGATTATGTTCGTTATAAATATTACGAACATTTAATTAATGTCCGAGTAAAAATACGTATAAAAATATTAATTGGCTTATCATAAAATGATTTTATTAAAAGGTATCTCACTAATTATTAAAAATATTATTCAAAAAAGAGTAATACACTAAAAATAATCATCTTCCTATTGTTATAACTTCCCATTGTTTTATTTTTAATAAGTTAATTTAAATTTATACATTCATTTTTGGAGCATTTTATCATGTTGAAAAATATTGCTGTCAGTCTCTCTCTACTACTTATTTCTTCTTCTGCTTTTTCAGCAACATTAGCAGAAAAAGAATTACACCAAAAATTTGAAGATAATATTCAATCTCGTGTTGTTGATTTAAATAAAAGCTGTGATACCAATATAAAAGTTGCTTTTGATTGGTCTGCATTTACTGCTGATGATTTAAAAACAACAGGGATTGATAGTTATTGTAGTGAGGGACTAAAAGGTGTCATAAATACCTGTGAAAGCTCTAAAATTGCACAAGAAACAGTAAAAGAAAAAATACAGAATATTACCTGTACTAAGGCAACGCCTCGTCGTATTGAACTCAAAGAAGGTATGCTAAATTTCGGTATTGATTTCAATGCCTCAAATGATGCAAAAGCCGTTCAAGAACACTTAATGAATAATCTCTAAATAGATTAAATTCAGCAAACAGCAATACTTAAAATTATTGCTGTTTATTAATTAGATAACAGATTGAATAAGTTTTTTAGAATAATCATGCGTAACATTACCTAAGTTATTTATCTCACATAATTCAATCTTCTTACCTTGTAAAAAGAACATGACTTTATCGCAAAAGTAAGCAACTGTTTGAATATCATGACTAATAAAAAGATAAGATAATTGGAATTCATCTTTTAACTGTTTTAATAAATCTAATATCTGTACTTGAGTAGGAATATCTAACGAACTAATCGCTTCATCTAATACAATTAATTTAGGGTAAGAGGCTAATGCACGACATAAACATACGCGTTGTGCCTGCCCACCTGACAGTTCATAGATATAACGTTTATAACAATTTTTAGGTAATCCTACTTTATCTAAAAAAGCAAAAATAAGCTTTTCTAATGCCTGATGATGAATACTTGGAGCCACTATTTTTACTGGCTCAGCAATAATTTCGCCAACCGTTAATGTGGGATTAACGGATGTTGTATAATCTTGGAAAACAATACTAATAATACCTTGACGATGAAGTCGTTTTGTCACTGATTTATTATTCAAATAGATAGCGCCACTATCTGGTAATTCTAATCCACAAATTAAACGTGCTAAGGTGCTTTTACCACTGCCACTTTCCCCCACTAAACCAAAAGTTTCTTGGGTATTGATATTAAACGAAAGAGCGTCAATGACCTTCACTTTTTCACCGAATAAAGTGTTATTTCTTTGAGTATAAAACTTACTGATATTCTCAACGTTTAATAACATAGCGTCTCTTTTATTATGATGATATTAATATGTTTTTTTATTAATCAATTGCTCGAAACGTAATGAAAGCTGTCGCCGTGCATTTATTAAATAACGCGTATATTCCTGCGTTGGAGATGTTAAAACGGTTGTTTTATCACCAAACTCAACCATTTCCCCCCCTAGCATCACGACAATATCATCAGCAATTTCATTAACGAGCCCTAAGTCATGGGAAATAAAAATCAGTGTTGAGTGGTGAGTCGTTACGACATGCTGGAGCAATTTTAAAATCTCTCGACGAAGAGGTGCATCAAGTGCCGTTGTCGGCTCATCTGCAATTAATAGTTTCGGTGATAAGGCAAGTGCAATCGCAATCATCACACGTTGTAATTGTCCACCACTTAATTGATGAGGAAATGCTTGCATAATAGATTGAAATTGATGAGGAAATACATGAGATAATGCTAACTCAGTTTCTTCTACAGCTTGCTTTTTAGAATAGGAAAAATGGTAGATTAAAGTTTGGCTAATTTGCTTGCCTATTTTCATCAAAGGATCAAACGCACTCATGCCATTTTGAACAATCAAGCCTAAAGATGTTCCCAATAAAGCTCGACGTTGAGAAAATGCCTCACCACTAATTTTCTTTCCATCAAAGAAAATCTCCCCTGACATGACTAATTGTTCAGGCAGTAATCCCATAATGGCTTTACTAATGACACTTTTTCCACTACCACTTTCTCCGACAATCGCTAATGTACGTCCTTGCTTTATCGAGAAAGAGACATTATCAATCAGCTTTTTTCCGCTTTCTTGATGAGTAATAGAAACATGCTCAAGTGTCAGTAAGTTGTTCATGCTTTTCTCCTACTGACTGGCGATTATCCGGATCAAACACATCACGTAAAAAATCACCCCAAAAATTAAATGCGGTAACAACAAGGGTAATTGCAATGCCTGCGGGTAACATTTGCTCTGGGTGTAATACCATGACATTTTTTGCTTCACTAAGCATATTTCCCCATTCTGGCGTCGGTGGTTGTACACCTAATCCTAGAAAAGAGAGCGCCGAGATCATTAAAATAACACTACCGATATCGGTTGATGCTAAGACAATAGTTTCAGCAAAGGTAACGGGTAATAAATGACGTCGTAAAATATGGTGAGAAGGTGCACCAATCACCTGTGCATATGCAATGTAATTACGATGGGAATATTGGCGAACAACCCCTCTGATCATTCTGGCATACCACGCCCATTTCACTAAAATAACGGCAATTAAGATATTACCAATACCCGGCCCCATTATTCCCACTAATGCTAAGATCATAATTTCTGCAGGAAATGACAAAACCACATCACATAATCGCATAATCAAGGTGTCTGTTTTTCCATGGAAAAAACCAGCTAACATGCCCATTAACCAGCCAATAATTAATGTCACGCTCATGGCTAATAAGGCATAAAATACCGTCGTTCTTACACCAAACAATAATCTTGAAAAGATACAGCGCCCTAAATTATCCGTACCTAATGGATAATCAAAACTCATAGGCTTAAATTTCAAACGTATTGAAGTTAAAGAGGGATCATGCGGTGCTAACCAAGGAGCCAATATTCCTGCAATAACCACAATAGAGATCACCAATAAACACAATTGTGCACTTTTGTCTTTTGCAAGTCGTTGCCAAAACAGTTGCCACATGATTATCTCCTTAACCGCGGATCAGCCATCATCTGAATGACGTCCATCAAAAAGTTAAAAAAGAGAAATAGCAATGACATCAATAAAATATAGGCCTGTATCATCGGATAATCACGACCAAATATAGCACTGATACATAGTCGCCCAATTCCCGGCCATGCAAAAATATTTTCAATCACGACTGTACCGGCAATAAGCTTTGGAATACTCATACCCAATGCCGTTAAACTGGAATACAACGAATTACGTAAAATATGGCGACGTAAAATAAGGTTATCCGGTAATCCGCGAGCTTTGGCATAAAAGACATAAGGTTGATGCCATTGATTTAACATCGCACCTCTTAACAGCCGTAAATAAGTACCGATATATCCTAAAGAAAGCGCCAATGCAGGCAAAATAACAGATTGTGGTGATAACATTCCACTGACAGGGAGCCAATTTAAATAAACAGCGACTCCCCAAATCAATAGCAATCCCAGCCAATAATTCGGTATAGCCGTTAGAATAAAGACAATAAAACGAATGCTTTTATCTGTAAAACTTTGGGGTTTAACCACACACCACAATGCTAAAGGCAGTGCCAAAACAATCGTAAAAAATAAGGCTGTTGAAGCCAACCAAAGCGTTGGAGGTAATGCTCTTAGCATCTCTTGAATAACTGGGGTTCTGGTAAGAAAAGAAGTACCAAAATCAAGCTGGAACCCTGCTATTAACCATAAAAAATAACGGGTAAAGAAAGGTTTATCTAAACCTAACTCATGACGCATACCCTCAATGGCTTCAGGGGTTGGAACAATTTCATTAACACGTAATGCGACTTCCGCAGGATCAGACGGCGCTAATTCCAACAGAATAAAAGCAATAAATGAAATCATCAGTGCCAGCGGAAATATCGCCAACACTCTCCAAAATATATAACGTAGCATAAAGTTTAATTAGTGTGACACTTTCATGTAAGGTGCCACACATATCTAAGTTAGCGTTTTAACTACGGCTTAAAATGCATTTTTTCAAACGGTATTTCATATTGAGACGGATTAAAGCCAACATTTTCTAATTCACTTCGGTGGATAGCCTTAGTACGAGAATAGGTTAATGGGATATAGACAGCTTGATCAGCTAATGACGTAAATAAGGTTTTATATAATGCCTGACGTCGCGTTTCATCAGGTGTAATTAATAGCTCACCAATCATGGCATCTAATTGTGCTTTATTCGCTAATCCTTTTTGTCCTTGGTAATCCGCATGAGCGGGTATTCTAAAAGATGAAACAAAGGAAGCGGGATCATAAGGTGTTCCCCATGAAAGCGAATATTGTAAATCAAAATCACCATTTTTTTGTCTATCTAAATAAGCTTGTTTTTCTTCACCTAAAATCGTCAGACCAACACCAATCTTTTTAAAATCATCTTGAATGAGTTCGGCAATTTCTTTTTCTACTGCGTTATTTACATTATAAGAGAGCAATAATTGTAGTTTCTGACCATCTTTTTGACGGATAGTCTCACCTTTTGGTAATACCCAGCCCGCGGCCTCTAATAATTCAACCGCTTTTGCCGGCTGATAAGCATAGATTGGCGAGCTAAAATCACAATAAGGCACACTGCGCGCCATTAAGGTATCTGCGACTCTTTCACTGCCCGCTAAAATACCTTGTGCAATTCCCTCTTTATCGACTGCATATTGCAATGCTTGGCGAACATGTTGGTTTGATGTCATTGGACGACTACTGTTTAGCACAATAGCACGAGACGCAATTGGAGCGCTCATTTCAGTTTTAAATTTATCTGATGCCATAAGGGCTTCAAATGAATCCATATCTAACATGTCACCATCAGCACCAAATATAAGCTGAATATCTCCCTTTTGTAGAGAAAGTAGCATCGTTTGTCGGTCTGGGATCACTCGCCACATTACCCCATTTAATACAGGTTTTTCTCCCCAATAATTTGGGTTAACTTTAAACTCTGCGTATTGGTCTTTTTTATGTTCAGTTAATACCCAAGGCCCCGTACCAATATAGTTCGCAACGCCTGTTTTTGTTTTGCCATTAATAAATGAATTTGGCGAAATAAAGCGGAATGGGCGAGTTAAACCTAATTCAGTTAATGTTGGGTAGTAAGGGTTTTTTAAATTTAATTTAACGGTAAATTCATCAACAACTTCAACGCTATCAATTTGACGAACTAACTCTAGCCACGCATGTCGTTCATAGTTATCTAATACAGCTTCAATATTTAATTTTACGGCTTTGGCATTAAACGGTTCGCCATCACTAAAGGTCACATCATGGCGTAAATAAAAGGTATAACTTTTGCCGTCAGGGGAAATATCCCAACGCTGAGCTAAATAAGGTGCAACACCTTTTTCGGTATTTAATACAAGGGATTCAAATACCATGTTTTGAGCGGCCATCTCACCAGAGTAGAGATGAGGGTTAATATCACGAATATCTTTTGTGCTGGCATAATCCAATATGTTATTGCTTTTATCTGCAAGTGCTGGAAATACACATGCAAGTGTTAATAACAGGGTTGGGATCACCGAAAATAAAGGCTTCACGTTATTCTCCTTTCATTATTTATATGTTGTTTTTTGTGCGTGGATCATAAACATCGGTGTTGATCCATAATTAATTTTTTCTTCTTCATTCCACACAAAATCACCAATGCGAGTGTCTATCATGTATCGATTAAAACCAATCTCTAGCAAGGTATTAATGTCCCATTGAGGACGTTTTATTTGACTCAATGGAAGTTGGCGTGCAATTCGCTCCATCTCTTTTGTATCAGTATTTACATAGTGATCTTCAACTTGTTCTTCTATTGAACGAGCTCTATCTGCCACAAAACCTTGCCAATATGCCTCATCAAAAAGGTGTAAATACCAGTTAGCATCAAAATTAATTAAACTACCGCCCGACTTTAATACACGAAACCATTCTGAATACGCCACTTGTGGTGCTTTTAAATTCCAAGTGACATTACGGCTGACAACAAGATCAAACTGCTCATTGGCAAAAGGCAGTTGATGTACATCTCCACGAATAAATTGAATATTTACCTGATGTGTTTGTGCATTCTGTTTGGCTTCCTGCAACATGCCTTCAGTTGCATCAATTGCTGTTACATCATGTCCAGATAACGCTAATAAAATGGCAAAAAAGCCTGGGCCAGTTCCAATATCTAGTACTTTTAAAGTTTCGCCCTCTTTAACATGCCCCAATAATAAATGACGCCATTTTTGTTGTTTTTCACTCAGCAATTCTTGTTGATTAGATTCACTATAACTTTCTGCTCTGATATTCCAGTAACGAGTTACATCATTAAGTAATGGGCTATTATTTATTTTATTTGTCATCAGAAACCTACGGTTGTATCTACGTAAAGAGGGGAAATAAATTCCCTCAAAAGCGAATGATTTGGCTATTTTATAGTGTGGGTAACATACCTTGTAACCCGTCGATACTCTATGTGCTATATCAATATTCATCAGCACTCAATGGTGAGAGTTAGTTGATTTGTAATCTTCGCCTTTAACATAAAGGCGTCATCCTAAAGGGTAAAAAGAGAAATAAGCAAATAGATTATTTTGTCTGTTAAAATAGAGAAATAAATTGAGCGAATTTAGCAATAAACTAAAGCCTAAGTACTATAAAAATTTATTTTGCCTTAGATTAAAAAAATGAACGCTTTAATTTCACCTTTTCAATAAAACCGTTATAGTCAGTAATATTGATATCTTAAATTTCTCTCTTTAAACGAATATAGCCGTCACAAAGGCTCTCTAAAATATGAATCGAATTTCACGATTAACAGCTGATATTTCCCGCGCCGATTTTGCCTTAACTCATCAACAGCAGTTACTTCAATTGCTGATACAACATTTTCCGACTAAGTATCGAGCACTATTTGCCACGCCAGAAAAGAAATCGGATGACGTTATTGAATGGTATTCTGCAATTTCTGGTAATCCTGTTGCTTTGACCTCGTTACAAGGCCAAGAACAACAAGAAATAAGACGTATTTTAGATGAACGCCTTAACGATATTAAAACACAAACAGCGTTATTAGCTTCGCAAAACAGAATTACAGATGAAGAGCGCCATCTTTTAGATACGGCATCAACGCTACCTGATAGCGAAAGTGTCTATGTGATTAATGGGCAACCTGTTATTACATGGTGGCCACGCACAACCCCATTACCACCACCAATTGCACAAGTTACCGCTGGTGCAAGTGCCGCAGCTGCGGGTGCCGCACTCGCGGATGTGCCAGCCAAAACACGCAATCGCTGGTTACGTTGGCTATTACTCTTCTTATTCTTGCTGTTTTTAATTTTATTGGCATCTTGGCTAAAAGGGTGTTTTGATCCCACGGCCGTTCCTCCTGTTGTGGAAGAAAAACCTGCCGTTGTAATACCACCAGAACCCGTACCTGAGCCAGAGCCCATTCCTGAGCCAGAACCAGTACCAGAACCTATTCCAGAGCCGATCCCTGAACCCGTTCCAGTACCTGAACCTATTCCTGAACCAAAACCTGTGCCAAAACCTGTGCCAGTGAAAAAACTTACGCCACTAGAAGCTTGTGTACAAGATGAATTAAAAAAAACGGGTGTAACAGAAAAGGCAGCTAATGCAACCTGTGAAAATCGCTTAGCCAGCAAGATAAAACAAATGTGTCCAGCTGATCGCCCACCAGAACTAGCACCACAAGTAATTATTATCTTTGATGCTTCAGGCTCAATGGCGCTGAGTATGAGTTTAACAGAAGACGATTTAGACTTTATTTCAAGCACAGGAAAGCTCTTCGCGGGCTATGATGCCGAACCTCGTCGAATCACTGTAGCAAGAAATGCAGCGACAAAGATTATTAATAGTATTCCTTCAGATATGAAAATTACTACCGTTGTGGCATCAGACTGCGGTGTAGTGAAATCAAGTCCTGCTTACGGCGGCAATGAACGCTCAAAATTGCTTAACTACATTAAACGTATTGAACCTGATAGCGGTACACCATTAGCCGAATCTATTCAACGAGCTGGCTCTCTAATCAAAGGTAATAATCGTGACACTATTATTGTCTTATTATCTGACGGTTTAGAGTCTTGCGATCAAGATCCATGCGCAGCTGCCAGAACATTAAAACGAGCTCATCCTCGCGCCGTAATTAACGTTGTTGATATTTTAGGTACAGGCGCAGGCAACTGTGTGGCGAATGCAACGGGAGGGAAAGTCTTCACTGCGCGTAATGCCAATGAAGTCAGTTTAATGACTCGAAAAGCAATTGAAGATTATATTCCGAAGAACTGTAAATAATGATTGATTACTATTTTTAATATTTATTTCACCCTCTTTGTTTCAACATTGAGGGTGAAGTTTTTCACGTATTTCGCGTAATTTATTATTATATTGAAGCTAGTAGGTGCTATATCTTATCTATTTAAGACTCTTCTTTAATTGATTATTTTTGTTTCTTTTCTTATTCACTCATTATTAAGAATAAACCTATTTTGTGATTACTATCACAACGACCAGATGTTACCTGATGGTTTACCTTTTTATATTTTGTCTTTTTTTTCTCCCATTTCATTATTTTTTAATGTAAAAATCAATATATCGGTGATTTTATCCATATATTTAAGAAAATATAGCGCAACCTGTAACGTCATTATTTAATTAACATAATCGTTATCTCAATATTCCTCTTTTACTCAAGAAAAATAAAAAAGTCTTTAATAATAATCAGTTAATTAACCCTAAATAATCCGCTAGATAGACACTCAATTTCTGATAATATAAAATGTATATAAATTTTATATCTTTATTTTTAGCCTTAAAGCCTATTTACGGATAAGCCAACTTACCCATAGATAATCTTGCCTAGCGGAATGATCGTCGTGAATAAAGCATTCTTACGAAGTGGTAAATTAGAAAGTTACCTCCCTATGGGAGAAAATGGACAGGCTGTTTATATCTCTGCACTGCAGCTACGTGAAACTTTGCGTTTAAGAGGAAAGGTACATATTTCTCAATGCCTTGCCATTCCTCAGCCGAATGAAACCGGCGAACGCATTGATTGGTATTCACCGATTGACGGCTCTGTTATCCCTTGGTCTGCGGCTTCAGAAGAAGAGCGTACTGCCGCTTATGCTGTGCTGAAAAAAAATCAAGATGATTTAATCGCCTTTAGCGAACAAGAACAGCAAAGAGCTGGAAATAAAGAAAGTCAGCTTTTTGGCGCACTCCTCAGTAAGACAATCCAATTTCCTGACGAAAACCATATTTTTATTGTTGATGGCCAACCGATTATTACCTTTTGGGGATTTGTCAGCGCCAATCAACAACTAAGAGTTGACCCTGTTGCTTGCTTAAAACCTATTGTTGCGCCAATCGCACCAACATCAACAGCCGTTCCACCCGTACAAGAAAAAGTCATCATTACTGATACAAAGCGCCCTTGGTGGCGTTTTTTATGGTGGCTGTTACCTTTATTATTACTTCTACTCGCTATTTTCTTCTTAAGAGGCTGTTTCTCAACACCCACATTACCGACAATCGATATTAAAACACCCGATATTGAAGCGCCTAAATTACCTGATCCTACGCTTGAAAAGCCAAGAGTCCCCACTGTGGTTACTAATGGGCATACAGTTGGCGTACCAACAGGCACCGTTCACACAGGAACATTAGGCACCGTCGATGCAAATGGAAATGTGATTAATGCCACTGATGGGAACGGCGCAGTAATTGATCCTAATACAGGTTTACCGGTGGTTGATCCTCAAATAGACAATAACCAAGGTGCTTTACCTGAAGGAGTAGCGCCCGACGATGCGCAACAACCGAATGTGTCTCCCGTTGATCCCGCAACACAAAATGAGCAACCGAAAACAGATACTCCTCAAAATGCAGGAAATGAGAACAATACTGCGATTCCTCCGGTTGATCCTAATGCGCCACCAGATGTCACACCACCAGCCACTGCTGATAACACAACACCACTGACTATTCCTGCAAATGCGCTAGCTAACGGCTCAACCCAATTCCTTAATGGCCAATGGAAAGCAGGTGCAGGTATTCAAGATCAAAAAACAGGTAAACCACTGAGCCTGAACTATCAATTAGATAATGGCAAAGGACAAGTCGTAATGACACGCAGTGATGGGGTGACCTGTAAAGCCCCTGTTAACGCAGCCGTCAATCAAGGTGGGCTGAATATAAATAACCAAGGCCAGGCTCTGTGTAGTGATGGTTCAAACTATTTGATGCCAAACATTATTTGCCAACCAGGAAGCCAAAATATTGCTGATTGCCAAGGGAAATATGAGAACAGTCAGCCATTCCCATTATCAATGAAGCGGGAGAATAATTAATTCATGTTAGCGCCACTGACCGATTATAAAGATAAAATAACCCTTATCCGTGACAGCAATATTCAGTTTCTGGATTTTGGTTTTACGCTACCACAGCGCAAAGAGTACGGTGAGTTTGTTAAAAAAGGTGAAAACGGTCCGTTAATGCGACTCATCTACAATGAGCGAGACGATAACTATCTTTACCCAGCGCCGAAAAATCAACCACAAACACCGAGAGAAGCAGAATTTAGCTTCTCTCTTGATGAATCATTAAATTTACTCAATGACACTTGGTTGCCAGTGCCATTTTTCCGCTTTAATCCGCCTCGTTCATTCTCTCAAGGCCCTGATAACTGGGTGAGAATGATGTTTCACCAACTGCCAGAGCCAGATGAAGACGGGCATACGCATCGCATTGTCGTGGCTTTTGATACTCGTATTGAACCCAATCGCACCAATACGGCTTATCTAGCACCAAACGAAGAAGATGTTCGCTCTGGTGTTGCTTTTGCACTAGCCTATCTAGGTTATGAGGTAGAAAATTTCCTTGAAACACCGTGGATTGATGGTTGGTTAAAGGAAGTCTTTAGTGAAAGAGCGCTGGCGGTCACTAAGATATATCACGATGAACTTGAGGAAGCGCTTAAAGAGTTTCAACATCAAGCACATTATCTCAATTTGCTCAATATATTAGGTGAGAAACTCCACTTACCTGAAATCAAAATTAATGAAACCAAACCACAAGAGCCGGCCATTGAAGTCGACCTTATCCTTGATGTGGGTAACTCACGTACATGTGGGATCTTAATTGAAGATCATATCAATGATAATAAAGGGTTAACTCAACTTTATGAAATGACATTGCGTGATTTAAGCCACCCTTATCAAATCTACAACGAACCTTTTGAAAGCCGTGTTGAATTTGCACAAGCGGAATTTGGTAAACAAGACTTTTCAGTCAGTAGTGGTCGAAATAATGCCTTTATGTGGCCAACTATTGGTCGTGTTGGCCCTGAAGCTAACCGCATGGCAGCGCAACGCTTAGGAACTGAAGGCTCAACGGGTATTTCAAGCCCTAAACGCTATTTATGGGATGACTCTCCTTATTCTCCAGGTTGGCGCTTTAGTCGCTCTTTTGGTCAAACAGACAGAGAGCCTCTGGCAACTGCTGTACCTATGACCTATCTGCTTAACGATCACGGTGAACCGTTATTCCGTTTAGAGCCTGACTTTCGTATGCCTGTCTTTACGCCAAACTACACGCGTAGTTCATTAATGACCATGATGTTAACCGAAGTGTTAGCTCAGGCATTAACACAAATGAACAGCCCGGCTCAGCGTCTTAAAATGAGCCATGCTAGTGCGCCTCGTCAATTACGTAATATCATTTTGACTATTCCACCCGCTATGCCAAAACCAGAGCGTGCTATTTTTGAAACATGCATGGAAAACGCATTAGGGCTAATTTGGAAAGCAATGAATTGGGATCCAACTGATGAAAAACTGAATTTTGATGGTAAAGATACCCAATGTCGTATACCGATGCCCAATATCCACGTTAAATGGGATGAAGCCACTTGTGGTCAGTTAGTTTACCTCTACAACGAAACACAAATTAAATTTGGTGAACGTACTGAAGCTTTTTTTGCTAGCCAAGTGCGAGAGGATAACCGCGCATTAACAGGTGATAGCACGTTAAAAATTGCATCAATTGATATTGGTGGTGGCACAACCGATCTCGTTATCACTCGCTATAAACTGGATACGGGAACAGGAAGCAACGTCAAAATTATTCCAACACAATTATTCCGCGAAGGATTCAAAATTGCAGGTGATGATATTTTATTAGATATCATCCAGATTTGTGTTTTGCCTGCATTACGCACAGCATTAACGGATATTGGCATTTCTGATGCCGATGCCCTAATGTCTTCTCTTTTTGGTAGTGAAGGTTTAGATGCAGGTCAGCAAGTATTGCGTCAACAGCTTACCTTACAAATCTTCAATCCAATTGGATTACGTATTTTAAGCCAGTACGAAAATTTCGATCCATTAGTGCCTCATGAAGGTATTAACAGCACCTTTGGAGAATTGCTAGATGTCCAACCAACAGAGCATGTGCGTCGTTATATTGACGACGCTGCCAATAAAGAGTTAGGTGGCGGAGAGAGTTTTTCTATCTTGAACGTGCCAGTGCAAATTAATTTTACACAACTACATGCTGAATTTATTTCAGGTGAACGTATTAATATCACCCGTAGCTTAAAAGCGCTATGTGAGGTGCTTTATTACTACTCATGTGATGTTTTACTGCTCACAGGCCGCCCTTCTCGCTTACCGGGTATTCAAGCACTATTAAAAGTATTACAGCCTGTACCACCTTCTCGTATATTGCCATTACATGGTTACAAAACAGGGGGTTGGTATCCGTTCAACAAAAAAGGCCGCATTGACGATCCCAAATCAACCGCAGCAGTTGGTGCGATGTTGTGTTTAATGGCTGAAAATGCACGTTTGCTCAACTTCTATTTCTCAACAGGTAACTTTAAAACTTACTCAACAGTGCGTTATTTAGGAATGTTAGATAATAACAACACCATTTCCGATAATGACGTTTATTACCGAGATATTCAGGATAAGTTTGAGCCTGATCCAGATACCTATTTTGAAGTCAGAGGCGGGATACGTTTAGGTTTCCGTCAATTAGATAATGCCCGTTGGCCAGCCTCACCACTCTATACATTACGCATTAAAAATCCAAAATTGGCACAACAATTAAGCCAAGAGGACAGTGTATTACATATCAAGCTAGGAGAAGAGCGCGGAGCCTCTAGCCATAATAATGACAACAAATCTGAAAAATTACGTATTGAAGAAATGGAACTTATTAATGGTAAAGGTGGCGTTAATAAGAGTGGTTTAAGCTTCAAACTCAATACGTTAGCAGACAGTGGTATTGGCGAAACATCCTATTGGCTGGATAGCGGGAGTGTATTAGGTAAATGAATATGATGGATGAAAAACAGTTAACAGCTAAATGGGATGCCATTTATCAAGGCGCAGGCAAAGCTATTGATTGGGTTAGCGCAGTAAGAGGCAATGCACCTCGTTTAAATACAGAAGCTGATAGCCTTATCTATCGCCTGCGTCGTAGCCGTAATATGGCGAAGAATCTCAGCTTAGCGACCCAACGCCCAATGTCAGTCGGCTTTTTTGGCCTGTCTCAGGCAGGAAAATCGTACCTGATCTCAGCCCTTGCTGCTGGGCAAGAAGGACGATTAAGAACCAGCATGTCAGGTAAAACTCTTGATTTTATCGACCATATCAACCCACCAGGGGGTGGCAAAGAGGCTACGGGATTAGTCACTCGCTTTAGTCGCAAAGCAACAAAAGGTACGCAAGAGTTTCCAGTAGAGCTACACCTTTTTAGCGAAATTGAAATTGTTAAGATCCTTGCTAATGCTTACCTGTATGACTTTAATCAGGAAAAAATTGATTTTGAATTAGATGAAGAAAAAATCTCTCGTTTAATCAATTCATTAAGTTCACAATGTAGTGCCACCGCTGTCGCAGGTATTACGCACGATGATGTCGTTTCATTATGGGATTACCTGCAACGTCACGCTGAAAAAAGTCAGAAGAAATTAGCGACAACCTATTGGCCTAAAGCGATTGAATTAGCACCTTATCTCAGCATAGCTCAACGTGCTAAGTTATTTTCAGTGTTATGGGGCGACATTGCAGAACTGACATCTGCTTATCAGCGTTTTAGCACCACACTTGCCTCTTTAGGCAATGCATCCTTGGTTTTGGCTCCGCTTTCTTCTTTAGTCAAAGAACAAGACGGTGTGTTAATACAAAACGACAGTATTATGAACGTAGATATATTAGAACGTCTCAATACTGCCAATGATAACCAGATCAGTATTTGTCCTATTCATGGTGATCGTATTGATGCCCCTGTAACCCTTTCTTTAGCGGAACTGACTGCACTCACCGTTGAATTAGTCGTACCGTTATTAGATGCACCAAGCAAAACACTATTTGAACAGGTTGAGCTACTGGATTTTCCGGGTTATCGCGGGCGTTTAGGTGTTGAAACCATGGCGGATGTGCGCCGTCAAGTCAATGATGATAGCGCAAACCCACTCGCTCAACTTATTCTTCGAGGCAAAGTCGCCTATCTGTTTGAACGTTATACCGATAACCAAGAAATGAATGTGCTGGTGGTTTGTACTGCATCAAACAAACAATCCGATGTAAAAGAAGTCGGCGCAGTACTCACAGAATGGATCAATAACACACAAGGTAAAGATGCACAAACTCGTGCTAAACGCCCTTCTGGCTTGATTTGGGCGATGACTATGTTTGATATGCGTATTACCAACTCCTTAACCATGAATGAAGCGTTATTACGCCAATCATGGGGTAAAGGTGGCATGATAAAAATGGCGATGTTAGAGCGCTTTGGTCAATACGAATGGATGTCATCGGATTGGATCAATGGTGAAGCGTTTAATAATACCTTTTTAGTACGTAAACCGGGTGTCCCAACACCGTTTATTCAAATCAGCAATGGCAAAGAAACGGTTCTAAATGAAGACAGTATTTCACAATTACATCTGATGAAAACAACATTTGCTGAAGATGAAACTGTCCAACGTTATATTCGTGATCCAGACCAAGCATGGGATGCCATGTTGTCGCTTAACGATGGTGGTATGCAACGCCTTGCTGATTATATTGAAACCGTTGCCTTAAAATCACTAAAGCTTGAACGTATCAATGAGCAACTACAAGAAATTCAACGTGATTTAATCGGTCATCATCTTGAAAAATGGTATCAATCAGGTGGTGAAGAAGAATTACAGGTAAAACGCCGTAATGCCGCGACTATTTTGCGTTTTATGCAAAGTCGTCCTTATTTACAAGGTGCATTACTCGACTATCTGTTGCCTTCTCGCAAATCTCTCTACGACCTATATATGCAGGAAAAAGAGGTTATCGATACCCTTTCAGACAACAAAAAAGCAACACAAGCCCCAGTTTCTGCCTTTGCTGCTATGGAACAACCGACATTTGATCTCTTTAGCGATGCACCAATCTCTTTGGTACCAGAAGAAGCCCCCAAAGGCCACGGCAATGAGGTTAGCTACCCTAAAAAAGTGATGGCATTATGGATAAACCATCTGCGTAGTCTGCCAGATAACAGTACATTGTTAACCTATTTAGGTATCGACCAAGAAATTATGGTGCTGTTAGTCGATGAACTTATTACAGCTATCAATCGTCTTGGTGTTGAACAACGTATGTTGAAAACTCTAGCAGGAACAGAAGCCATTGCCCGTCGTGATGACTTAGCCGAACAACAATCATCTCGCGTTTATAATGTACTGGGTGATTTTATTACTTGGTTTAATTTCAAAGATAACGGTGTTGAGAAGCCAGATAGCAAAATCAATGTGGGTCATAAGATCTTTGAAAGACCCGATAACACTAGCGTGCAATGGGGTGATGATGAGCGTTTGGTCCGCTTACCCACCAACCCTGTTAACTACACCCTTTTATTTGTGATTGATTGGCTTATCGCTTTATCAGCGGTTATTACTGAGAATGCAGGGCATTCTGCGGGAAGAGAGATCAGTGCTGAACAAAACGCACTATTAGGCCAAATCATTCAAACCATGAAATCATCCGTTGTGGAGTCATAATTCGTGTTTAATCCAGAATTAAAACCCGTACAACCAGCTCGTCCCGGCTTTGCGGTATTAAGTATTCGTAATTGGGAAGGTGACGCTTCCCCTGTTTATTTAAGCATTCAGCGTAACCAAGATCGCTATTTCTTAAATGATAAAGGGGAATGGGTAGGTAATGCCTTTTTCCACCAGCTTTCACTTGAAGATGCTGATGATGGTTATCAAATCGTTCTTGATAAAACGTTAGTTGATCCACTTGTTAGTAACTTACAAATGGCGTATCAATTTACGTTAAAAGACGATAACGAAACACAAGATATCGGGCGACTACGTATTCGTGATGGTGTATTAGCCTCTCAAGCACAAGGTCAAAGCGAAGCATTAAAATCAACGGCGACATTAGATACTCAAACTGTTCCACCTGCTCCCATTGTCGAAACATCACCGGAGCCGGAACCCGAATCAATCAAAGAGCCTGAGCCTGAGCCGATTATTCCTGAAATTAAGGTAGATGAACCGCCACAACGGCCAACACCACCTGCACCGAAAAAATCTAAAATTGGTTTAATTTTAGCGATTATCCTGATCTTAATTTTAGCGGGTATCTTAACGTGGTTCTTCTTACTAAGAGGCAACCCAGCAGGTGAACCAGCCACACAACCGACAACAGAATCATCAACACCAAGTGTGTGTAGTGTTGAAAATATGAAATCAGGTACGGCACTCGCTTTTGTACAAAGTTGTATACAGAGCCAACCAGATAGCAAAACCATTCTTACAACGATTGAACAAGCTAAACAGAACAATCAATGTGACGTTGCTCAGCGTTTATATGCATATAAAGCGCAATCAGGTGATGTTGAAATCGCACTAAATTATGCTCGTGAATACGATCCAGAAACAGCATCAGCACAAGGTTGCTTTGGTGCAGACAAAGAAACAGCTATCTATTGGTACGAAGCTGTTCTTAATCATGACTCACAAAACAGTGACGCAAAAGCGCGTCTTGAAGCACTGAAAAAATAGGAAAGTCGTATGAAAAAGGCGCATTGGCTTACTCTTATTCTCAGTGGTTTAATTCTGACAGCACCGGCAAGTGCTGAAGAGAAAAAACCGCTATTACAAGAGGGTAAAAAGACTCTCTATCAGCGTGTATTAACCTACCCAGGTTGCCAAGTGGCAGACACAATTGGCGCAGCAGGTAAAGAACAACCCGCATTTAGCCGTTTTTATGTATATCAGCGTCAAAAACAAGGCGCTAATGAGTGGTTACAAGTCGGCCCTGATAGCTTGGGTCATATCAGTGGATGGATGAATGCAAGCTGTACATCTGAATGGAAAATGCAATTAACGCTGGCTTTTACTAACCCAGCGGGTCGTAACCCAATGCTATTTTTCAAAGATAAACAAACGGTTGAAGGCTTACTTGAAAGCCCGACACCCGAAAAACAGTATCAACCTTTTTTAGCTGATATCAAAAATCAAAAAGTCAATCCTGCTGTTTTAGCTAAAGAGCCGGATTATATGATTGATCAGAAAAGTAATTTTTATCTGTTACCTGTACTAGGTTCAGATGAAGTCTTTACTGATGCGGGCTATAAAGTGCGAGTCCTCAATGTGGCCTCTGTCTCTTCTCAAACCAAAGACAGCAAAGAGGCACAGAATACAAATGCAACCGCAAACAATACAAAACCGGCCACGCCAGACAGCAAAGATGCTGACAATATGATGCAAGGTTTTTCTGCGGCTGTCGTGTTTGTTATCGACTCAACAATATCAATGGATCCTTATATTGATAGAACCAAAGAAGCGATTCAGAAGGTTTATGCTCAAGTCGAAAAAGACAATATGTTGGATAAGGTAAAATTTGGTTTAGTGGCATTTCGCTCTAATATCAAAGCTGTCCCCGCATTGGAATACGACAGCAAAATGTTTGTAAACCCCAATGACGTAAAAGATGGCCCTGATTTCCTAAATAAAGTAAAAGAGTTGCGCCAAGCAAAAGTCTCAAGTAGTCGTTTTGATGAAGATGCATATGCTGGTGTTATGCAAGCCCTTGATGATGTTGATTGGACACGTTTTGGTGCACGTTACGTTATTTTAATCACTGACGCGGGGGCATTAACGGGAGATGATCCTCTTTCATCAACTAAGCTCGATGCTGAACAAATTCGCCAAGAAGCCGCTTATCGTGGTGTTGCACTTTATACACTGCACTTAAAAACCCCATCGGGGGTAAAAAATCATGCTTCTGCACAAGCGCAATATGAGACATTGACGCTGAATCCGTTCTTACACAAATCCCTTTACTACCCTATTAACTCAGGGGATGTAAATAGTTTTGGTCGGATGGTCGATAGTCTTGCAACCGCAGTAACCACGCAAATTCAAACCGCTTATCGCGGTGAAGCCACCGTAGGCAGTGCACTAAATGCCGATCCTACTTATAGCAAAAATAAAGAAACTGATGCCTTACTTAATGATGCGCATGATTTAGGTTATGCCATGCGTTTAGCATATTTAGGTGAAAAACAGGGCACAAAAGCACCTCCGGTCTTTAAAGCATGGATTAGTGATCGAGACTTATTACAACAAAATATCCCAACAACAGAAGTACAAGTATTACTCACCAAAAGTGAACTTAGCGATTTAAGTGATGTGATGAAAAAAATCGTGAATGCTGCTAATGAAGGGTTGATCTCTCCTGACAATATGTTTGCTGATTTACGTTCGATTGCCGCAACAATGGGTAACGATCCAAATCAAATCAAACAAGGCTCTGCGACTAAATTGGGTGAAATGGGCTTGTTGGGTGAATATATTGAAAACCTGCCCTACTTAAGTGAAGTGCTTGGTTTAGATGAAGAGACTTGGAAAAGTTGGGATGGTCTTGAGCAAGAGAAATTTATCCGCCGATTAAATACAAAGTTACAATATTATCAACGTTATAATGAAGATGTTGATCGTTGGATATCCCTTGCGCCACAAAGTGATCCACGCGATCACGTTTACCCTGTTCCACTGGAAAACCTGCCTTAATGATCCAGATTGAAGGCATGGCAATTACGCGTGGTGATGCGCAACATGGTTTTCGTGTTGCGCTTCCTTCATTGATCCTTGAAAAAGGAGAAATTGGCGCACTAACCGGATTAAGTGGCTGTGGAAAAAGTACCTTGTTGGAAATGATTGGGCTTATTTTACGCCCTGATGAATTAACCCATTTTCAACTCGATGATGATTTAACTCTCACACAATTCGTACTAAGTAATGAGCAAGCACAACTCGCATCATTGCGAGCAGAGAAATTGGGTTTTATGCTTCAAAGTGGCGGGTTACTGCCTTTTTTAACCGTTATGCAAAATATTCAATTACCTCGCAAAATGCTGGGGTTAACACCGCACTCCGCTTGGCTCGATCATGCAATTGACCATCTGCAATTACGCCCACTGTTAACTCGTCTTCCACGCCAACTCTCCATTGGTGAGCGCCAACGCGCAGCGTTTATTCGCGCTATCGCACACGAGCCAGCATTATTACTTGCTGATGAACCCACAGCAGCCCTTGATCCCCATAATGCACAAGCGCTGTATGCACTCATTGTAGAGATGGTAAAACAACTGGAGATCTCTGCACTGGTTGTTAGTCACGATTGGTCTTTAATCAAGCGTTTTGGGTTTAGCCACTATCACGCGCAACTCGAAGGAGGCGGTAGTGTCTTTATCAAACAATAGTGCCAATCCTAATCGTCTTGGCTTACTCAGCTCACTTGCTTGGCGTGACTTAATTTACGATCGCAAAGTTGCACTCTGTATTGTGTTTTCACTCGTTTCTGTGATTGCCCCATTGTTACTGCTGTTTGGCTTAAAAAATGGCATTGTGACACAGCTTCATAATCAGCTACTCAACGATCCCCGTAATCTTGAAATACGTATGTTAGGCAATGGTAATTACCCACAAAGTTGGTTTAATGAAATTGCACAAAAAGAAGAAGTCCGCTTTGTTATCCCATTAACACGAAGTTTAAATACACAAGCTGATATTGTGATTGATGGACAACATTTTATTGATAACGCAGAAATCATACCAACAGCAGAAAACGATCCTTTATTAGAGGGTGTGGCTATACCTAACAATGCAGACACGTTAGTACTCTCCGCCAATGCTGCGCAAAAATTACAGGCTAATGTCGGTGATAACATCCGATTATTTATCAGCCGCAAACTTAATGGCGTCAATGAACGCGCAAAGCGTACCTTTACTGTGGGCGCCATTATCAGTGATAGCAAATTTTCAAGAGCAGCAGCCTTTGTTTCTCTTGATGTTTTAGTCGCAATGGAAGATTACCGAGATGGTTATCAAGCCCCTCTTTTTGGTATTACACAAGGTGTTGAGGCAAAACCAAGAACTCAGTTTGCTAAAGCTCGTCTTTATGCCAAAAATTTAGATAGCATCGCACCATTAGATGATTGGTTTCGGCAACAACACATTGATGTGATAACACAAAAAAGCCAAATAGATTCTGTAAAAGCAATCAGTTATGTTCTTAATGTTATTTTCTCTGTCATTGCTTGGGTCTCACTATTAGGTTGTATCGCCTCATTAATTGGGGCCTTTCTTGCCAATATTGACCGCAAACGCAAAGATATGGCGATCCTACGCCTGCTGGGTTTCCGTCAATTTGCTGTTTCTTTATATATTGTATTGCAAGCGCTGCTATTAACGAGTGTTGCCTTTATTTTAGCCCTTGGGCTTTATGGGATTGGTAGTCGCTTATTTACCACATTATTAGGCACCCATTTACCTGAACAAGCCTTTGTTTGCCAGTTAACGTTTTGGGATCTCTTGATTGCTATGTGCAGCGCCTTACTTGTGGCCTTAGTCGTTGCCAGTATTGGGGCATTACGTGCCGTTTCAATTGAACCTGCGGAGAGCTTACGTGAAATTTAATTTATCGCTTTTAACTTTATCATTTGCGCTGTTATCTAGCAGTTTTATGGCATCAGCCAAATGGGATGATAAATTTGTTAACCCAAAAGCCTTACCTGATGATGTGATATTGCCATTCCCTTGTGAAGGTTCTATGGTCTTTCGGCAAGTGACTATCCCTCTCAGTCAGCCTTTACAAGACTACAGCGTTACATTAGGGCAAGAAGGCGATGAATGGGGTTATTTAGAGCAATCAAGAGCTGAACATATTGCGGGTAGCTTCCCACTAAAAGGCAAAGAAAAAGGCCGCTATTACCTTATGGCGAAATATCCCGTTACTGATCTGCAATATAACGCTATGCAAAGCACCATTAATGGTAAAGAGTGCCCTGTTGCTTCCAATAAATTACGTTTACCGAAAGTGAATATTAGCTGGTATGAAGCCATGCAGTTCGCTGATCAATATAATCAATGGTTAAGAAGCCATCATCCAGAAGCATTACCCATTGAAGATGGCGCAAAAGGTTTTGCTCGATTACCAACAGAAACGGAGTGGGAATTTGCCGCCCGCGGCGGTTTAAAAGTCTCAGCCTCCGAATTTCGTGATGTGCGCTTTCCAATGCCAGAAGGCACCAAAAACTATATTTGGTCAGCAGGTAGCCAATCTGCTAACGGCTCTTTACAGCTAACGGGTCTGTTATCGCCAAATCCTCTAGGCTTACATGACATGTTGGGTAATGTCGCTGAAATGATGTTTGAACCTTTCAGACTCAATAAACTCGATCGCTTACATGGACAAGCAGGTGGCTTTATTGTGCGTGGTGGTAGTTATCTCACCCCAGAAAGCGATATGCGCAGTTCATGGCGCCAAGAAGAGCCTTATTACACCAATACGGGTGCGAATAAAAATAAATACACAGGCTTTCGTTTAGCAGTTGTTGCTCCAGCATTAACATCACGCGATAAGATCAAAGAAATAGAAAAAGAGTGGCAGCAATTAGGTAATGAGAAACCTGCCAGCAACAACTCAAAAACTAATAGCGATAGCTCCATCAATAGCCTGAATACACTCTCAACCCAAGTGCAAGATGAAGCATTGAAAAAACAATTAGCTGAATTAAAAAATACCTTACGGGCAAATGCACAACTACGAGATGAACAGCGTGATCAAGCTATCCGTACCTCACTACAATTAGGTGCTTTTTTATGTACCAAATTAAAAGATGATGGCGAGTTCTATGACAGATTAATCGCATTACATGAAAAAAACTGTCCTTCAGGCACTAAAGATGCCACATGTGAACGACGTCAAGAACAAGTTAACGACCATAAAAAAACGCTCGACTTTGTTGTGAGCTATTACGCTGACACATTAGTGGATATGGCAACCACATATGACGCCTCTTTAGTCAAACCGCAAATTGACGTTGTACGCCAATTAATGGAAGCCAGAGGTAAATCAAATTTAAATACGTACCTTTCAACGTATATGCAGGGGCTACAAGGATATTGGGCTAACGGTAAAGTATCACGGAATGAATGGCTCGAAGCATGTAAAAAACAATAACAGAGACTTGGGATAATAGGTGTGGTATGAACAAACAACTTATGGCGGTACTTGGCATTAGTGCATTACTTGCCTTATCAGGATGCCAAAGTAATAACGGTACTGATCCTCGTTTGAAAAATAATAGTGATATGGAGTTTTTCAGCAAATCAGGTATTACTGCTTGTGCAGGCGGTGCGGCAATTGGTGCATTAGGCTGTTTAGTCTCAAACTCCAGCAATAAAGGCGCTTGTATGCTCATTGCAGCTGTAGCTGGTTGTGGTGTCGGTATTGGTGCAAATGCCTATTTAGACAACAAACGCCAAAATTACGCGACAAAAGAAGAGATGCTCAATTCTATGATTGCTGATATTCAAAATGAAAATCAGCGCTTACAAAGCGCCTCTAATACGGCAAAAGCGGTTATTGCTGATGATAAAAAAGCCCTTGCAAAAATTGAGCAAGATATGAAACAACAACGCCTTAATAAAGCCGCAGCTGAAAAACAATTAAAAGGTATTGATGCCAATATCGCAGCACTTCGTTCTCGTTTAGCGGATATGAAAAAACGTGAAGGTGAATGGCGTGATATTGCTGCGCAAAGTCGCCAAGATGGCCTAAAAACGGCACAGCTTGATAAACAAATCAATGGGATGAAACAACAAGTAACCTCTTTACAAGAAGAACTTGATAGCCTTTATACCCAACGTACAGCAATAAAACTTAGTTAACGTTAAAAAGGATGATAATGAAACTTTTACCTCTTTCCCTTGTTGGCATGACCTTACTTTTAAGCGGTTGTGTCACCAATCCTGCTGATTGTGATCCAACAACGGGTGATGTCAGTATAATTACTAAATTTAACTGTAATTATTCAGGGACTTATGATAATCGCATTGAACAAAAAAAAGCGATTTTAGGTAATGAACAAGCATTAAACACCGAATTTAAAGCTGTTCTTGCTGCCATTGAGAAAGAAAAACAACAGACCAATGCAGATCTAAAAAGTAAACAAGCTAGCCAGCGTGCATTAAGCCAATCAATGAATAATCTGTTAAATCAAATTCGCCAAAAAACTAAAGGGCAAAATGATATTCAAAAGCAGATCAATGAAATTGATAAGCAAATGAAAGTGGCACAAAACAATCCATCAAAATCAGTGATGGAAAAACAACTTGAGTTAGAGAATTTACAAAATCAAATCATTAGTCTACAAAGTGATCTAGGACTTAAATAAATCCCCAAAGGCTCTCTAGAAAATAGAGAGCCTTCCTTTTATGTCAACTTTTTCGTTTTATTATTGATTCTTATTACTAGTTATATTTATTTCACATTAATTATTAATAAATTTATTAATAATTAAATAGACACTTTAATAAAATAACCTTATTTAAGTATATGTACTATTTTTTATTCCATTAAAAACAAACTCATTATTATAATCTCCTCGCTTCATAATACGTTCTCCGTTTTTTATTTATGGGATATAACTAATGAAAAAAAAATTATTATCAACTTTATTTATTAGTGGCTTATTATCGACCTCTTCTGTTTATGCTCAAGATGATTTTAAATTAGATAAAACCACACTTTCAGCGGGTTATGCACAAGTCAAAATGGCAGGTCAAAATCCAATGCATGGTGGTGTCTTTTCTATTCGTCAAGAAATCAATTCACAATTTGGTATTTTAGCAACAGCCACTTATGCTCAAAATGAATATGATTTAAATAAACCTGTTAATACTTTTTTTAAAGATGTGAATGCACGTTATTATTCTGTAATGGCGGGTCCTACATTACGTTTAAATGATTTTATGAGTGTTTATGGCACCGCAGGTATGAGCCAAATTCAATTTAAATCTGAAAGTTCAGAATTAAAACAATTAAAGAAAAATGCATTTAGTTGGGGTGCTGGCTTAATCATTAATCCAGCAGAAATGGTTTCGATTTCTGTTGGATATGAAAATAGCCGTTTTAAATTCAAAGATACCGACAATAAAATTATTTTAGACGGTTTTATTGCTAATATCGGTTATCGTTTTTAAATAAACTTAAGCACATATTATTTTATGATATGTGCTTTCTATTAACTTATCATTTAAAACTATATTTATGAAAAATATTTTATTATGAGCTTGCTTACCTTTTTCTTTATTTTTCACTACATCAATTTATGCAAAGAAATAGTGATACTCTAGTTTCTATTGGCTACGCCCATATCAAAATAAAAGATTTACCCACAGCTAATGGGATCAATTTGAAGTATCAGTTTACTAATACGAATAAAAAATCTCTCTGCAACTTTCAGGATCGATAGCCTACAAATCGTAATCTCATAATGAGAGATTACGTTATGCCTCACTTGCAGTGGTCCAGCCTATGTATTAACACCTTTCGTTGAGCTATATGGCGTTATTGGGGTAAGTGGTATGAGTTATCAAACACTAGGAAATATAAATAAAGATCACTCATCTAAATCAGTAAGTTGGGGAACGGGTATCACGTTAACATCACCACAAAATATTACACTTGCTTTAAGCTATGAGGGCAGTTATTTCAAAATGGAAGGAAAAAACCATCCAAGTAAGGTGCTTATCGCCAGTATTGGTTATAGGTTTTGATTAATAAGAATAATTTTTATTTCATTGTTACATTCTATTTTCTGATTATTCTCTCAATTATTAGATTACCCTCTAGATTTTATATCTATTTAGTATAAAGTTTTCATCTTCAAGCTATTAAATATAAAATATTTAATTAACCTCATGAATTCTAATAAAAAAATGTTTTTTATTTAGCGAGTAGTATCATGATACAATCATAATTAATTATGAATAATTATCGGATATATATTGAAATGAATAATAGATCAAATAAACATAATTCACTTAAAAGCAAAATGGCTTCACAGCTTTTTACGAGTCAATCTATTCATAAGATTACTCAAGGTGACTTTTCATTTCTTTATACATTGATAAATAATTATCTTTCGTTAAATAATCATCCAATAAAAATCGCTGATATCTTTGAATCAACATTTAAACAGTGTAAAAAAGATTATAAATCAGAATATTTTTTTAAGAATATTGTTGCACAAAAACTATTTTTAAAAAAACACAATAATAATGCAACCATGATAACAGAATTGAGAGTAGGTAATAACAAAGCCGATTGTGTCATCGTGAATGGATGTACTACTTGTTATGAAATAAAAACTAAATTTGATTCTCTAGTTCGATTACCAGAACAAATATCAACCTACCTCAAAATCTTTGAAAAAGTATATGTTGTATGTGATAAAAGTCATACTCAAAAAGTAATATCTATAGTTCCTGAAAATGTTGGAATTATTGAATTAACCGATAGAGATGCACTGATAGAAATTCGAAAAGCTAATAAAATACAAGTAGACATTGATAGAGAGATAATGATTAATTCATTAAGAAAAGCAGAATACGTATATATTGCTGAAAATTTATCAAATAGAAAAATAGTATCATCAAATATGTATTTATTTAATCACTGTTTATCTATTTTCAATCAATCATCAAATGATGACATAAGAAAACTATATATAGCTGCACTAAAAAAATATAGAAAAGTAAATTTTTCCATGCTCGAATCACTACCATCATCATTAATTAACTCGGCTATTAGCTTCAAGTTATCTCCAACTCAACAAGAAGCTTTTAGAAATATTTTATCTTTATATCTAAATAAGGATGATTTATGTACTTCCCCTTTATAAGAGGTAAGCAGTTCGAACTTAATGCATTACGTGAATTAGCTCCTTTATTAAATAATAAAATTTACAAACCTATAATAGAACCCGTTAGAAAAAATTTATTACCACTAGTAAGAACAATTAAAGAATTAAATGAAAACAATATTATCCCAATAATTATTATTAATCCAAACTTAGGTGATTTTGAAAACGAATGTATTAATTTAATTATAAAATTATCTTCGATGGATAATAAAATAAAATTTATTCCCTGTGTAAAGATAGCAGATAATACAATTAACTATAGTCTAGTACTTAATGAATTGCCTACTGTAAATGCTATATTTATAGCTGATATCCTAGAGAAAAAACACTTCCAATATTTAAATCGTTCTACTTACTCTATCATTCCAAAACAAACTGTAGATGATGAACTGTATCAATTAAAGAATAACATTATTCTAATAGATGATCCTTTTCAAAAGAAAACAAGAAATGCTGATTATAAAGAACGTTCAAGTTTTTCCAACTTACATATTAATTATTTGACTAGACCGAATGTTATTGGTTTCAGTGACTATGCAATTGTTGGTGCTGAATATTCTGAAGCAGGAGGCCCTGCTTATGTGGTAACAATACACCTTTCTTATATAGAAAAAGACTATAACCAAATGTTTATTAGACATTTTTCCTCTGAGAAAAGTAATAGCCCAGCAAACCCTGGTGGTAAATTCCATGAGGCTCTAGCTAGATATATTAATTTTATAAATTCATATCCTAATACTTTTGATAATACTCTTGGAACCAGAGAACTTGCATATTTATATAATGAAAAACATTTTCCAGGACTTGGCCAATTAAAGAAAATCTCTATTGAGCATCATATCGAAACTCTTTGTAATTATTTATCTTCTAATATCGAGGTGGATAAATGACACTATGCTGTTCTAATTGTTTTCATGATTCTGCCATTATTAAAACTATTGGCCTTAATCATACTAATGATAGATGTGGATATTGTAAAAAAGAAAATGCATTTACAATAAATCCTAAAGATTTATCTCGATTTTTTGAACCATTTTTAGGAATTGTAGTTGAAAGCGAAAAAGGGGAGTTATTATCTGATATTCTACAAAATACTTTTAATATCTTTAATGAAAAAATACATAACACAAAGAAATTACTTGGTGAAATATTAGGAAATGAATATATAATAAAAAAATACCTATTAAAAGAAGATTATTTAGGCCATATAAGCAAATGGGAAGAGTTCAAAAAAGAGATTAAGTTTAAAAATAGATTTTTCCCTAAAAACTCAATTTACTCTTCCCTGTTTAACATACAAAATAATAATGCTGATGAGGATTTTTTCCAAATTATAGAGCAGCTAAAAGTAAAGTATGATAAAGATGAATTTTTCTTTAGGGCAAGAATACATGAGCATCAATTAGAAAAGACAAAAATGGGAAAACCTCCCGCAGGAAATGCTACAGCAGGCCGCGCAAATCCGATTGGAATATCCTATTTATATTTAGCTAATAACGAAGAAACTTGTATTTCAGAAGTTAGACCTAATAATACTAGCATTATTTATATATCTAAGCTAATTTTGGAAGAAGATGTTTCTTTAATTGACTTAACATCTCCAAGAAAAAAAATATCAATATGTTCTTTTGATGAAACAAGATACAACAATGTTATAAGTATTTTAAATTTATTAGAAATGCTTTCTAGTGAATTATCCAAACCTGTTAGACCAGAAAGTTCTAATATAGATTATATTCCTACTCAGTTTTTGTGTGAATTTCTAAAAAGCTTTAGTAACTGTGATGGAATAATATTTGAAAGTTCATTTGGCATGGGTAAAAACTTTGTTTTTTATGATGACTTATGTTTTAAAATTGAAGATCCAATATCTTATAAAATAACAGAAATAGTCCACTCGTTTGAAAAAATTACAACTTAGTTTTTTTCTTCTGAAAACAAAAATGCCTCTGCTTTATAAAAACAGAGGCAAAATAATTCAAAAGACCCACACCAGGGGAATAACACAGACTCCGATTGTCTAAAAACCACTACATTAAATCTTGATACGTGCCTAGCTGATAATCTCTTTCCAAAATAGCATGCTTTAATGCGCTATCTGTTAATACTTCAAGTTCAGTTAGACGCTGAAAACAATAACCACTTGCGCGTAATGGATTATCGACAAAAGCAGGATGCGTCATCACTTCTAACGATTGCTCATGACGTGCTTTAGACTCATCAAGCACCTTTAAAAAGAGGGCTTGTGTAATTTCATCACCATAAAATTGACTATCAAAACCATCACTGCTTATTACACCTTGGGTATCAATCCCTTCTTTTTGTGCTAACGGTCTATCAACCCGCATTGGTAATGACTTTTCTTTGGCAAACTCCGCCACAATAGGAAAGATTTGCTTAAACATATGCACATGGTGATGACTATCAATATGGTCGGGAGCACAACCAAAGATCTCAATGAAACGCTGATATTGTGCGTTAAGCTCAACACGAATTTCATCAAGCGGTAAATTGCCCTCTTCTGCCATTTGCCACACCCATTTTCCTAATACACCTTCACGAGTTAAAGAAGGTAAAGGAGACAGTGGTTTACCCATCGTCAAAGTAAAGTGAAGCCCAACACCTAAGTCAGGCAACTCATGACGCAATTGTGCTGCGTGTTCAATTCCCTCAGCATTGACAAGTGCCGTTGTTGAGCTAACAACACCATGACGAAAACACTCTGCAATACCGTAGTTTTGGCCTTTACTAAGCCCAAAATCATCCGCATTCACAATCAATAAACCAGCCATTCTGTCTCCTTATTACTTATATTTATCCGCCGACAATTAATGAGAGGCTTTTTCTAACGCTGCAATTGCTTTAGCAAAATGAGGTAGATGGGTTTTATGCGCTAATAACATTTCACGTGTAAGCACTTCTGCATCTTTGTCGGAAAGCACTAATGGCGTTAAATTCATGGCTAATAAAGCGTCATTTAATTCACCGCTAATAGCCGCTTTACTGGCTGCGATTTCAAAGGCTTTAATGGTGTGAATTAATCCCATTACTTTTTCATCAAAATGCGTTAAACGAGGATGAGGTTTAGCACCATCTCGACCTAAAATAGCAGTCACTTCAATTGACCAATCTGCGGGAATATTATCAATATGACCATGATGTGGAATATTCACATAATGCTCAGCTTGTTTATCATTATAAATAGCATTAATCACTTCACAGGCCGCATCAGAATAATAGGCACCACCACGTAATTCCAACTCTTTCGGTTTGATATTTAAATCAGGATCTTTATATAACTCAAACAGTTGTTTCTCGACCTTTTGAACTACTTTAGCACGAGCCCCGCCTTTGTAATATTCACCCATTTCTATAGCCAACATCTCTTTTTGCTTAAAGTAATAAAGCAAATAAGAACACGGCAACATATTAAGAGAACGGATTAGCCCTTCACTAAAAGGTAAATCGAAAATATTTTTCACCGAGCCTGCGGTTAATGTTCCTGAAGCAACACCATCCAATAATTCAGGAAAACGGGATTGACCATTTACAATGACATCTTTAATAAACACCATATGATTTAAACCAAACAAATCAATGGAGAGTTCATCTTTATCTGTTAACTTAAGAACATCTGTAATAAACATCTTCATGCCAATTGGGATATTGCAAACCCCAATAAATTTCTTAAAGTTAGTATGACGATAAACGGCTTCAGTTACCATGCCCGCTGGATTGGTAAAGTTAATGATCCATGCATTAGGGCAAATGTCTTCAACATCTTTAATAATATCGAAAATAACAGGGATCGTGCGTAGACCTTTAAATAGCCCACCCGCGCCATTGGTTTCTTGTCCTAAATAGCCGTGACTTAACGGGATCGACTCATCAAGCTCTCTTGCTTTCAATTGACCCACCCGCAATTGTGTTGTGACAAAATCAGCATCTTTTAACGCTTCACGGCGATTAAGAGTTTTATAAACGGTTAAAGGAATACCCGCTTTTTTTACCATGCGTTGGCAAAGCTCAAAAATAATATCAAGCTTCTCTTTTCCTTCTTCTACATCCACCAGCCATAATTCAGTGATTGGTAATTCATGATAACGCTTAATAAAACCTTCTAACAATTCAGGCGTATAACTGCTTCCACCACCAATGGTAACGATTTTTAATTTATGACTCATAAAATACTCCCATACAGCACAATAATGCTGTTATTTGTGTATTAATGGCGAAATTAAGACGTAAAGAGCCCTGAAGAAAATAAGCTTATTTTCTTCTTTCTCTCTATTTCAAATTAAATCAATCTTTATTATTGATTAATTTTTTACGCTTAATAATGAATTAGTTTGTTTCTTTAATACTGCACAAATTTTTTCGATAACTATTTGGCGTCAATGATGTTATTTTCTTAAATGTCTTAATAAATAGACTTGGGCTACTATAGCCAGAATCAAAAGCAATATCGGTTATCGAATAATTTGTTATTTCTAACTGTTTTTTTGCAAAATTAATTCTAATATCATGAATAATTTGCATAGGCGTTTTATCGTAATAACGCCGTGTTGCCCGTGTTAAATACTCTTGTGATTTTCCTGATAGCATCACCATATTAACCAGTGCATTTTCACCAAACTTTTGTTTATCATGCATCTCGCTTACGGTATCTCTTAGCCATAAGGGAATATCATCTTCAATACGATTATCTCGATGGTGTCGTAATCTGTTCACCACATTAAAGGTGACAATTTCAATAAATTCATTAAATTCCGTATGGCGAAAATTTAATGAGCTAATAACAGATTCAATATAAGAGAGAAACTCATTTTTTAATTCATAAACCTGTGAGGCAATAAAATAAGAAGGTAATAACGAGAAATAATGTTTATCAAAAAAAGCTTTACTGATCCCTACATTTAAAATACGTGTCGCACCAAAATCATAAAAACTCTGATGGTGAGAGCCAATGGGAATAAAAACAAAATCACCACGCTCTAATAAAACCTTTTTGCCATTTATCTCTTGATAATAACGCCCTGTTAAAACAATGGTGAATTCATAATAATCATGTTGATGCAGTCCACTGACACTTTCTGTTTTATTATAAATAAAGACATGAAAATTTTTGCCATTAAATAGCTGATCTTCATAGACCATACGTATTTCGCTTTGTGCTCTCAATGACTCCACCACAGCATTCACCTTATTTTATCTTTTCATGCAACTCGATTAATTCTGTCACTAACTCTCTGGCTAACATTGAAGTCATTAAATGATCTTGTGCATGGACTAAAACTAAACTGACTTTCGTTTTTCCGATACCTTGGTCATCACCAATTAAACGTGTCTGTATTTTATGAGCTTCATTTAAGGCTTCGCGTGATTGCTCCATTAACTTTCTAGCACCTTCAAAATCACCTTCTTTGGCTTTTTTTAATGCACCATAAGCGACACTGCGTGCTTGGCCTGAATTAATGATAAGGCCCATGATTATCTCTTCAAATTCATCTTCTGTAGCACTGCTATCAACTGCATTTTCAATATCTAACATGGTATATCCTCTTTGACTCTAAGAAGTGCAGATAAACCTCTGCACTTCTTTTTCTATGACTTAAAATTTCAATGCATTGGCAATATCTTCTTCACTCTCCTCTTTCTCAATTTCAGTTTGTGCTTTGTTTGAGATGATGACAAAAGGAAGATAAATCAGTGTTGCTACACCCAAGTTAAACAGCGCTAATAACAGTGCTGCAATACTGCCGTTAGTATTAAAGAATGCACCTAACCCCGTTGGCATCGTCCATGGCGCTATATTTGTTACTGGTGGGATTATCCCTAAGTAATAAGCAGTCACAGTAATTGCAGCAAGAATAGGTTGAATAAGAATAAAAGGAATAAACATCACTGGATTCATAATCACAGGTAAACCAAAAATAATCGGCTCATTAATTTGGAATAAACCTGCGGGTAATGCCAGTTTAGCAACTTGGCGATGATCCGCACGACGGGATGCGATAAAGATTGCAATAATAAGCCCCAGTGTTGCCCCTGTACCGCCTAAGAAGATAAAGGAGTCTAACATCGGTTTCGCCCAGAGATGGAACGTTTTACCGGCTGCCAAAGCGGCTTCTACTGAACCGTATTCGGTATAAAGTGATACGTTTTCTAATGCCCACGGTGTCATAATGCCACTATCAAGTGCAGCAAGTGCCAGTGAACCATGAATACCAAAGAACCACAGTAGAGAGGTAAAAATAACGTATGCCCAACCTACAACAGAACCCATTGATGCTAATGGTGTTGAGATAGAATCTAAAATAATTTGATGGAAGTTTGTTTCATACGTCGCTAATCCCCACGAAATAATCCCCATAATTGATAAAATAATAAAACCGGGAATTAACGCAGAAAAAGAACGCGAAACAGAAGCGGGGACACTATCAGGTAATCGAATAACCCAATTACGACGCACAATAAAGGTAAACATTTCAGCCACAACAAGACCAATAATGATCCCTGAAATAATATTTGCCCCACCTAGCCAATTAGCGCCAACAGCATAAGCCCCAGCTGCATTGTAAGGTGTTACCGTCATAAAGGCAGCAATAGAGAGTAAGCCTGCTGCAATTGGATCAACTTTTCGCTCTTCTGCCAATGCCATTCCGATAAAGAACGGCGCCATCAACGACATTATACCTAATGTACCGTTATAGACATTCCCTCCAATAGCTTTAAATCCATTGAGTGTTTCTATTGTTGACGCATCAAGGCGGATACCTAGAGAATAAAAAAAGGAGCCATCACCAAAACTAAGAAAAACGTTATTGATAAGTACAAACATTGCCCCTGCAAGGGTTAACGGCATTAAACGAATAAAGCCATTTTTAATCGCATTAACGTGAGGTTGCTTTCCAATTTTAACCGCAAAAGGAAGGAGTACCTTTTCAAGTGAACCAATGAACTTACTCATAGAAAAATACCCTTTAAATGCCGCTAATTACTCGGCTTGCTGAAAAATTCGCTCTTTGACTGGAATAAAAAATTTAAATAATAAAAAAATAAAATTAATTTGTTGTTGCAGATGCTTTTTTAATAGAGGCAACAGCGGCTTTTAACACGCCTAAGCCATCTACTTTTCCATATAACAGAGAATCGATCACTTCGACCGGTTTATTCGGGAGTAATTTTTGGATATCAGGTAACATCCAGCTAATTTGTGGACCCAGCAAAATCAGATCCGCATCCTGCCCTTTTTGTGCAGCTAACGTTTCAGGAAAAGCTTCAATGACCACAGGCACATCATATTTTTCTGCTTGTGCTCGCATTTTGGTCACGAGAAGGGATGTTGACATGCCAGCAGAACAAAATAAGTAAATATATTTCTTTTGCATAAAACCCTCTTGAATTGGCAACGATTTACCTTAGAGATAACAAGGTTTTCTCTTGTGCATTCATTACTGTGTCAGTACAGAAACCAAAGTAAGATTAAAATAAGGATTGTTTCTGCTTGAATGAAGTATACGCAATGATACTAGCTAACGATATTTCTTATAGGTTAAGAATTGTCTCTCCTTGACCTGCTCTTTTGACACTCTTCACAAATTGAGCAAATAATCTTAAGAGTTCTTTCACGTCACAAAATTTGTTCTTTATTTTCCTTTAATGATCTCTCGCAAAATTTCGCCATTTTAGTCAAGTTAACCCTTTATTATTATGAGAATGTGAATTAGTATCATTACTCTTTATACTTTTGATGGTATTATCATCTTCTTTGTGGATCGACATTTAAGCCACTGCTGTAAAGATCCGTCTTATTTCGTGTTGCAACAATATGGGAAAGAGAATGTTTAAAAAGTCATTAAGCCCACTGTTTTTACTGCTTTCTTCACTTGTTATCGCTGGTTGTGATAACGCTCAAGACACATCAACAGCACAATCAGCAGAGAAACAAACTCTCACGATTGAACATTTTCAAGGGACAACTGAAATTCCAGCTCACCCACAGAAAGTGGTTGTGATGAATATGGAAACCCTTGATATTATTGATGCATTAGGTGCTCCTATTGTTGGTCTGCCACAAACCAATGTTCATTTACCTAAATTCTTAGAAAAATACACCAACCCAAACGACTACATCAATGAAGGTGCGTTATTCGAGCCAAACTATGAAAAGCTCAGCACAACAGCGCCTGATTTAATTTTAAGTGGTAGTCGTGCTCGCGATGCGTATGCGAAATTAAGTGAAATTGCGCCTGCGATTTCAATGGATATCGACCCTAAACGTTTTGTTGAAAGCCTTGCTGAACGCACAACAACATTAGGTCAAATTTTTGGCAAAGAAGAACAAGCCAAAAAATTACTGGCTGATTTCAATAGTAAAATTGATACTGTAAAAGCCAAAACACCGGATGCTGGTAAAGCAATGGTTGTGTTAGTCAGTGGTGGTAAGATTTCAGCGTATGGCCCAGGCTCTCGCTTTGGCTTTATCTATGACGTATTAGGTTTTGAACCTGCTTATGTTTTTGATAGCCCAGGTTCACACGGCAACATCGTCAACTCTGAATTACTGTTAAAACTTAACCCAGATTGGATGTTTGTTATTGACCGTGACGCTGCGATTGGTCGTGAAGATTCACAACCTGCGCAACAAGTCCTTGATAATGCGCTGGTAAGAAAAGTAAATGCTTGGAATAAAGACCAAGTTATCTATCTTGATGCAAGCTCTATTTATATTTCCGGCGGGATCCAAACTTACTCTCGCTTAATGGATACTATCAATCAAGCACTGGATCAAAAAAAATAAAGTAACTGAATGAAAACGTTCCATTTATCATTGGGGATAGGACTTGTTGCTATCCTCTCAATGATCAGTCTATTTGTCGGCGCAGGAGATATTACTCCTGCTTCGCTTTTTTCTGATCCCGATATGCGCGATATCTTTTTTATCAGCCGTGTTCCAAGAACCCTATCATTATTACTCGCCGGTGGTGCCATTAGTGTTGCAGGCTTAATTATGCAACTACTAACCCAAAATCGTTTTGTCGAACCCTCTCTTGCGGGAACCACTCAATCGGCAAGCCTTGGATTATTAGTCGTTATGTTGCTCTTTCCAGCAGCTGGCATCTTTACCAAAATGTTGGTAGCGACCGTTTTCGCCCTTCTTGGTACTTTGTTATTTATGTTGCTTCTACAAAGGATCACATTAAAAACGACACTAATAGTGCCTTTAGTGGGGATTATGCTTAGCGCTGTTATCGGTGCATTGACTATCTTCTTAGCTGTTTATTTCGATTTATTGCAATCTTTAGATGCATGGACAAGTGGCGATTTTTCAAGTGTATTACAAGGCCGCTATGAACTCTTATGGCTTGTTGGTGCACTTGCGTTAATGGCATGTTGGGTTGCTGATAGCTTTACTGTGGCTGGTATGGGACGTGAATTCTCCATTAATGTGGGACTTAATTACCGCAAGGTGATGATCATTGGATTATCCATTATCGCACTGATTAGTGGTGTAGTTGTGTCTGTTGTTGGCGCCTTACCTTTCCTTGGCTTAATTGTACCTAATCTAGTGAGCTTAGTGATGGGTGATAATATTCGTAAAACTATTCCGTGGGTTTGCTTGAGTGGTGGTGCGATTGTTTTATTGTGTGATGTGATTGGCCGACTTATTCGCTACCCATTTGAAATTCCTGCCAGTGTTATTTTAGGCGCTGTGGGTGCCGTCATTTTCCTTTTTTTACTACTAAAGCAGCAACGTTATGCAAAAAGTTAATTCATCCATAATTAGCAAATGTACTGGCGCTGCCGAACATAAGAAAATGCGCCTTTCACCCATGTCTCGTATCTGGTTATTGTTAGGGGCATCGTTATTATCTATTGTGTTATTTATGACGATAAACCTAAACGGCAATATCTCTTATATTCTGACTCATCGTGCCTACATTATTCTCACCATGATTGTAGTGGCATTTGCAGCTGGTGTTTCGACTATCCTGTTTCAAACCATTGCCAACAACCGTATTTTGACTCCTTCATTAATGGGTTTAGAAGCGCTGTTTGTATTATTACAAACCGTGTTTGTCTTTTTTGAAGGCGATATGCCTGCATCATGGATGTTGAACTTATCAAAATTCTTTTTAGAATCAACATTATTGGTGCTATTTTCGGTTGTACTTTATCGTTGGTTGTTTAGCTCCGTACGTTTTAACATCAATTTAGTCCTGATGATTGGGATTATCTTAGGTACGTTATTTCGTAGTTCAGCCACACTATTACAACGTTTAATGGATCCTAATGAGTTCTCCATTTTACAGGGTCGCATGTTTGCTACTTTCACTCGAGCAACGCCTGATCTTATCTTTTGCGCTTTAGCCATTATCATTGTCGTCGGTATCTTACTTTGGCGGATGCGCTATAGTTTTGATGTAATGGCATTAGGTCAAGCGAATGCGATTAACCTTGGTATTAATTACCGCAAGCAAACCACTTATATCTTATTACTGATTTCTGTTTTAGTCGCTGTTTCGACCGCTTTAGTCGGCCCATTAACCTTCTTAGGTTTAATTGTCGCTAACCTTGCTTACCATATCAGTGGTAGTAGTCAGCACCGTTTCTTAATGCCTGTTGCCTTTTTACTGGGTACTATCGCCTTAATTGGTGGGCAACTCGTTTTAGAATATGGTTTAAAAATGACAGGAACACTTTCTGTTGTGATTGAGTTTGTCGGTGGGATGTTCTTTATCTATTTGGTGTTAAGAAGACTTTAATATGATTGAAATCAGCAAGATATCAAAGCATTATCAAGATATAACCGTTCTCGATAATATTACAACGACTATTCAACGTGGCGGTATTACTTCGATTATTGGTCCTAATGGTGCAGGTAAATCTACACTGCTGTCTGTTATTGGACGTTTATTAATTCCTGAAAGTGGCATGGTCAGTGTTAACGGCATGGATGTTGCGGCAACAGATAGTGATGTGCTGGCAAAAAATCTCTCAATACTGCGCCAAGAAAACCAATTCGTCAGCCGTTTAACCGTAGAAGAATTAGTTGGATTTGGGCGTTATCCTTACAGCAAAGGCCGTTTAACGCTTGAGGATAAAAAAGTGATTGATGAGTCATTAGCTTTTTTAAATCTAACTGAATTTCGTCATCGCTATCTAGATGAATTATCGGGTGGGCAACGTCAACGTACCTATGTTGCGATGGTACTATGCCAAGATACAGAATATGTCATGCTTGATGAGCCACTGAATAATCTTGATATGAAACATGCGGTAATAATGATGAAACTTCTGCGAAAAGCTGCAGATGAATTAGGGAAAACTATTATTATCGTTATTCATGACATCAATTTTGCCTCTGTTTACTCTGACTATATTTTAGCCATGCGTAATGGACAACTGTATTATCACGGCTCACCTAAAGAGATCATGAAAGCAGACATTATCGAAGATATTTTCGACACACCCGTTGACGTTAAAGAGATCGACAATAAGCTAATTGCTATGTATTACTAATTCTAGCCCATTATCATCAATAAAAAGCATGTTGTTCTCTTAACAATATGCTTTTTTATTGCCTTTTTTCTTTTTCAATCAGTACTGAATCAATATCGTCAAAGATAGATTGCCACTCATTATCGTTAATATCCATTAAGCCTAAATAGCGTAATAAAAATGTTCCCTCTGTTGCTAAAAAAGCCAATCTTGCACGTTTTCCTGTTTCTGTCGTGAGATCTAAACCCGCTAATCGCTGTTGATACCACGCTTTGGTACCTTGTAGATATTCAGGGGTTTGTAACAGAGCCGCTAATAAACTTGCCCCTTTAGCAAAAGAGATTTGATCATGAGCCTGAGTGGCATAAATATGTGCTGTGACGCGATTTTCAGGTGAGTCATCCTGTTTAATGACTTCCTTAAATTTGGTTTCATAACTCTCTTCCCAATGCTCAAACATTGCATCAATCATCGCTTCTTTACTGCTAAAACAGTATTGGACGCCCCCTTTTGATATTCCCATTCTTTTCGCCACCGTATCGATGGTTAATGCCGCAGCACCTTGCTCCATTACAATGTCGAAGATAACTTCTAACAGTTTTTCTCTATCAATAGTTCTTTGACGCCCCATAAAAAAACCTCTTTTAAATACGGTCGTATGGATTTATATTATAGCCGCTAGTAAAAATAATACACATAAAAATAACTGAGATTTCTATGATAAAAGATTATAAACGTTGGATAGTATTACTTTTGGTATCTAGCATGCTGTTTCTCATTGTTGTTGATGTAACCGTGCTTTATACCGCATTGCCACGTTTAACTCATGATTTAAACGCAAGTGCTTCAGAAAAACTTTGGATAATGAATGCTTATCCATTAATTGTTGCTGGATTATTACCCGCAGCAGGTATGCTGACCGATAGGATTGGTCATAAAACGCTGTTTATCTGTGGTCTTCCTCTTTTTGCAATTGCCTCTCTATGTGCTGCTTTCTCACCGACAGCAACCACTTTAATTGCTTCCCGAGGTTTTTTAGCCGTGGGTGCTGCAATGAGTATGCCTGCAACACTATCAATAGTTCGCCAAGTTTTTAGCGACCCACAAGAGCGAGCTATTGCGATTGGCATTTGGTCTGCGGTTGCTTCTGGCGGGGCGGCTTTAGGCCCTTTAATTGGTGGTATGTTACTTGAACATTTTTGGTGGGGCTCTGTCTTTTTAATTAACGTCCCTATTGTGCTGATTGTCTTGCCGTTCTCTATTTGGCTTATTCCTACATTTGCAGGACATGGTCGCCATAAAATCGATTATTTAAGCTCAGTACTTATCTTAATTGGTTTGATCAGTGCCATTTATGCCTTAAAAGAGATAGGAAAACCTTATACACAGTGGGATGAAGCTACTATTGCCACCATTATTGCCGTCGTTTTCCTCACTCTATTTACTCTACGCCAACGTAAACAGGCTTATCCGATGATTGACTTTAGGTTATTTAAAAACCGCTTTTTTAGTATCGGTATTTTAATGGCCATACTTTCAATGGTAATTATTGTTGGGATTGAACTACTGCTAAGTCAGCGCTTACAGCTCGTCGCCGGATTTACACCTTTAAATGCGGCATTAGCCATATTACCTATTCCTATTGGCTCTGTATTAGCATCACCTTTAGCGGGCTATTTTTTAACACGGCTAGGTGAAGTTCGCCTGATCATCAGTGGATTTCTACTCACTTTAGTGGGAAATCTATGGTTAATTGCTATTTATCAAACAACATCTCCAATAGTATTAATTGGTAGCTTATTCTTAATCGGCTTTGGTTTAGGTCTGATTTTTACCACGGCATCTACGTCAATTATGTTAAGTGTCGCAGATAGGCAAGCAGGAATGGCGGCCTCAATTGAAGATGTGGCTTATGAGCTGGGCAGTGTGATTGGTGTAACATTTATGGGCAGTTTGATGAGTACGGTGTATACCTTAAAACTGATATTACCTGACTCATTAGCTATCAACGATGCAGCTTATGACAGTTTAGATGAAGCCCTGATTGTGGCAGAAAAATTACCCATTGATATGGCTTCTCTTGTGATATCTCAAGCAAATTTAGCCTTTGAAAATGCCTTTTTTGTGGTATTAGTTACTACCGCAATTATTACAACACTTAGTTTGATTTTTTTACCTTATTGCTTACGCCATTCTGTTAGGAAAACCATCGTTTAATAGAGTAGGCATATTATGCAAAAACGCACTTAATAAGTGCGTTTTTATCATAATTATCTGATATATACATTAACTAAAACCTATCGATATCCAGCGCATCCATACTAAAATGAGAAGGCGATTGCCCCATCTGTTTTTTGAACATTGTCGAGAATGAACCAGCACTGTTATAACCCAAGTCAAAGGCAATTTCAGTAATACCGCGTCCAGATAAGATTTGTGTTAATGAATTCAATAAGCAGACTTGTTGTCGCCATTGTGAAAACGACATTCCTGTTTGTTGGCGGAAAAAACGGCTAAAAGAGCGCTCACTTTTATGTAATCTATCTGCCCACTGTTGCGGTAAAGAATCTATTTTCGGGTTACGAATAAAATCACGACATAATTTAGCTAATTTACTATCTTGTGGAATAGGCGCAAAAAATGGTAACGGTTTTGCTTTCGCTAATTCGCATAAGATTAACTGCATTAAAAGGCCATCTCGCCCTTTTTTATCATATTCTGCAGGCACATCTACAGCTTCAAGCAATAGTTGACGAAAAAGAGGGGAAACACTAACTACTTCACATTGTTTACTATGGCGAGGTGCGGCGGAAGGCTCGATATACAAGCTTCGAGTACTCACATCTAACATACGAGTTTCATGCCCAGTTTCTGGTGGGATCCACACACCACAAGATGGTGGAATAACCCACTCACCATCATCTGTACTCACTTCAATTAATCCCGTAGCAGGGTATAAAAATTGCGCTCGACGATGTTGGTGTGTTTCTAGCAACGTATTGGGCAAATAGTCTGTACCCAGCGCAATAACATCTCGGTCAAGTGAATCAACGCTTTTTAACGGTACATTTCTCACACTTTGGGCCACTCTCTTTTTATTTTCGTCCTTTTTAATATAGCAGTTCTCACGCACTCTACACACTGGCAAATAATGAGCTATATAATTAAAATCGCTATATATTTAAATAAATAGCGAAAGTGTATTATGTGAAATTTCAACCTTCTTGATATCTATTTTACAAACCCTATTAACAATCAAAAAACGAGCCCTTAACACCCTTAGTAAATAGGCTGAAATTCAAATGTCATTGTCTGGTTTTAGAATGTTGGCAAAAGATTAATCAACTACTATCCCTCTCGCAGATGTTATTTCGAGCATGCTGCACTTATCTATGCATTCAATAATAATGCAGCGGATACCAGACATTCCCTTTATTCATAGCCTAGAAAAATCACGCACATTCTTTATATCAAGTATCGGGTATATCGGGATCCGCCTATTATGTTTAAGGTAGAGTTCATTATGAGCAATCAGTCCGATCACGATAGTGATACAAAGAGCATTCTCAACGATGTTAGCCGCCGTCACTTTATTCAAGCGAGTTCAGCATTAGTTACCCTTCCTTTTCTCGCATCAAACTCTTTTGCTGCGACAACAGATGACGCTATTCCCGTAAAACCAATAACAACTGAAGATGGTGAACGCGTTGTTTCAACTTGCAGTAGCTTTGACTGTGGCGGTAAATGCGATATTCGTGCCCACGTGAAAGATGGCAAAGTCACCCGTATTAGCACACGTCCCGATGCTGATCTAGATGAAGAGATGCCTATTATGCGTGCCTGTGTTCGAGGCCGCGGTTATCGTAAATTTGTCTATCATCCAGACCGTTTAAAATACCCAATGAAACGCGTTGGTAAACGTGGCGAAGGCAAATTTGAACGTATCACTTGGGAAGAAGCGACCACTCTTATTGCACAAAATATGCAACGTATTAACCAGCAATATGGCCCTGCATCACGCTTTGTAAGCTTAAGTACGGGTGTCACTGGCGGTATTTTCTCAGGTGCGAATATGTTACGTCGCCTGTTTAATATCACCGGAGGTTTTCTGGAAAACTATCACTCCGTTAGTAATGGCAATACCTTAGCTGTCACCCCTTACACTTATGGAACTGCTGCCAGTGGCAGTACGCTAGACACCTTAGAAAATACACCACTGGTGATTTTATGGGGTCATAATCCCAATGAAACTATTTTTGGACATTCAAACCATTTCTTCCAAAAAATGAAGAAAAACGGCACTAAATTTATTGTCGTTGACCCTCGTTATTCTGATACCGCCTCTTCTTTAGCTGATCAATGGATCCCGTTACTGCCAACAACAGATAATGCCATGATGGATGCGATGATGTATGTCATCGTAAGCGAAAATCTGCATGACCAAACTTTTATTGATAAGTACACAGTTGGCTTTGATGAGCACCAAATGCCTGAAGGGGTGGGTGAAAATGAATCGTTAGTTGCCTATTTAATGGGTAAAAAAGATGGTATTAAGAAAACCCCTGAATGGGCTGAAACCATCACTAAAGTACCCGCAGATACTATTAAACAATTAGCGCGTGAATATGCATCCACAAAACCCGCGGCATTAATGCAAGGCTGGGGACCACAACGCCATATTTGTGGTGAACGGACGGCACGCGGTGCAACATTACTTGCAACTATCACCGGCAATGTGGGTGTTCGTGGTGGTTGGGCTGCAGGTTATGGTATGGCATTAAACTCTGAACTGCGTAAAACCATCGCAGGGCCAAGTCTATTAACCAACCCCGTTAAAGCAAAAATCAATATCACCAACTGGGTACAAGCCTGTGAAGATAAGAATTTAGTCACACCACAAAATGGGTTACTGAATGCAGAGAAACTTGATACTGAAATCAAGATGATTTTCTCAATGGCGGGTAACTACATGACAAACCAAAATACCGATATTCTTCATGCTGCGAAAGTCCTTGAAGATGAATCAAAAGTAGAGTTTATCGTCTGTAGTGATCTGTATCTGACACCAAGTGCAAAATACGCCGATATTTTACTGCCAGAAACCAGCTTCTTAGAGCGCTGGAATATCGGTGGTACATGGAGTTATGGCGACTACATTATTCTTTCTGAAAAAGTGATTGAGCCTGAATTTGAACGTCGTACTGACTACGATTGGTTACGTGAAGTTGCAGATAAATTAGGTGTGGGTGAACAATTTAGCGAAGGGAAAGAGACTGACCGCGATTGGATTGAATATTTAGTTAATGACGCAAGTGTTAAGCGTCCTGAAGATGGTATTCCAACCTTTAAAGAGCTATTGGTTAAACGTCGTCATTTATTAAAACATCGTCCACACACTCAAAATGTGGCATTTGAGAAAAATATTCAAGACATTAAGAATAACCCATTTCCAACACCATCAGGCAAAATTGAGATTTTCTCTAAACGCTTATATGACATGAATAATGTCGATATCCCTGCGCTTTCTCATTATGTGCCTGCCATTGAGGGCCCAGAAGATACGTTGACGGATAAATTCCCGCTACAACTTATCACATGGAAAGGACGTAACCGCGCTAACTCAACACAATTTGCCAATCCTTGGTTGCAAGAAGTACAGCGCCAAGAACTCTGGATTAACCCATTAGATGCCCAAGACAGAAACATTAAAGAGGGCGAAAAAGTCAAAGTGTATAACGATCGTGGGGTAACGATGGTTCCCGTCAAATTAACACAACGAATTATGCCTGGAGTCGTGGCCTTGCAAGCAGGAGCTTGGTGGCAACCTGATGCGAAAGGCATAGATCAAGGTGGATGTGCCAACGTATTAACATCATCTCGTAGCACCGCAATGGCACACGGCAATGCTCACCAAACATTATTGGTCGAGGTAACAAAAGCATGAGTAAATTTATCGTTTATCCCGCGGTGAGCAGCAAACAGTTAGGGTTTTATATCGACAGCGCTCGCTGTTCAGGTTGTAAGGCGTGTCAGGTTGCGTGTAAAGATAAAAACAACCTTGATGTCGGACGTAAATTTCGCCGTGTCTATGAAATCACAGGCGGTGGTTATACTCGTAATCCGAAAGGCGCGCTGGTCAATAATGTCTTTGCTTACACCTTATCTATCTCTTGTAACCATTGTGACGATCCAATTTGCGTTAAAAACTGCCCAACAACGGCAATGCATAAGCGTGAAGGCGACGGTATTGTCATGGTAGATACGGACAAATGTGTCGGTTGTGGTGCTTGTGCGTGGTCTTGCCCTTATGGCGCGCCACAGATGAACCCAGAAACCAAACAGATGTCAAAATGCGATTTTTGTATCGATTTACAGCAAAAAGGTGAACAGCCAGTTTGTGTCGCTACTTGTCCGCTAGGTGCGATCCAATTTGGCCCTATTGATGAACTACGTGAACGCTATGGCGATTTAGATTATGTCACGGGTTTACCTTCCCCTGAAATAACGCATCCCAACCTTGTTATTAACCCACATCAGGGTGCAAACAATGACGGAATTAATAATAAGGGAGAAAGAAAATGAATGAATGGTCATTATTAATCTTCACATTTATGATGAATGCGACCATTGGTCTTGCACTAACAACAGGGCTTTTTGCTCGTCGCCTTTCTCATTATCTTAGTGCAGAAAGCTACTACCGCTTTATGCTGTTGGCCTTATTTGTTATTTGTGGATTGGCGGGTTTAGGCTCTATCGCCTCAATCACTCACTTAGGTGTGCCATTAAATGCTCCTAATGCCATTAGAAATGTTTTTTCTGCTTGGTTGAGTCGTGAAGTCGCCGTCACTGCTATTTTTGTCGGTTGCCTAGGATTAACCTTTTTATGGCTCTGGCGCACTCGCAAACTCTCAATGCTGTTATTAAGTACCAGTATTCTGATTGGGCTATTTGATATTTATTGTATGGCATCAATTTATCGCCATACCTCTATTTTGACATGGATGGATCTCAATACCTATGTGATGTTTTTTGGCGCCATGTTCACGCTAGGTGCTACTATCTTCTTCTTGTTGCTCAAAATATTACAACGTATAGGAAGTAAATTAGGTATAGAAATACCTCAAGACTCGTTCCCAATATGCTGGAAATGGCAATTATGGGGAATAATGGCATTTAGCTTAATCGGTCGATTACTGTATCAACCTTTTTATGAGCAATATTTAACTAGCACACTCTATAGCCAAAAATCGGTGACATTCCCGTTATCGCCTATTCAAGCGTATTACTCCATTGGTTCGTTACGTACTACCTGTTGGATCTTAGCAACCTTTGCAGTATTGGCTTGTGGCTATAGTTTAGTGAAATTCCTAGCCTCTAAAAATCAAGGTAAATCAACTGAGTCTATCTTTGCGTTTGGCTGTGTGATCGCAATTATCGCTGACTTTATGTTGCGCTATGTTTTCTACTCAATTCACTAGTAGTCATTGAGCAAGGCATTTAAATAATAAAAAAACAAACCTCATTAATTGGGGTTTGTTTAAGGAAGTATCAAAAATTATGAGCAGACTCTCTTATTATGCGGCTGCATTTAATTTATTGGGAATTTGTTATTTATTCCCACCTGATGATGACACCAATAAAACTGCACTCAACTTTTTTAAAACTGGGGATTTTGCAGCGCAGTGGCCTTGTAAAATTGAAAGCGGTCTGTGTGAACGTTTAATTAATTCCGTTTCTATCGATACAGAGCAATTAAAAATCCAATGGCAAAATCTTTTTGTTGGCCCTAATGCTTTACCGGCTCCTCCTTGGGGGTCAACCTATTTAGATCCTGAAGGTTTATTACAAGGGGATTCTACCCTTGCACTAAGTGAGTTTTTAAAACGGGAACGTTTAAAAGTAAATACGCCTTTTCCAGAGCCTGTTGATCATATCGGTTTGATGCTATTTCAAGCTGCGGTATTAGCATCAGAAAAAAGAGAAGACGCGGTTAATGAATTACTTTCCCTTCATTTGACTACATGGCTACCTCACTATTTAAATAAATTAAAAATGAGTGGATATAGCCAATTTTATAGCACATTAACAGAACTGGTAACCATCACGGTGAACGCATTCAGAAAATAGAAATTTATTAACAACTAATCATCCTAACATAATTATTTAAGGTAATTTGGACCACGCACCCAGATTACCTTTTTTCGTTTAGGACATTCTTTTTTAAAATTATTATGATTTTAACCCTAAGCGTTTTGTTAAACGACGTAAGTTAGCCGGATCAAGGGATAATTCTCGTGCAGTTGCCGCCCAATTTTGGTTATTCCGCAGTAATGCTTGTTTAATTAAATCTCGTTGAAACTCATCCGTTGCGTCTTTTAAATTTTTTTCCTCAGAAGGTAACGATTGTGATATTGGATGAGTTAGATTTTCTGTACCTAAAGCAAAATGACTGACTTGTAAAATAAGGCTGTCTGTCTTATTCCCTGCCCTCGCTAATACGATTGCTCGATGAATGGTATGTTCTAATTCACGTACATTACCCGGCCAAGAATAATGCAATAAATAAAGGCGTAATTCAGGGCTAATAATCACTTGAGTAAGATTAAAGCGCTGACGATATTGCTCGCAGAAATACCCCACTAATAGCAAAATATCTTCGTCTCGCTCTCGTAATGGCGGAACATGCAGAGGAAAGATACTTAAACGATGGAAAAGATCGGCACGGAAATTTCCCGCTAATACTTCCTCCCATAAATCACGATTCGTTGCTGCTAATACACGTACATTAACGCGTAAATTACGATCGTCACCAATTCGTTGAATATCACCATATTGTAAGACACGCAATAATTTGGCTTGGAGTGATAATGATAATTCTCCTATTTCATCAAGGAATAACGTTCCATTATCCGCCATTTCAAATTTACCACTACGATGGCTAATTGCGCCGGTAAAAGCCCCTTTCACATGCCCAAATAGTTCACTCTCTGCCACACTCTCAGGAAGCGCAGCACAATTTAAATAGACTAACGGATTATCTGCACGATTAGACATTTCATGAATAGCTTTAACCACCAGCTCTTTACCCGTTCCCGTTTCACCACTCACTAAAATATTCATATCTGCGGGTGCAACAATTTCTATCTCTTTTTTTAGTTGCATCATCGAAGGCGATAAACCAATAATTTCTGTTTTTACGGTGGGCTTAAACGTATTGGTTGGTGTAAATAACATATTTTGATTTTCGAGTTGTTCAATCAATAACGCATTATTTAATGCACCAGAAGTTAATGCCGCAATTAAACGAAGCTCTTCATCACTGAAAGTATCAAACTGATGAGGGTCCATTCCATCAAGTGTTAAAGTACCAATTAAATCTTGTCCTGCAAATAACGGTAACCCCACACAAGCATGAACTTTTAAATGCTCTCTGTCTGGAATAAGGCCATCATAAGGATCGGGTAAATCACTGTCCGCTGGAAAACGCACCACATCCCCTGCTCGCGCTATAGTTTCGAGACGAGGATGCCCTTCTAGTAAAAAACGACGCCCTAAGACATCAGGCACAAGGCCATCTATGGCTAATGGAATAAACTGGTAAGGCTCATAGCGAAGCAATGCTGCGGCATCGCAATTTAGCACCTGCCGAAGTGTGGTCACCAGTCGCTGAAATCTATCTTGGTGACCAACATCTTTTTGTAATTCAATGGCAATTTTAGCCAACACATCAACAGAAAATCCCATAAAAACACCTCATAGTCATTATGACCGTTATTATGGTCATTTTGACATGATAAAGATAGTCATATTGACAATATATAAATAGTCACAAAAACAAAAATCATTTTAAAACAACAAGATAAAAATTGGCACGCTTCTTGATTATATCAATACATATCCCTATGAAAAGATTAATGAGAAGGAACAATACAAAATGGCTATTCATGTTAAAAATAATGTTAATTGGGTTGGGCAACGTGACTGGGAAGTTCGTGATTTTCATGGCACTGAATACAAAACATTATTAGGTAGTAGCTATAACAGCTACCTAATACGTGAAGAGAAAAATGTGCTTATTGATACCGTTGACCATAAATTCAGTCGTGAATTTGTACAAAATTTACGAACACAAATTAATCTAGAAGAGATTGATTACATTATTATTAATCATGCAGAAGAAGATCACGCAGGTGCATTAACTGAGCTGATGTCCTTTATTCCTAATACCCCGATTTATTGCACAGCAAACGCCATTGATTCAATCAATGGACATCATCATCACCCTGAATGGAATTTTAATATCGTCAAAACAGGCGATAGCCTAGATATTGGTAATGGCAAGCAACTCATTTTTGTTGAAACGCCAATGCTACATTGGCCTGACAGCATGATGACCTATTTAACTGGTGATGCGATTTTATTTAGTAATGATGCCTTTGGTCAGCACTATTGTGATGAACGGTTGTTTAACGATGAAGTTGATCAAACAGAATTATTTGAACAATGCCAACGTTATTACGCCAATATTTTGACGCCATTTAGCCGCCTTGTAACACCGAAAATTAATGAAATTTTAGGCTTTAATTTACCTGTCGATATGATTGCTACGTCTCACGGTGTGGTATGGCGTGATAATCCAACACAAATTGTTGAATTATATCTAAAATGGGCTGCCGATTATCAAGAAGATCGTATTACTATTTTCTATGACACCATGTCTAACAATACCCGCATGATGGCAGATGCCATTGCACAAGGTATCAATGAAATTGACCCTAATGTGTTTGTAAAAAGCTATAACGTCGCCAAAAGTGACAAAAATGACATTATCACTAGTGCGTTTCGTTCTAAGGGCGTGCTTGTTGGTTCATCAACAATGAATAATGTCATGATGCCAAAAATTGCCGCCATGCTTGAAGAAATGACAGGCTTACGTTTTCGTAATAAAAAAGCAGCTGCTTTCGGAAGTTATGGCTGGAATGGTGGCGCAGTTGACCGCATTCAAACTCGTTTAATGGACGCTGGATTTGAAACCGCACTAGCACTCAAAACTAAATGGCGCCCAGATATGCAAGCACAAGAAATTTGTCGTGAATATGGACGTGAACTTGCACGCCAATGGGCTTTAGCGCCACTTCCTGCGACTCAACCTTGTTGTACAACCTCATCACAACCTGAAGTTATCACAGATGTTGAAGCAATCGACTTAGGCCCACGTATGCAATGCAGTGTATGCCAATGGATTTACGATCCAGCAGTAGGTGAACCAATGCAAAACGTTCAACCTAATACACCATGGAGCGAAGTCCCTGATAACTTCTTATGCCCTGAATGCTCATTAGGAAAAGATGTCTTTGATGCACTTGCAAAGGAGGCAAAATGAGTACAGACCTCCTCAGTAGTGGGATTGTCATTATTGGCGCGGGCTTTGCTGCGCGCCAATTAGTCAAAAATATTCGCAAATTTAATGCAGATCTTCCCATTACCTTAATTGCATCAGACAGTATTGATGAATATAACAAGCCAGATTTAAGCCATGTTATTAGCCAATCTCAATGTGCAAATGATTTAACCAAACAAACAGCCCAAGAGTTTGCACTACAGTATCAACTCGCGATCCATCCATATACGCAAATTGTCGATATTAATACGGATGAAAAACGGATCCAGAGTGCCAAAGGTGAACAATGGCATTACGATAAATTGGTATTAGCCACTGGAGCGAAAACTTATTGTCCTGCTATTTCAGGCCATGAGTTAATGTTTACGCTTAATAGTCAACAAGAGTACCGAGCTTATGAAGCACAAATTCGCCAAGCTAAACGTATATTAATTTTAGGGGCAGGATTAATTGGTACTGAATTAGCCATGGATTTTAGTCGAGCAAACAAAGAAGTGATCCTTGCTGATATTTCAGGGCAATTATTATCCTCTCTGATCCCTTCCGATCTCAGTGGTCGCTTACAATCAAGCCTTACTGAAATTGGTGTACGCTTAATGCTGAAATCACCATTACAGTCATTAACACAAACCGATAACGGTATTTTAGCGACATTTAATCAGCATCATCAATTAACAGTTGATTGCGTTATTGCCGCTACAGGACTCGCACCCAATATAGAATTAGCTCACCTTGCGGGTTTACATACCGATCGTGGGATCATGGTAAATGAATATCTACAAAGCAGTAATAGTGATATTTATGCCTTAGGTGATTGTGCACAAATCAACGGTAATTTATTACCATTTTTACAGCCAATACAATTAAGTGCGATGCATTTAGCCAAATCACTTGTAGGTGAAAATAATGCACCGCTGAATTTACCACCAATGATTATTCGGGTGAAAACGCCACTAATGCCTCTACATCTTGCCGGTGAAACCGCACGTAATGACTTAACGTGGAATATTAATACAACACAATCTGGTGTTATCGCTAAAGGCTTTGATGAGAATGACGTATTACGTGCCTTTGTGGTTACAGAAGAACAGGTAAAAGAAGCTTTTGCTTTATTGCGAGCACTGTCCGCTTAATTTAAATAACATACGAGATACCGATATGAATTTACGTGATAAAACTCTCGGTCAACTAGCCCTGTCTATTTCAGGTGCCAGTGCTATTTTTCGTCAATATAACCTCGACTTTTGCTGTGGAGGTAAACGTACATTAAGTAAATCTGCAGAGAAAGCCGGATTAGACATTGATGAAATTGAAAATAAATTACTCGCACTTTCACAACAACCATTAGAAAAAGATTGGCGACAAGCGCCATTAAGTGAAATTATTGATTTTATTATTGTTCGCTACCACGACAAACACAGAACACAATTACCGGAGCTTATTCTACAAGCAGAAAAAGTAGAACGCGTTCATGAAGCAAAACCGACTGTCCCTAAAGGGTTAGCTCGCCAATTAACACTATTATTAGATGAGCTAACAAGCCATATGATGAAAGAAGAGCGTATTCTTTTTCCTATGATAAAAAATGGTTTAGGAAGCCAAGCTGGAGCCCCCATTAGTGTTATGGAACACGAACATGATGATGCGGGTGAAATTGTTGAAGTGATTAAATTTATTACCAAAAATGTCACACCACCCCCTGAAGCCTGTACCACATGGCGAGTACTTTATAATGGCATTAATGAGTTTATCGACGATTTAATGAATCATATTAGCTTAGAAAATAATTTATTATTTCCAAGAGCATTATCGGGTGAGTAATTGCTTAATCTTGATAGGCAGGGGATTTGTTATCCCCTGTTATTTTATTCTTATTGAAGTTAATAAAATCTACCGCTCGCCTTGAGTATCTATCAACAAACGCTGGTTTATATATTCGATAGTCTCGTCTATCGTCATAATATTATTAACGACATTAGTAATGCCTTGCCCGATAATAATTTCGGCTTGGCGTAAATTAAATAACTTACCATTAGGCACCGAAGATTCTCGTATTCCCTTATTAATTTCTTGATAAGCCAATGTCATCCATGGATAACGATGGCTAATCTCTTGATTATGGCTGAAATTTTTATGATTACTGTTTCCACCTAATAAAATAAGGTGATCCATAACCATTGGGGAATAAAGCCAACGATAAAATTGCTCTGCATATTGTGATTTTTGGCTATAACGTGAAACCCCTAATACGCCACCGCCTAATTGTGGAATACTGCCGGGTACAGGTGCAAAACCTGTTTTAGGTAAAATATTGCTATGTGCAACATCGTTAAATAAATTCATATAAGCAATAAGCATAGCAAGATGCCCTTGCTCAAATTGTCTAACCGATTCACTCCACCATTTATTATGAATATTCTCAGTGATCGACAACTGTTTTAAATATTCTTCTAATATTTCACCTGCTAAAGGCATTTCTAATCTAGGAATATTATGACTTCCTATTAAACATCCACCTTTGGCGTAATAACGTAATAGATACTCTGTTGCAATTAACCCCGCGCTACCCAATGTTGTTGATGCCCCCATTGGGCAACTTAATTGCCCCTCTTCATGTTGCTCAGTAAAAAATTGCGTCACATTATCGTATTCTTCAAATGTTGTCGGTACAGTTAACTCATTACCTGTTTTTTCGTAGTACATTCTTTTTAGAATAGGATCTTCAAACAAGTCTTTTCGATAAAATAAGAGTTGTGCACTGGCATCAAAAGGCATGGCATAAGCAACATTATTCACTAAGCTAAATTTTTGCTGAGTAGGTAGTGAAAAATTATTTAATAAATCCGTTAATCCATTACCAATCTTATCTAATGGCTGTAATATTCTTTCCGCAAACCAAGGAAAACAGGCCATATCAATACGCAATAAATCATAATAGGGATGTAAATGTAACTGACTTAAAATTTGATACACTTCATCGTAAGGATGAATTGCTAAATTAACTTTAATCCCTGTTTGACGATAAAAATGAGGTAGTAGCTTTTTTAATGCACTGGTTGAAGGGCTAGGTAAAATTAATAAGTTAAGACTTATATCTGCTTTATCCTCACTGATAACCGCTGGCGTTAAAGTATAAAGATGATCACTTTGATTACGCACACAAGTTACATTATTCTCAATAATTTCCTCTTCATCTTGGATAAGTGCATCAATCACTTCTAACCCAAGTTGAGCGTAGTTCATTGGAAAGCAATATAACCCTTTTAATACAGGTGGAATATTATCACTCAATGCAAAAATAGGTGGGCAATCATTGTGGCTACCAAAATAACTCGCCTGCGTTAAATAACAAGCTTTTTCAATATCTTGCGCAATAAATAGGTCCGGAATTTGCTCCATAGAAAAGAAGTCGAACGCAATTTTATAGCTCTCTTCATCTGATGCACAAAGCACCACATTTTTCTTATTGGGTGCATACTCTAAAAGTCGATTTTGTAATTCATTGGCAAAGTTTTGATTATTTAAATAGTCGCTACTCCCCATAAAAATACCCACTAATTTACCTGTAGTTTTTGCAATCTGTTGGCAAATAGCTTCAACTGCTTGAGCAAAATCTAGCGTAAAAAATCGTTGAGTATTAAGTGGCTGGCGATAAACAAATGCAACTTGAGATGGGGGTAATTTTAACGTGTCAAAATAGATATTTGCATCTTTGAGACAACTTACAGTGATTACTTGTTTATAACCACCCGCGGCAATTTTCTGTAATGCCTCCAATTCTGTAGTTTCCAGATCATCCGTTAAGAAAAGATCGTAAGTAACCTCAGGAAAATGAGCAATAGATTGTCTTAAAGAATTAAAGAAAACAGCATATTTTTCAGAAACTAATTGAGGTAAAAGTATGGCTATTTTATGGCTTTTATTGGTTCTTAACAGTTGAGCCTGTGTATTTAACTGATAACCCATTTGTTTGGCAGCTTGATACACAGCTTCAATCTTCTCAACACTTACATTTCCACGTTTATTCAATACGTTAGAAACCGTTCCATGAGAAACACCTGCTAATTTTGCAATATCTTTAATCGTTGCCATTGACCTTTTTCCATCTCAATTTCTGCTTTCACTAGCATACCTGAATTATTTATCGCGACTACCGATAATTGATTTGAACGTTCCATTTTAAAATAGCTTATAAAACAATCTAATACTATTTATCACAAATAAATGATTATCAATATCAATTACAAATTATATTCATATTAATCAAATATATAGAAAATTTAATTTGAATAAGATCACTGATCTGATCTTCCTTTATTGGCAAATGGTCATCCTCATTTTATCATTGGAACGTTCAAATTAATCTACAGCTTATAGATAATCAACACCAGATAGTTAATAAAATCATAATAAAACAATAGGATAAGGGGATTTCTTATGAAACTTCATTTTTTAGGGACGGCGGCCTCCGAAGGTATACCCAATCCCTTCTGCCGCTGTGAACACTGCCTGAAAGCAAGAGAACTTGGTGGGAAAGATATCAGAACTCACTCTTCTGCCATTGTCGATGACATTATGCTAATCGACGTATCACCTACATTTAGTTACCAGTTAATGCGTGATGGAATGGATGCTACCAATTTTGAAAGCCTTCTATTCACTCACACTCATCCTGATCATTTCAATGTCGGCGATCTGTTTAGCCGAATGGAAGGTTATGGTTTTGAAATTAACCATCCCCTTCATATTTTTGGTAACGATCGTGCAATTAATGGCTGTATCGAAGTTTTACCCGGTTACAGCAAAGAGCGCTTTGCTTTTCACTGCTTAATTCCTTTTGTTACCGTAGAAAGAAACGGTTATAAAATTACGCCATTACTCGCTAATCATGCGAAATGGGAGCTTTGCTACGTTTATCATATTGAAAAAGATGGCAAAGTAATTTTTTATGGCCATGATTCTGGTTGGTTCCCTGAATTAACATGGAAATGGTTAGAGAACAAACCACTTGATATCGTTGTTTTTGAATGTACTTATGGACTCAATGGTAAAGATCGTACCGATAATCATATGAGTCTAGAAACCGTATTTGCTGCGAAAGAAAAACTGCAACAACAAGGTTGTTTACATCAAGAAACACAAATTGCCGTTTCGCATATTTCACATAGTGGCAAATTGCTTCACCTCGAATTAGAAGCTGTTTGTGCTCCTCACAATATCCGTGTTGCCTACGACGGATTAACGTTAGAAACAAATTAAGAGGAGAACGATGATGGATATGAAAATAACCTCTCGCTTACTGATTATGATGTTTGTGCAATATTTCATGCAAGGTGCGTGGAATATGACTATGGGACTGGTATTAAGCAGCTATGGTATGGCAAGCATTATTGGTAATGCCTACGCTTTATTAGGTGTCGCAACAATTATTTCCCCATTATTTATAGGTATGGTGGCAGACCGTTTCTTTGCTTCACAAAAAGTCATGGGCATCCTTCATTTAATTAATGCGGCTGTCATTATTTGTGTTCCTCAATTTATTGAGGCACAAAACAGTGGCATGACACTCTTCTTAATTTTCATTATTGGATTATTGTTTTATCCAACAACTGCGCTTTCAAATAGTATTAGTTTCTCCCATATTAATGGGGTGAAATATTTCCCTATTATTCGTGTATTCGGTACGTTTGGTTTTATGGCTATCGGATTTATATTAGGAGAAATGGGCTTCTCAGGTAGTACGATGACTTGGTATATCGCTTCTGCTGTGGGTGTTTTACTTGGTTTCTACTGCTTTACCTTACCTAATACGCCCCCTAAAGCAAAAGGTAAGCCATTCTCTGCTCGTGATATTTTATGTTTAGATGCGCTTTCATTATTTAAAGACCGCTATTTCGCTATCTTAATGTTTAGTATCTTTATTTTAATGATCCCAAAAACAGCTTACTCCGCTTATATTCCTGTTTTTATTAAAGCATTAGGTTTTAATAATGCGGCGTCTATTATGCAAATAGGTATAGCCTGTGAAGTTCTGTTTATGTTTGTATTGTCATTCTTCTTAATGAAGTTTGGCTTCAAAATTACATTACTTTTAGGTGCTGTTAGCTGGATCATTCGCTCAATATTCTTCTCTTATGCTGCGGTAAATACAGAGTTTTATTTTATCGTTATCGGATTAATGTTACAGGGATTATGTTGGGACTTCTTCTTTACTGCTGGTGATATCTATGTTGACCGCAAAGCCAAACCAGAAATTCGTGCTCAAGCACAAGGCCTACGCTTTATTGTCTCTAATGGTTTCGGCTTATTATTTGCTTCCACTATTTGTGGTCAAATCTTTAATTCAACCGTAACCGAAACGGGTGATGCTGCATTACCACAGTGGTCAACATTCTGGATATATCCAGCAATAGTCGCTGCCGTTGTAACCATATTCTTTATCTTCTTCTTTAAAGATGATGTAACAAAAAAGAAAAATAATGAAGATAAAAAAGTCCAGGAAGGCATTGCAACACCATAGTCTTAAAATAAAGGAATAAGCCAACGTTAGGAGCAAACCTTGGACGCATTAATTCAGTTTGTTGACGGCATTGGCCCTTTATCACTATCAAGTATCGCTAAATTACTGGCCGCCTTTATTTTGGGCGGCTTTATTGGCTTAGAGCGTGAATCAAAGGGAAAGCCTGTCGGTTTTAAAACTTGTGTCATTATTGCCGTTGCGAGTTGTTTATTAACTATTGTTTCTATTCAATCCGCAGAATATTACGCCAATATCTCCGACAACATTCGTAGTGATCCTATGAGATTAGCGGCACAAATTATCAGTGGTGTGGGTTTTCTTGGTGCTGGTGTTATATTGCATCGACGTGATGATGCAATTTCAGGCCTGACAACCGCCGCAATCGTATGGGCTTCTGCGGGTGTTGGTATTGCTTGTGGCTCAGGTTTTTATTGGCATGCCATGATTGTGACGGTTCTATTTTTTATGGCTATTCAACTTAGCCCACAAGTGGTGCTATTTCAGATGAAAAACCAACGTTTAGGTAAAATAAAGGTGCGTATGTTATTTACTCATGAAAATGGCGTACCTCTTTTAATTGAGTACTTAAAAAGCCATAAAGATGTAATTGAAAATTTAACAATCCGCGATATTAAAAAAGAGCGCGTTGAAGTAAATTTAAAATTATTAGTTAGACAAAAAATTACCTTACCGGAATTTTATTGTTCTTTAAAACAGCTTGAATATGTTCATTCTGTTTCTTTGGATCATTAATTTCTACTCACCCATAAAAAACACCTCAAAAGTGAATATCCTACTTTTGAGGTAAAATCTGATTTAAAGTATCCCTGCACATTCAGATGTGTTACTGATTACTCTTCAATTAAATCATCTCTAAATTTTGGTTTTTGCTTAATATCATCACAGTTTTCAATTTGTGTTTTTAGCCCTAATTTCCATTGCTCAAAAGCATAGGTATCAGCAAGATCAATTTTAAATTTAGTATCACTTACTTTTGTCACTTTAATTGAATCTACACCTAACTCATTTAACATATCCAATGTCAGCAATTCTCTAGCATCTAAACCAAAGACATCATGTAATATCCATTTCCCTAAAATAGATTGAGGATTCGTTTGTAATCCTTTTCCATTATCTTGTGTCACAATAGCTGTGATTATTCGATCATCTGGTAATTGCAACTCAAATCCTTTAGCTGCATTTCTTTCTTCTTTATCTAAGGCATTAAAACCAAAAAAATGAGGATAAATATGATGGATCCAGATAGGAATAGGAATATAAGCTTCAAAGTCTGGGCGAGGTTTATTTGAGCCTTTAATTTTCGGTGCTGCATTCCATGCATTAAAACCTGATTTTTCTTCTACTTTCATTGAAGAGTCTGAATAAATAGGTAGATAAATCGTTTTTTTCGGATCTTCTATTTTTTCTTTTAGAGGGGCTAATTTATTTACCGATGAATTAGCTACATATATATATGACAATAAATCAAAGGGATCTTTATATTGAGTAATAGGAATTTTAGTTACAATCGATTCTTTAGAAGCATCAAATTCTTGCAATAGAACACTTTTACTAACATAAAATTTATATTTTTTATTTTTATCCTTAAAATTAAAAATACCTTTACTTTCATTGACTGATATTATTTTAATTGAATTTAAATCAATTAAATCATAATTGCATTCAACAATATTCATCACATTACTGTCTCTTGTAATATTATGATATATAGTATGTGTTGTGTTATAGGTACGTTGGTCAAGCTCAATTCGTTTGTTTCGAAGTAAAGCTACTTTTTTAACAACTTCAAGTGCAGTCCCTTTATCAATTAAAGGCCTAATTTCTGTAGGTGCCACTTTATTAAATTCTGCAACTTTTTGAAAAGTTTTATCTCTTGAGTGTATCCATGTTTTTAAACCAACACCAATTCGGTTTTTTCCCATCTTAGCGATAGCATCAAATGCAGAATCTTTACGTGTTAGATCTTCTACATCAAACACTCGGGCAAAAAGTTGTTCATGGTTTCGATAATATAGATAAGGTTTATCTGCACTACTTCCTGCTTCTGTATCTTTAAAAAGCCCCGATAATGCACCAAAAATCTCTAAAAACTTGATGTATTCATCCCTTCTATCTTGAGGAAATGAAGACCATAAATCTACATTTTTTGCCATATTCCACTAAGACCTTTTAGAAATTTATCATAAAAAACAAATCAATCTATCATATAAACAACACAATATATTAATACTATCTCACAAAAATAGTTAATAAGTATTAAATCATAATATTAAAATAAATATGGGTATTAATATAAAAACAATTAAATAAAAAACCTTGAATAAAACAAGAAGAATATTAATATAAAAATCTAATTTTAAAATAATATACTAAGGAAAAAAAGATGAGTTTTATTTATTTACCTCTTTATTCTGATTTCTATGGTACAGTAAAAGAAAAATCAGGACTTAATACATGGAATGCTGCTTCTAAAAACCCTCCAGACAATGATCCTAGACCTGAAAATGAAGTTTATATACCTATTCCTAAATGGGTTCATGAACATTTTCCTTATTTCTTTGGTTTTAATGCATTAGATCCTAATCAACAAGATGCATCTATCAATAATTTTTATCTACATTCTCCTATTGGAAGATGGAACGCAATTATCACTCAACAAAATAGTAAAGCTCTTCAAACAAATCCTCAATCTAATCTAGGCCATTGGCTTTTACGTGATATTCTCAGATTAGACTATGGCACAGTATTAACGATGAACACACTAAATGAAAAACGTATTGATTCAGTAAAGATAACTAAAATAGATAATTCTAATTTTAGAATTGAAATTGCGCCATTTAATGCATTTAGAAATTGGAAAAACACCCTATAGTTAATAACTATACCCTAGAAAAACGCTAGGGTTTTCATAGTTAGTTCTTAATATGTTTTTCATTTTTTTACTTCTTTTGTAGGCAATTATCTAAATAATTCAATACTATTGCTCCAAACCATCAACAGTTGCTGCTTTTTACTTAAGAGTTCTGTAGAATACCCCTTCGAGTTTAGCGAGTTGGGATGTTATTTATGAAGTGTGCATCATTTTTTGCAGGTGTCGGTGGTATTGATATAGGCTTTGAAAAAGCAGGTTTTGATACAGTTTATGCTAATGAGCTGGACAAATTTGCAGTTACAACCTTAAAAGAAAACTTCGATTTTATCATTGACCATCGAGACATCAGAGATGTAAAAACAAATGAGATCCCTGATTTTGATATCATGTTGGGTGGTTTTCCATGCCAAGCATTTTCAGTGGCTGGTTACCGTCAAGGCTTTGATGATGAAAAAGGCCGAGGTAATTTATTCTTTGAGTTAGAACGGATCTTCGCAGAGAGACAGCCACCAGTTATCTTCCTTGAAAACGTTAAAAACTTAGTGTCTCATGATAAAGGCAACACCTTTAAAGTGATTTTAGACTCACTTCATAAATACGGTTATCACGTTTCTCATCAAGTATTAAACGCTGCCGAATATGGTAATATTCCACAAAATCGAGAACGTATTTATATTGTATGTTTTAAAGATGAGCAAGCACATAAACGCTTTGTTTTTCCAGAGAAAATACCATTAACTAAGCGTATTTCAGATTTATTAGAAAATGAAGATACAATAGATGCACGTTATTTTTATACTTCCAAAACACCGTTCTTTGACCAACTAGTTGAAGATGTTGTTGATGCTGAAACGCTCTATCAATGGCGTAGGAAGTATGTAAGGGCCAATAAGAATAATCTTTGCCCTACATTAACAGCCAATATGGGGACTGGTGGCCATAACGTTCCCTTACTCAACGTTCAAAAGAAATCAAACACCATCAGAAAGCTCACACCAAGAGAGTGCTTCAATTTTCAAGGTTATCCTGCTAACTATAAATTACCCAAAGATATGAGTAATGCTAATTTATATAAACAAGCTGGGAATAGTGTTGTTGTACCAGTAATTGAAAGAATTGCACAACAAATAAAGCTAGCCTTACGATAGATTTAAAAATTAAATCCCAAACCTAAATTTTTTCAAATTTATTATAATCAGTATTGATTAATATCCGATAAAATAAACAATTCTATCGGATATTATTTTTAACTAATCTATATTTATTACTTTTTCTATTTTAGCGGATTACCAAAACGTTCTAGATACATCATGCCAAATAGTGTTGAAGCATAATCTGTAATATGCCCTACATCACGATAAACTGGCACACCTTCTATATCGGTTAGACAGACATTTTTATCGCACTGCACATCTTTGGGATCGATGATAATTAAGGCTGGATAGTCTTTTTTTAATTTAACAAATAACTGATCCATCCATGTATTTCCCTCGCCTTTATAGTTTTTAGGGTTACAGTTATTATCTGCAAAGTCTTTCCTTAATTTTGCATTTTCATAAAAACAGGTCATAAAACCACTTGGCATAGAATTGACTGTTTTAATAAAAACAGGTTTAGCACCTGTGGTAATAATAATATCAAGTGCTTCACGCATCGCTTTCTCAACGCGTTTGCGAGACTCTTCAACTGTTCTTACATCACCTATCTTATTAATGACATGATTTGACGCGTAATTATTCCAAACCTGCCCAAATATTACATAATCAAAGTGGTTATTCTTTATAAGTTGATAATATTTCGCCGTCTGATCGTAACAACGTTGATAAACTGTATTTTTATGATTAGACCAGTCATAAAGATAAATATTAGGAAGTGTAATACACGATGAAGTTGCTTGTGCATATACGTCTATCTTGGCATCTTTACCTAATATATCCATAAAGCCCCAGTAGTGATTTGCATGAGAATCACCCAATAAAAAGGCTTTTTTCTGACTCCCTATATCACCAATATGGCACATTTTATCGGGATCTGAGGCTTCAAAATTCATACATTTAGCCCGATTTTGATAATCAAACTGATTGAGTTTTGCCTCTAAATTAACGTAATTTTGCCCAAGTCTAACACCAAAGCCTTGATATTTTTCATTCAACGCATTTAATCCTAACGCCAATAAAATAGGTACAATCAGTAAAAACGCGAAAGAATATTTAAACTCAAGACGCTTTCTTCTAAACGGTTTTTCAATAAGAAGATAAGAAAAAATAGAGAGTAATAATGTTAAAGCTAAAAGTAACCCTTTTTGTATCTCGGTATTAAATACGCCAATATAACGCGCAATAGCGAACAAAGGCCAATGCCATAAATACAATGAGTAAGATAATAATCCAACGATCACGATCGGCTTTAATGAAAGTATTTTTTTAATAATATTTCCATGCTGTCCGGTATAAATTATTAATGCAGCACCAAGACAAACATATAATGTATTAAAATTAGGATAGCCCGCAATTACCCCTTTTTGAAATGCGATCCAAAAGATCACGCCTAAAGCAATAAGACTAATAGCATCACTGACGCTTTGATGAAGCTTCACTTTTGTCGGTAAATAAGCGACACAAACACCCAACATAAACTCAAAAATACGTGTACTAAAAAAGTAATAATTTTTAGGCTGATCTTTTTGATAAAAAAACACTAAAGAAAAAGAAATTATTGTAATAAATACAACAGGATAAAAGTTATTTATTTTTTCTTTATGATTGATTTTATGCAGAAAATAAAGTGCAAAAGGCAAAAACAGATACCATTGCCACTCTATCGCTAAAGACCATGTATGCAATAACGGCAAAAATAACGCATCTTGCGCCGCATAACTGGTTGTTGCTCTTGCAAAATATTTATTAGAAACCAACGCAGAGGCATATTTTTCACTATTCGTGATATCGAGATAATCACTAGGAAGATAGAAAAAACCTGAAATAACTAAAACTGCAATTAATACAAAAAGATAGAGAGGTTGTAATCGCCATAATCGGCGAATATAAAAATCACGGAATGAAAAATTGCCTTGTGATAATGCATTTTTAATAATTGATGAAATCAAAAAACCAGAGATCACAAAAAAGATATCGACACCAATAAATCCTGATGGTATTAAGCGATTATCAAAATGAAAAAAGATAACCAGAATAACGGCTACGGCTCTTAAACCATCAATGTCAGCTCGATATTTTACATTCATAATTCAAACACATAATCCAAATAAAAAGAATCGCTGGATTATATACTAATTCGCCATATCACTTTAGTCACAAAAAGATGAATGACTCTTTAATATTAATAACAGCGAAATGGCCATAATTGATTAAACTCCATCGTTAAACCCATCTGTACTTCAGTTGAAAGTGAGCCTTTACTCACCACAAATTTGGGATGTCGAATCATAATAGGGGTATTAATCGCATAATGTATTAATGATGATCGGTTTTGCTCTAACTCATCATAAAGCTTCTTCATTTCTGCTGATGATGTATTCTTATTTAACCTCCCAAGAGTAATATGAATAATATCTTTATAAAGTTCACTCTCAATGGGGATCTGCTGATAAACCTGCTGCCTAAAGCGTGTTAATTCTTCGGAGATACCCGTTAATATCAAGCTGCCATTGGATGTTAGGGTAACGTTATTAAATATAATTTTGAGACTTTTTATTTGATTAAAGATTTTTGTGACCTCATGACACCACGATAATAATACGGGTCGTTGCAGTTTAAACTGCTCATTTTGTTGATTAAAAATCGTCAATAATGTGGAATGAAATTCTTGTGGCTGAGCAAATTCAATAAATGGAAATTTAAGTGCAAACGGTTCGCAATAAGCTGTTAGTTGCTGGCTAAAAGGAATAAAACTCTCTTCAATTTCTGGCTTATCAATCAATAACTGCCCTGCATTTAAACTAATATCAATGACACTCTCATCATTACGTTGCTTTAGCCACTCTTCGCCCGTTGCGAGTTTTTCAAGGGTTGATTGTGTCAGAAATGCGTAAGCCATAAAGTACCTTTTATATTCCAGTAAAATCGTTATGTTACGCGCTGAATATAAAGCTTACTACCCAATTGAATCACTAAAAGTCGATTCAGTATTTCAAGTGAGATTAATAATTTAAAAATAAAGTAAAAGAATAGAAAATATTTTATTTAGAGAGTAAAGCCATAGATTGAAATAGCAGATTAACCAATATTATTAGCGTCATGTTTTTTATCAAAAACACCACTCAGATAAATTATATATAAAAAGAACAAAGATTATAAATTCTCGATAATGTCATCTTAATTTGTTATTTTTTATACGATTATTTATCCATATTGTTACTATGGATTTATTTTTTTTACTCGTTATAATTTCCTTCGTCATTTTAAGTAGTAGTTCATCACATTGAGTTCACAAACGATACTCAGGTCTGTCTTGAATGATTGAAAAATGAAATCTTATCTTTATTGGACGTTTTTTAAACGCCCGATAGGGATGTTATTTATCAATTTACAAGGAGACACTGATGCAAATCAGTCGGAGATCGTTTTTTAAGATCTGTGCTGGCGGTATGGCAGGCACATCTGCAGCATTACTAGGCTTAGCACCTGAAGTATCTATTGCGAACGCTCGCCAATATAAATTATTACGTTCAGTTGAAACTCGTAATAACTGCACTTATTGCTCGGTGGGTTGCGGTATTTTGATGTATAGCCTTGGGGATGGCGCAAAAAATGTTGATAAAAGTATTTATCACATTGAAGGCGACCCTGATCATCCTGTTAGCCGTGGCTCTCTATGCCCGAAAGGCGCTGGGCTTGTTGATTATATCCACAGTGAAAATCGCCTGAAATATCCTGAATATCGTAGACCCGGCTCTGATAAATGGGAGCGTATTTCATGGAATGAAGCGATTGATAAAATCGCCCGTTTAATGAAAAAAGATCGTGATGAAAACTTTGTTATCCATAATGAAAAGGGGCAAGAAGTTAATCGTTGGCTTACAACCGGTATGCTCTGCTCTTCTGCGGCAAGTAATGAAACAGGGATTTTAGATAATAAATTTTCTCGTTCATTAGGCATGATTGCTATCGATTGTCAGGCAAGACTTTGTCATGCGCCAACCGTTGCAGCATTAGCACCAACTTTTGGTCGTGGTGCAATGACCAATAACTGGGTTGATATTAAAAACGCTAACGTTGTGCTGATCATGGGGGGTAACCCTGCTGAAGCGCACCCTGTCGGTTTTAAATGGGTTATCGAAGCTAAAATTAAAAATAATGCGAAAGTTATCGTTGTCGACCCCCGTTTTAACCGTAGTGCTGCTGTCGCTGATCTCTACTCTCCTATTCGTGCTGGCTCTGATACCGCCTTTTTATTAGGTGTCATTAATTACCTAATCGAACACGATAAAATTCAGCATGAATATGTGAAAGCCTATACTAATGCGCCTTTAATTGTGCGAGAAGATTACAGCTTTGATGAAGGTCTTTTCAGTGGCTTTGATAAAGAAAATCAAAGCTATGATAAAACCTCATGGCACTATGAACTTGATGAGAATGGCTTAGCATTAAAAGATAATTCACTGCAACATCCTCGTTGTGTGTGGAATCTTTTAAAACAGCACGTTTCACGTTATACCCCTGACATTGTCACCACACTTTGTGGTACACCTTTAGACGATTTCACCTATATCTGTGAAGCCCTTGCCTCTACTAGTGTAAAAGACCGAACCTCAACTATTTTGTATGCCCTAGGTTGGACACATCATACCGGTGGCGCTCAAACTATCCGTGCAGCAGGTATGATCCAGTTATTATTAGGCAACGTGGGTATGCCGGGTGGCGGTGTAAATGCGTTACGTGGGCACTCTAATATTCAAGGTTATAGCGATCTGGGTTTATTATCATTAAACCTACCGGGTTATATGCCTCTGCCGAATGAAAAACAGACCTCATTAGAGACTTACTTATCCCAAGTGACACCAAAAACTGTGGTTGCAGACCAAGTTAACTACTGGAAAAGAACCCCTGATTTCTTTATTAGTTTGCTAAAAAGCTTCTGGGGTGAACACGCAACAGCAGAAAATGAGTGGGGATATCATTGGTTACCCAAATGGGATAAAAGCTACGACATCATGGCGCAAACCCAATTGATGATCGATGGGAAAATGAATGGCTATATCGTTCAAGGTTTTAACCCATTAGCTGCCTTTGCAGATAAAAATAAATGTAGCGCCGCATTAGCCAAATTGAAATATATGGTCGTTATCGATCCGTTAGTAACAGAATCTTCTAACTTCTGGCAAAACCACGGAGAAATGAACGATGTTACCCCAACGGATATTCAAACAGAGATATTTCGTCTACCGTCATCTTGCTTTGCTGAAGAAAACGGCTCAATTGCTAACTCAGGTCGCTGGCTACAATGGCACTGGGCGGGCGCTAAACCACCAGCGCAAGCATGGCATGATGGTAAAATTCTAGGTCATTTATTAATGCGTCTGCGGGAGCTTTATCGTGAAGAAGGCGGTGTTTGCCCAGAACCTGTAATGAATCTCTCTTGGAACTACGTTGACCCTTACGATCCTCAGCCTGAAGAAGTGGCGAAAGAAGCTAATGGTCAAGCGATGCAAGATATCTACGACGATACAGGCAAATTGTTGTTTAAAAAAGGACAACAACTTGACGGTTTCCACCAGCTAAAATCAGACGGTTCAACCGCCAGTTTCTGTTGGGTCTATTCCGGTTGCTGGACTGAAAAAGGTAACCAAATGGCGAACCGCGATAACGCCGATCCTTCAGGATTAGGCTGTACACCAGGTTGGGCATTTGCATGGCCTCAAAACCGCCGTGTGTTATATAACCGCGCATCCGTTGATCCACAAGGTCAACCGTGGGATGAAAAACGCCAATTAATCAAATGGAATGGCAATCAATGGGTTGGTCCTGATGTACCAGACTATAGCAACGCAGCACCTAATAGCGGTGTAGGTCCTTTTATTATGCAACCCGAAGGTATGGGACGCTTATTTGCGGTTGATAAAATGGCTGATGGTCCATTCCCTGAATTCTACGAGCCGTTTGAATCACCAACAGAAGAGAATATTCTGCACCCAAACGTCTCTCGTAACCCGGTTGCGCGTTTATACAGCTACGATGCCGAACATTTAGGTAAAGCCGATGAATTCCCTTATGTCGCCACAACCTATTCAATTACTGAATTATTCCGACACTGGACTAAACACTCAGTAATTAATGCCATTGCACAACCGGATCAATTTATTGAAATTGGAGAGCAACTTGCGTCACGTAAAGGCATTGTTCAAGGTGATGAAGTTAAAGTCAGCGCTAAACGTGGCTATATCAAAGCCAAAGCTGTGGTGACTAAGCGAATTAGACCTCTAACGATAAATGGTAAGGTTGTCGATACCATCGGTATTCCTTGTCACTGGGGCTTTGAGGGTGCGACTCGCAAAGGTTTCCTTGCCAATACATTAACGCCATCAGTGGGTGATGCAAATTCATTCACACCTGAATATAAAGCGTTTTTAGTCAATATCGAAAAGGCATAAGGGGAAACTGATGTCATTGCAATCTCAAGATATTATTCGTCGTTCTGCCACCAATTCCCTCACACCTGCACCACAGGTGCGCAATTTTAAAGAAGAAGTGGCAAAACTTATCGACGTTACTACCTGTATTGGCTGTAAAGCCTGTCAGGTGGCTTGTTCTGAATGGAACGATATTCGCGATAAAATTGGCACTAACGTTGGTGTTTACGATAACCCAACTGACTTAACGGCAAAATCATGGACAGTAATGCGATTTTCTGAAGTTGAAGAAAACGGCAAGTTAGAGTGGCTAATTCGTAAAGATGGCTGTATGCACTGCGCTGATCCGGGCTGTTTAAAAGCTTGTCCAGCAGTAGGTGCCATCATTCAATATGCAAATGGTATTGTCGATTTCCAATCAGAACACTGTATTGGTTGTGGTTACTGTATTGCTGGTTGTCCTTTTGATGTCCCTCGTATTAATGAAGAAGATAACCGCGCTTATAAATGTACACTGTGTGTTGATCGCGTTGAAGTCGGTCAAGAGCCCGCTTGCGTAAAAACTTGCCCGACAGGTGCCATTCACTTTGGCTCTAAAGAGGCAATGACGTATCTTGCCAACGAACGAGTCGCCGAACTAAATACCCGAGGCTACGACAAAGCTGGTTTATACGATCCCCAAGGCGTGGGTGGTACACACGTAATGTATGTACTCCATCATGCTGATAAACCTAATTTGTATCATGGTTTACCTGAAAACCCAGAAATTAGCTCAACGGTAAAATTCTGGAAAGGCATTTGGAAACCATTAGCGGCAGTTGGTTTTGCGGCAACATTTGCGGGTGCCATGTTCCATTATTTAGGTATTGGTCCTAATCACACCACCAAAGAAGATGAAGAAGAGGCACAAAAAGAGATGGAAGCATCACAGCATTCAGTGAATAAAGAGGAGCAGAAATAATGAAGAAGAAAAGCGATAAAATCCTTCGTCATACTGCCTCAGAGCGAATCAATCACTGGGTTGTGGCGATTTTCTTTGTCTTTACTACCTTTAGTGGACTAGGTTTTTTCTTCCCATCTCTAAACTGGTTTATGAATATTTTGGGCACACCGCAGCTTTCGCGTTTACTGCATCCATTTACGGGTGCTGCGATGGTATTTTTCTTTATCTTTATGTTTTTTAGATACTTCAAGTATAACTCTGTAGATAAAGATGATTTAGTGTGGGCAAAAAATATCCATAAAGTGCTACAAAATGAAGAAGCCGGCGATATTGGGCATTACAACTTAGGTCAAAAAGGAATTTATTGGACATTAAGTCTCAGCCTTATTGTTCTGACCATTAGTGGAATAATTATTTGGCGACCTTATTTTGCTGATTATTTCTCTATTCCTGTTATTCGCATTGCTTTACTGGCTCACTCACTGTCCGCCATCGTACTGATCATTACTGTGATTGTTCATGCTTATGCCGCGTTTTGGGTAAAAGGTTCAATTCGTAGCATGATTGAAGGCTGGGTAACGCGAGGTTGGGCGAAAAAACATCACCCGCGTTGGTATCGTGAGATTTTAGAAGAAGAAAAAAAAGAAGCAGAAAGTAAATTAAACCAAAAATAATAAACTGCTTTTATTTCTATAAAATAGATGTGAGAAAAAATGGAGGCTTAATTGCCTCCATTTCTATTTTTAATATACGCTCAATTTAATGTGTCGCTGTTTTTGCTTGCTCCACTAAATTAATTAAGCGACTTCTCATTGTATGATAATGTTGAGAAACTTGGCTTTCTGCCCATTTTTGATCGGCAATTTTAATCACTTTAGCCGCACAATATTTTGTTTCAGGTGTTTTTGAAACAGGATCAAGATTATCCTGAGTCAGCTCATTACATGCCCCAATCCACCATTGATAGGTCATATAAATAGCCTGTTTATTAATGGTTTCATTTATATTACAGCGAGACATCACTTTACCGCGGCGAGATTCAACCCAGACAATTTCTTGGTCACAAATACCCGCCTCTTTCGCCACATCAGGATGAACTTGAACATAACCAGGTTCATCTGCAAGTGATGCCAATGCTTTACAGTTACCTGTCATCGAACGGCAAGAATAATGCCCAACTTCACGCACAGTAGACAAAATCATTGGATAATCACTATCGGGTAATTCCGCAGGTGCTCGCCAAGGTGTCGCAAATAACAAACCTTTACCTGAAGGTGTATTAAAGTGGTTATCTGAATATAAATAAGGCGTACCCATATCTTCAATATCAGTACAAGGCCATTGAATATGGGCTAAACCTGCTAATTTTTCGTAGGTTGCTCCAAAGAAGAGTGGGCAAAGCTCCCTAACCTCATTCCAGATCTCTTCATTATTTTCATAAGCCATCGGATAGCCCATTTCAGTGGCGAGTAAACTAATAATTTCCCAGTCACGCTTCACATTACCGCGCGCTTCAACTGCCTTTTCAAAGCGCTGAAAGCCTCTATCAGCACAGGTAAAGATACCGGCATGTTCCCCCCAACTAGTTGATGGTAAAATCACATCAGCTTGCTCTGCGGTTTTAGTCATAAATATATCTTGAACTACGACAAAATCGAGAGCTTCAAACCCTTTTCTAACTAAGCCTAAATCAGCTTCGGTTTGAAGTGGATCTTCACCCATGATGTAGTAAGCTTTCACTTTACCTTCAATGGCTAAGTGTGGCACTTCGGTAATGCGATATCCCACTTCAGGATCAAGTTGCTCAACAGGGATATTCCAGGCTTGTGCAAATTTCTGACGTATTTCTTCGTCAGTCACATTTTGATATCCCGGAAACATATTTGGTAAAACACCCATATCACAGGCACCCTGAACATTATTTTGTCCACGAACCGGCGCAACACCAACATGTGGTTTACCTAAATTCCCCGTTAATAGTGCAAGACCAGATAAGCCTTTTACCACATCAACCGCTTGACCAAATTGTGTTACACCCATACCCCACATAATGGTTGCTGTTTTAGCATTTGCATAAGTGCGCATTGCTTTACGTATTTCTACTGCTGGAATTCCGACAATATCTTGCACAGCTTCAGGGCTATAGTCTGCGAGTTGTTTTTTATATTCTTCAAAGCCTTCTGTGTATTGGCTCACATAGTCTTTATCATAGAGATCTTCATCAATTAGCGTGTATGCGAAGGCATTGACTAACGCCATATTAGTACCATTTTTTAATGGTAAATATTGGTTAGCAATTTTAGCGGTTTCGATTTTACGAGGATCACAAACAATAATTTTGGCACCCTTTTGTTTCGCTTTAACCACACGACGCGCCACAATAGGATGAGAATCTGCACAGTTATAGCCAAACACTAATAAGCAATCTGAATCTTCAATATCAGCAATAGAGTTGCTCATAGCTCCATTGCCTAATGTTTCTTGTAAACCAGCAACAGAAGGCCCATGACAAACACGGGCACAACAATCGACATTATTATTACCTAATACTGCACGCACAAATTTTTGCATCACAAAGTTGGTTTCATTCCCTGTACCACGAGAAGAACCCGTACACATAATGGATTTCGCACCGTATTTTTCTTTTATTTCCAGTAACTTTTTTGCCGTAAATTGAATCGCTTCATTCCAACTCACAATTTCAAAACCAGCCCCTTTTTGTCGGCGGATCATCGGCTCATGAATTCTGGCTGTCAGCAATTTGTTGTCATTAAGGAAATCCCAACCATATAGCCCTTTTAAGCAAAGTTCGCCTTGATTGGTGACACCATTGGCACCTTCGGCTTTGATTATGCGACCATTTTCGACACAGAGATTGATTTTGCAGCCAGCGCCACAATAAGGACAGACGGAGTTGATTTTGTTCATTTGATATCCTTTCCCCTAACTAGGGAGTAAAAGAGTCATAAAGAACTTTGAATTAAGCAGGAATTGTGCCAATTAATTTTTAAAAGATAATCAATAAGATATGAAAATAAAATAATATTTAATAACCATTTCGACATTTTTGCCGATGCTCGCCTTATACAAACAAGGCTAATTCCATAACTTTCTTACAACCTCCAATCATTGGCATCAGGAAAACATTTAGAAATAAAAATTAACACTGAATTCTAATAAAATTTATTTCTTTAGTTTGAATTTATGATATAAATAATAAACGCGCATTTTGAAAAACAACATTTCATATTGCATTGCAATAATATCCATTTCAATAAAGAGCAAAAAAATGAATATGAACACCAATAACCGACTCTTAGGCCTAAACCTACTACTCCTTCTTTAGGTGGCCGAGCACGTTCATTTTTTTGCAAAAGCCACCAGTCAGGTGGCTTTTTTGTTGTGCCCCTTACTGGTGAAATTATTTTTAGGGGAGTTTCTATGATGTTGAGTTTTACCATAAGGATGATGAGTCACAACGTCTTCTCAATAAGTAATTGTATGGTTATATCCTCCATAACTAATCAAATAAATCAGGGGGCAAAATGAGCCAACAATGGACATCACGAGTCGGCCATATCTTAGCAGCCGCAGGCTCTGCAATCGGTATTGGCGCAATCTGGAAGTTTTCTTATGTTGCCGCCAATAATGGAGGAGGCGCATTCTTAATCGTCTTCTTATTATTCAGTTTTATTATCGGGCTTGCGGTATTACTGGCTGAGAATATCTTAGGTAGTAGCACACATGCTGAAGCGGTCAATGCCTTTAAGAAAATGATGGGGCGTAATTGGGTTATCATTGGCGTTATTGGTGTATTCAGTTCATGGTGTATTTACAGCTTCTATAGTGTTGTTGGTGGTTGGACAATTGGCTATACCGTTATGGCGGCAACAGGTCAGTTGAATATTACAGATAGCGCCGAATTAACGGGTATTTTTACCCGCTTTATTAGTGATCCTTTATGGCCTATTTTGGCTCACCTTACCTTTGCGGGATTAACCTGTTTTGTAGTTTTAGCCGGTGTACAACGCGGATTAGAAAAAGCCGTTAAAATCATGATGCCAATGTTATTTATCATTATGATTTTATTGATAGTCGTTGGTATCAGCTTACCCGGTTCATCTGAAGGCTTAAAATTATTTTTATACCCTGATTTTAGTAAATTAACCCCTCAAGGCGTATTGGATGCGTTAGGATTAGCCTTCTTCTCACTGTCTATCGGTTTAGGTATTCACATCACTTACAGTGCTTATTTAGCGGATAACAAAGGTATCGCTAACTCCAGCATGTGGGTGGTTATTCTGTCTTGTATGGTGTGTGTACTTGCCGGATTAATGATTTTCCCTGCATTATCTGCCGCAGGCTTAGAGCCTAATGCAGGCCCTGGCTTAACCTTTATGACCATGCCAGTTTATTTTGCTCACTTACCCGGTGGCAACATTTTAGCCGTGACGTTCTTTGTCCTGTTATTAATGGCGGCGTTAACCTCTGCAATTTCATTACTTGAGCATATCGTCGCTTATGTGCAGATGCGTTTTCAGTGGACTCGTCGTCGTGCCGGATTAGTAGTTACAGCCTCAATTATGTTGATGGGTATTCCTGTTTCATTATCTTTTGGGCCAATGAGTGATGTAACATTCGCAGGTAAAACGGTCTTTGATTTGTTGGATTATCTGACTTCTAATATTTTGATGCCACTGTTTGGTATTGCAATGTGTTTAATCTTTGGTTGGTCACGTAGAGCGAATGCTTTTATTCCTGAAAATATCACTGGATTAAAACGTCAATGCTTATTGTTAGTATGGCGTTATATTGGTCCAATCTGTATCGGTATTATTTTAGTCCATGGATTGATTGGCTAGTCATCAGCAAAAAGAGCCACTCAAAATGAGTGGCTCTCGACTTAACTGATAATAATTTATTTATGGATACTTGATGGTTTTTACTACTTATTTATAACTTTGTTTAATTTCTTGAGAAATCGCTAATCCACGTTTTGCTTCTTTTTCAGCAAGTTCAACGGATAAACCGATATAAGAACGAGGATCGAGCATGGCCTTGATTTCATCTGCATTGAAAGCTGCAGTAATAGTTTCGTTCTTCATCAAGTTAGTATAAAAATCTTCACCATCTGCTGCCGTTTTAATCGCTTCTTCATATAACAGTGAATGCGCTTTATCTTTACCTAATTTTTCTGCCATTTTCATCATAACGTATTCTGTATTATCTAACCCTTTATTTCTCATCACGTTATGTAGCATTCTCTCTTCATGAGGAACGATGGTTCTTGAAAGCTCTTCCGTTCTTAATAGAATTTCTGTTGTTAATTCTAACGCTTCTTCAATTAAGCCATCAAATAACATATAAGAGCTACTGTCACCTTCATAAGGTCTTACCGCAGAGTACATTCCCACATTCGGTAATGAGTACAGTTTCTGTGAGTTAGCGATAATTCCTTTGGCCAATTTGGGATTAATTTTATGAGGCATTGTACTACTACCGACAGTACCTTTTGTGAATCCTTCAGAAACCTCAGCAATTTCTTCTAACGTGGTGCTATACACTTCTTCACCAATTTTATGGCAGATGTTAGCCATCAGTGCCAAGTTCATCATATATTCTAATTTATGCGTACTTAGATTACGTGATGGGACTTCCATTGCTTGCATACCCACTAATTCAGCAACGCGTTTTTGTACTTTCATCCCCACTTCAGGCATTGAGTTAAAAGCACCTACTGCACCGCCCATCATAATAGTGAATACGCGCTTTTCACTCTCTTTCATTCGTTGGTAGCAATCAATAAAATCACTGATCCAAACCGACACTTTATAGCCGTAAGTAATAGGAATAGCATGACGACCGTGTGTTCTACCTGCCATCACCATATGTTTTGTTCTTTCAGCGAGATTTGATAAGTTTTCGATGATCTCGCTTAACAACAACATAAATTTGTTGTGTACGGTTTTCATCATATACAGCTGTGAACTTTGCTGTATATTTTGTGTGGTAATGCCATAGTGCACATATTTACCACTCTCTTCAGAGCATGCATTCACCAGTACTTTTAAAAAAGGCACAAAGCCATGACCGATTTTTTGATAAATACGGTTCATCTCTTCAAAATCGATATTCTCAATAATCGCCTTTTCTTTAATTTCATCTGCGGCAGACTGTGGAATAAAACCGTATTCAGCTTGTGCTTGCGCTAACATGGCTTCAAACATCAACCAAGTTGAATATTTAGCTTCATTGGACAGCAGATTTTTTATACCGCGATCGTCGATTGTTTTACTTTTAGAATCGTATAACGCTCTCATCATGTATCCTTTTTATTTCTTCATTGCGTCATCAACAGCATTGCGAACAAATTCGACTTTAGGGCCATAAACGACATGGACATGGTTTGCTGCCGGAAAGAAGAATGCTGTACAGCCAGACTCCAACATTAATTCTTTGTCTATTTGATTTACTTCATTAATATCAATACGTAATCGTGTAATACAGTTATCAACATTACGGATGTTTTGTTTGCCACCTAACGCTTGAATTAAGATTTCTGCAATTTCGCCATAACGTTTTTCTTTGATTAGTGTGTTTTTCATATTGCTTGATTCTTCTCTACCTGGGGTTTTGATATCAAATTTGACGATAGCCCAGTAGAAAATAAAGTAGGTCACAACAGCCAGTGTGCTACCAATCAGCACTAAAAAGATCCAATTAGTATGTTCGTAGAGTAAACCAAAGATAGTGAAGTCAAAGACTGTGCCTCGGATATAACCAATTGCAACACCAGCAAAAGAGAGTAGAACTGCGCCAATACCCACAATAATCGCGTAAATTAAATAAAGTAACGGTGCGATAAAGACGAAGGTAAATTCAAGAGGTTCGGTTACGTTACCTAACATTGCAGTTAAAACCATCGTCACTAGCATCGATTTAACTTCAGCACGGTTCTCTTTTTTCGAGGTTTTATAAATTGCTAATGCAATCGCAGGGAATAAGAACAATGTAACCAACATTTGTTGCTGAGCCATAAAACGCGTCAGGCTTGGCATCATTGCCCAATATTCACTACTTGGGCCTTGGTTAAATAATACTTCTGTCATTGCTGGAACAACACCTACATAGGTTTGCCCATCAATCACATAAGAACCACCAGCCTCGGTAAATCTAAACAGAACATTCCAGACGTGGTGTAAACCAAATGGGATAAATAGACGCTCACCACCCGCAGTAAAGAAAGGCCCAACAGGACTTAAGAAGACAGCCGAGAGCTTAGTTAAGCCCATGACTAATACTTCCCAAATAAATGGCAACAATGCACCCACACCAATCATTAATCCGACCATAATAATGGCGACAGATTTTTTCCCTGAGAAGAAGGCAAATGCTGTTGGCAATTCAAGGTTATAAAACTTATCGGTAGCCCATGCAGCGATTAATCCTGTGATAATCCCTCCGGCGGCACTAATATTCATGGTTTGTATACCCAGAACCTTAATTTGCCCAACCTGCGTCATAATGGCAGGATCAGCCAGCTTTCCAGTCAATACCAACCAGATATTGATTGTACTTATCAAGGTTAAATAGCCCACCACAGAGGCAAAGACCGCAATTCCCTTATCTTTATGACTCATTCCATACGCCACCCCCATTGCAAATAGAAGTGGAATATTGTCAAACACCACACCTGCAATAGAACGGATACTGACTAATAAAGCATTGACTGTTTCATTTCCTAAGAAAGGAAAGCGTGCAATCATATAAGACTGAACTAAAGCACCACTGATCCCCAAGATCATACCGATAGGCGCTAATACACCGATTGGTAGAAGTAGGGTTCTACCAAAGCGCTGAATAGACTCGCTGAACTTTTTCCTGGCCATATTTTTTTCCTTATGACTTCTCGAATATAAAAGAATTACCGAGGTACTCTAACTTAGGGATTATAGGAAATGAATGACGTAGCGGTTTTAAATATTATCTCATGTCATTTTTTATGACTTAGGTCTTTTTAATAAACGATTTAATTAATAATAATAAACAATTTTTTATTTCAGCAATAAAGATTGATCCTAGATATTAATATCTATATTGAAAAAGAAGGTTATTTTAAAATAACTTATGAGTATTTTAATTAGATAGATTAATGCTTTTTACACATTAAGAATAAAAAGAATATTTAACTAATAGAATGATCAGTTTATTAGAACTTAAAGTAGTGTTTCTAGCTCATTTATCAGTAAATCCACCAGCATAAAAAAGCCAATACGTGATTTAGTATCATCTTTTTTTGTATCGTGATTATCAGCAAAACAAAACAGAGCATGGCTTGCGTAACTGGTTAATTCATTGGTATTAAATGCTGTCATACTAATAATATTAGCATCTTTTAACTGTACGATTTTTGCTGTTTCTATAATTTTTTTTGTGCCACCAGAAAGGGAAATAAAGATAACAGTGTCATCTTCATTAACAAGGCGAGTAAACGAGTCAGATAAGTTGTAATCATTAATAAAAAAGCAATGTAGTCCCAAAGCAAACAGAAGGTGTTCAAGGTAATAACCGACTGCTTTACTCGTTCCCCTTGCAACAATAAAAATATTCCTAGAGTGACGTAAGGTTTTCGCACATTCCCGAATTTGCTCTTCATTAATTAAGGTAAATGTTTTATTAATATTCTTTTCTAATTGCTTTTTATAAGAGGCGGTGCTCGTTTTCTCAACTTTATTTTGAGCCAAGATATAATTATTAATTTGGAATTTAAGCTCTTTAAATCCACTAAATCCTAACTTTTGCGATAAATTAATAATCACCGTTTTTGATACAAAAGTTTTTGCAACTAAATCATTAATATTTAAATAGGGTATATCCGCAATATTATCGGTGAGATATTTTAATACTTTTTTTTCGCTGATCGTTAAATTGTCATAATTTTTTAAGAAATCCAACATATCTCACCCAACCAATTGAATATAAAACACTCTATAAAGGAGCGAACATCCCAAAAATATGCCAGCTCTTTTCGTGCGCTTATGTGCAATAAAATAGATAACGAGTATACGTTAAATCATACAGTTATGTAGGAACAGAGTTATTTTTTGTGAATTGAGAGATTATTGAGCCCACGATCAATGAGCCCAATACGTGCTATTCATTACCCCAGCGATTAAGAAACATCGCAATATCGTCAATGCGTTTTTTATTAATACCCGCTTCTTTTGCCATCTCTTGTTGTGCCGATTCACTAATTTCTTCGTTGTTCATTAATCGAGTGAGTAATAATTGAAAATAGAGAGCAAGCCCATCTTCTTCTGCCTCAGCAACAGGATCGGTTGATTCCAGTGAATACTCTTCTACCATGTCATAATATTTAAAATGGATTTCATTGTTCATAAATTCTCCCCAAGGATTAACGTTAATACTCGTCATATTCAATTACTATCAAATTACTAAGAGTATATCTCTACATTCGCCTGTTAACCTAAAATTCGCTATCATCCACTTTCTTCTTTTTCTGCGGATAGGCTGATGTCTACGATTATCGATACTTTTATTGCCCCACCTTGCCATGATGAAATCGAGATCCTTTATCAAGACGAGTACTTAGTCCTTATCAATAAACCGACAGGACTATTGAGTTTATCAGGAAAAAACCCACAAAATATCGACTCGGTACATTATCGATTAGTGAAGCTATTTCCGGGATGTACGCTTGTTCATCGACTTGATTTTGGTACATCGGGATTGATGGTTGTGGCACTCAATAAAGCAATCAATGCGCTTTTGTGTCAGCAATTCAGCCAACGCAGTGTAACCAAGGTATACAACGCACTACTGTGTGGTCATTTGAAAGAAAATGAAGGAGTGATTAATGCTCCAATTGCAAAAGATCCAGCTCTGTTCCCACGCATGGCGATTTGCCCTATTAATGGAAAGCCAGCTTGCTCTGGTTATCACGTTATTGAGCGTTTTTATCATATGTTAGAAGATAGGACGTTATTGCCTCTAACGCGGGTACGATTTACCCCTGAAACGGGAAGAACTCATCAACTTCGTATCCACAGCCAGTTTATAGGCCATCCTATTTTAGGGTGTGATTTATATGGTGGGAGCGACTATTGCTTGAATAAAAAAATAAAAGAAACTAAAAGAACTGAACGGACTCCGCGACTTATGCTTCATGCGAGTGAGCTTCATTTTGTTCACCCTATTAGCCAAGCACCAATAAAAGCGCGTTGCGAGAGCCCGTTTTAAATATCGATATTTACAGTTTAAGTGCTTTTACTGTTTCATCGATATCAAGTTCATCTTCAGTAAAAACTATCTCTGTTCCGTGCATTGTCATGATCGCCAGCTTTCTCAACGTGCGCATATTAGTCGCACCATCCGCTGACTTTGGTCTGATGCTATTCATTAAAGTACCAACAGAAAGTACGGTATTTTCTTTATTGATATGTGTATCTGCAGGCACATCTTCGCTATAAATTCGAAATGATTTAATTGATGTCAGTTTAACGCGCTCACCTGCAATATAAACATATTTGCTGTCTGGGATCACTTTAACCGCATAAGCAGACAGACCTTTGGTATTGGTGGTCGGCTCAAACGTGACATTTGCATCTGTTTTTATCAAAGCAGGGTTGGCAACTTTAATCACATGAAAATAACGGTTATCCCCGTTTTCATCTTTAATAAATCCAAAACCTTTATCTTCAAACCACTTTGTGATTATTCCGTTCATTGCCATTATCGCCTACTTAATCGTTTATCTACAAAAATTTCCAGATGCAGTATAAAGCACAATGCTTATACAGACTATGCCTTTGAGTTAATAAGCTACGTTACTTACTACCACATTAAATCATCTGGGATTTTAAAATCAGCATAAGGATCGTCTTCATCTTGTTCTGTCTCGCTCAGTGCGTTATTTAACAAGATACAGTCCACGTCTCTTTGTGTAATTTTATCTGCAACACTGGCTGGAATAATCGCGTACTCCGTTTTATTTGCATTATCCAGACGAGCAATAGCAAGACGTCCACTAATTAATTGAGATTGCGTCAGTTTATCCACCGCAATTTTTTTAATTACATTATTGTCAGTGAAATTAAAGTCAATATCGCCTTTTGTTGGCGTAATTCTATTCATCTCAATAAGTTGCTTAACTTGCGCTTTATATTCTTTAGATAAAGTCGCTTGTTTTTGTTGCTCACTAAGCAGTTTATCGCGCTCAAGTTGAGCCTTTTTATTTTCTTCTACGGCTTCTCTTGCTTCTCGCGCTTGAACACGTGATTTTTTTGCCGTTCTTTGGACTTTTGCCATTTTTTTACTAGTCACAAGCCCTGCTTTTAACATTTGCTCTTGTAAGGTAAGTTTTGCCATTTTTATGCCTAAATTTGCTCAAGAATTTATGAAATTATACCTGTAATTTCTAAGAGTGCATCAGGTTGTAAGAAATGAAGATAGCAACATTTGAACCTATCATGGCATTCAGAGTATATTGGAAACACTATCGTAAAACGCTTTCTATTACAGGTAATACTAACAATGGCTCTGATCCCAAAAAACTATGCACGGTTAGAAAGTGGCTACCGTGAAAAAGCACTGAAAATCTACCCGTGGGTATGTGGACGTTGTGCTCGTGAGTTTGTTTACTCAAACCTGCGTGAACTAACCGTTCATCATATTGATCACGACCATACCAATAACCCAGAAGACGGCAGTAACTGGGAATTATTATGTCTGTTTTGCCATGATCACGAACACTCTAAATATACAGAAGCAGACCAATACGGCACAACTGTTGTCGCTGGTGAAGATGCACAAGATGATGTAGGTGCAGCAACCTATAATCCTTTTGCTGATTTAAAGTCGATGCTTAATAAGAAAAAATAGTGATGCAATGTCTGCTTTGATGCAAAGCAGACTATCTATCCCCTTTCTCACGCCCCTATATAGAATGGTGTATACTTACCAACAAGAAACTTGTTCATGGTTAATTAATAATGAAAGAAATCGAAAAAGCAAAAATCAAACTCCTTAGCGACCGTTTAGATCTTATTCGTCATAAAATGGCAAATATCTCGTTGCCAGATGAAGCGGAAAAAGCGGAAAAATACGCAGAGTTTGAAAAAGAAAAAGTAGAACTGGAAACTGAAATCGCTCGTCTGAAAGCAGTACGTAACAACAAACTCAGTAAAGAAGCACAAAAATTAGAAGATATGCCATTCAAACGCCTCATTACTAAGAAAGAACAAGCGGATATTGGCAAGCTAAAGAAAACTGTACGGGGCCTGATAATTGTCCATCCAATGACCGCATTAGGGCGCGAAATGGAGCTAGATGGTATGACCGGTTTTTCTAAGACTGATTTCTAGCTAGAAAATCAATTCAACTAAAACCTGTAAAAATCAGCTAATACTAACTGGTTCTTAATATATATCCGTTATTATGAGCCGTTAGTTATCCGGAGAGAAGATTAGGAAGCAAAGCATCACGCAAACTAGAAAGCTACTTCTTCTGCTTACCTCTTTTCAGCAAATCTTTCAGTACTGCAATATTCGCCCTGTGGTGCTTTAGAAAGATTTTCGCTCATCGAATTGCCTCCACTCTCTATACGTTATGCAAGACTATGAAAAACAATATGATAAAGAAAGAATTAGATGCTTTATTAGAAAGAAGTGATGAAATAAGAAGTGGCGGAAGATCACAGGAGTCGAACCTGCCAAGGACCGCTGGCGGCCCCATCTGGATTTGAAGTCCAGCCGCCCCACCGGGGACGATGATCTTCCATTTTTGAATGGGTCAAAAGGAAATAACGGGATGATTATACGCTGAATTATTTTTAATCCCAAGTGCATCAAATCAATAAAACCCCTTTCAAATAAAATAATCCCGTTTTTGAGTAAAACTTCGGATAATTACCGCGATACTATTGAACTTATACAGTTTCATCCTCATCTTACTATCTATAACGAATAAACTCAGTGGTGTTTTTTACGTCACTGCAAACCAAAATACAGGATGTTTTTTATGTCAAATCCATTACTTAGCACAACGGGATTACCTGCATTTTCCCAGATCAAACCAGAACATGTTGTTCCTGCATTAAAAGAAGTGTTAACAACTTACCGTGAAACAGTTGAAAAATTACTGGCTGAAAATACTCAATTTAACTGGGATAACCTTTGCCAACCATTAGCAGAAGCGGGCGATAAACTTTCTCGAGTTTGGTCTCCAGTCAGCCATTTAAACTCTGTCAAAAATAGTACTGAACTACGTGAAGCCTATGAGCAAAGTTTACCATTGCTGTCTGAATTCAGTACATGGATGGGACAACATGAAGGTTTATATCAAGCTTATAAATCAATTAAAGAAAGTGCTAATTTTAATGCATTAACTCAACCTCAAAAAAAAGCGATTGAAAACGCATTACGTGACTTTGAATTATCAGGTATCGGCTTACCCAAAGAGAAACAACAGCGTTTTGGTGAAATCAGCGCGCGTATGTCTGAGTTAGGCGCTAAATATGGAAATAACGTATTAGATGCAACGATGGGTTGGTCTAAACTAATCACTGATGTAGAAGATTTATCCGGTATGCCTCAAAGTGCTATTGATGCTGCAAAAGCTATCGCACAAGCTAAAGAGCAAGAAGGCTACCTATTAACGCTTGATATGCCAAGCTATCTGCCTGTCATGACATATGCTGATAATCGTGAACTAAGAAAAGAGATGAGTATCGCTTATAGTACGCGAGCCTCTGATCAAGGCCCAAATGCAGGTCAGTGGGATAACAGCGAAATTATCGCTGAGATCCTTGCATTACGCCACGAACTCGCTCAACTCCTTGGTTTCAAAAATTACGCTGAAAAGTCACTCGCCACTAAAATGGCAGAGTCTCCAGAACAAGTCCTTAGTTTTTTAACTGACTTAGCACAACGCGCTCACCCACAAGGTAAAGAAGAGTTAGCTGAACTCACCCAATTTGCAAAAGAGCACTATGGTGTTGATAAATTAGAATCATGGGATTTGGCTTATTACAGCGAAAAACAGAAACAACACCTGTTCTCAATCGATGATGAGCAACTGCGTCCTTACTTCCCTGAACAACGTGCTTTAAGTGGCTTATTTGAAGTTGTTCATCGTATCTATGGTTTAACAGCTAAAGAGCGTAACGACATCGACACTTGGCATGATGATGTTCGTTTCTTTGAGCTTTTCGATGAAAGTAACACCTTGCGCGGTAGCTTCTATCTTGATTTGTATGCACGTGAACACAAACGTGGTGGTGCTTGGATGGATGACTGCATGGGAAGAATGCGTCATGCCGATGGCAAGCTACAAAACCCTGTTGCTTATCTCACCTGTAACTTCAATAAACCTGTAGGTGGTAAACCTGCACTGTTTACTCATAACGAAGTCACCACACTGTTCCATGAGTTTGGTCATGGCTTACATCATATGTTAACGCAAATTGATACTGCTGATGTTGCTGGCATTAACGGTGTGCCATGGGATGCGGTTGAATTACCAAGCCAGTTTATGGAAAACTGGTGCTGGGAGCCAGAAGCATTAGCCTTTATTTCGGGTCATTATGAAACTGGTGAGCCATTACCACAGGCAATGCTTGATAATATGCTTAAAGCAAAAAATTATCAGTCTGCAATGTTTGTGTTACGTCAACTAGAATTTGGTCTATTTGATTTCCGTTTACATGCAGAATATGACCCAGCAAAAGGGGCGCGTGTAATGGAAACCTTAACCAGTGTGAAAGATCAAGTATCTGTTGTTCCGTCAACACCTTGGGCTCGTTTCCCTCATGCCTTTAGCCATATATTTGCAGGTGGTTATGCCGCAGGTTATTACAGCTATTTATGGGCTGATGTGCTTGCAGCGGATGCCTTCTCTCGTTTCTCCGAAGAAGGGATTTTTAACCGCGAAACAGGCCAATCATTCCTAGATAATATTTTAACTCGTGGCGGTTCTGAAGAGCCAATGGAACTGTTCAAACGCTTCCGTGGTCGTGAGCCAAAACTTGATGCTATGCTTAAAGGCTACGGCATTAAAGGATGATATGTGAATATCTGTTTACTTTGTGAAGAAGGCGCTGATAACAGCGCCTTATCTGATTTAGCGCAACGTTGGGGATTAGTTCACGACGAAACGCAAACAATGGCTTTAGTGTTAACACCAACTCACCTTGAATTACGCAAACAAGATGAACCTAAACTAGGTGGCATCTATGTTGATTTCGTAGAGGGTACCATGGCGCATCGTCGTAAATTTGGCGGTGGTCGAGGTGAAGCGGTGGCAAAAGCAGTTGGGATCAAAAAAGACTATCTGCCTGATGTAATTGATGCAACCGCAGGACTTGGTCGTGATGCGTTTGTCTTAGCGTCTATTGGTTGCAAAGTCAGAATGGTAGAGCGTCACCCCGTGGTTGCTGCATTACTTGAGGATGGCTTAAAACGTGCTTATCTCGATGCTAACATTGGTGAATGGATGCAAGAGAGAATGACGTTAATTCATGCTTCTTCTGCCCAAGCACTCACTGAGATCACACCTCCTCCTGATGTTGTCTATCTTGATCCGATGTACCCACATAAAGCAAAAAGCGCATTAGTAAAAAAAGAGATGCGAGTGTTCCAATCTTTAGTCGGTGCTGATGAAGATGCAGATGCCCTGCTAGAACCCGCAATGACTTTGGCAAAAAAACGTGTTGTCGTAAAACGTCCTGATTATGCTGAGCCATTAAATAATCAGCCTGCACATGCCAATATAACAACAAAAAATCACCGTTTTGATATTTACCCTTGTGTGTAAACACTGACATACAAGGATAAAGAAATTAGTTTGAGATCTGACGGGTGTTAAACACCCGTTCAGAATCAATGAGATTTACAGCACACCTTGAGCCAGCATTGCATCCGCAACTTTAACAAAGCCTGCAATATTCGCACCTTGAATATAATTAGTCTGCTTACCTTCACCACCGTAATTCACACAAGCATGGTGAATATCTAACATAATGTGATGTAAGCGAGCATCCACTTTTTCGGCTTTCCAGCTTAAACGTGCCGCATTCTGCGCCATCTCTAAACCAGAGGTTGCAACCCCTCCCGCATTGGCAGCTTTTCCTGGTGCAAAAAGGACACCTGCTTCGATAAAGGCATCTGTTGCTGCAATCGTTGTTGGCATATTCGCACCTTCAGCAACGGCTTTAACGCCATTTTTTATCAAGACTTTTGCCGCCTCTATATCTAATTCATTTTGTGTTGCACAAGGTAGAGCAATATCAACAGGAACAGCCCAAGGTTGTTGCCCTTCAAGATAGGTTAAACCAAATTCTTTCGCATACTCTTCAACACGACCATAATTATTTTTAATTTCAGTTAAACGTGCGAGTTTTTCAGTAGTAAATCCGGCTTCATCAACAACCGTACCACCTGAATCGGATGCTGTGATAACCTTAGCGCCTAGCTCTAAGCATTTTTCAATAGTAAATTGCGCTACATTACCTGCACCAGAAACTGCCACACGCATCCCCTCAAGAGACATACCATGACGTTTAAGCATCGCATTAGTAAAGTAAACTAAACCATATCCAGTGGCTTCTGGGCGGATTAAACTGCCTCCGAATGAAAGGCCTTTGCCTGTAAATACACATTCATTACTATTAGACAGTTTTTTCATCATGCCTGCCATAAAGCCAACTTCACGCGCGCCCACACCAATATCTCCTGCTGGAACATCTGTGTTAGCCCCTAAATGACGATAAAGTTCAGTCATTAAAGCCTGACAAAAACGCATGACTTCCCCATGGCTTTTGCCTTTAGGATTAAAGTCAGAGCCACCTTTCGCGCCACCCATTGGTAATGTCGTTAAGGCATTTTTAAATGTTTGCTCAAACCCTAAGAATTTTAGGATAGAGAGATTCACAGAAGGATGAAAACGCATACCACCTTTGTAAGGCCCGATAGCTGAGTTAAATTGGATACGCCATGCACGGTTAACTTGCACTTGCCCTTTATCATCTAACCAACAAACGCGAAACTGAATAATACGTTCAGGCTCAACTAAGCGCTCAAGTAATGATTGTTCACGATATTGTGGATTTTTTTCTAAAAAAGGCCACAAAGTGGTAAAAACTTCACGAACAGCCTGATGATACTCAGGTTGATGAGCGTTATATTTTTCTACCCCTTCTAAAAACGAAGACAATGAGCCAGATATATTCATTCCGCTATTCCTTTTTTGTGTAATGTGATGTTGGCATAACCTCATTTATTCGGAATATTTTTGGGTTTTGTGAGGTTGATGTTGTTTTGCTTCTTGAATATATCATTAAAATACATTCACACTTCAAGACATTTTTTTCATAATTAGACAAAAAAAAAAGGTTGACTCCACTTAACAGCAGGAAAAATAGGAATTTTAGACAAAAAAATACCTGCATAAGCAGGCATTTTTTTTGCTTAAACAAGCAAGCGATTATTCTTCATCATCTTTCAGAGGAACAATTAACATATCAACATGCACAGTATTAATTAATTGACGTGCTGATGACATCAATTTGCTCCAGAAGTCTTGGTGATGACCGCAAACAACTAAATCCATATCGTATTTTTTAATCGCATCAACCAGAACTTGGCCTAAATCACCGCTACCACTCAAGGTTTCCTGAATTTCATAACCTGATTTATCTGAGAGGTCTTTTAACGCGTTACGGGTTTCATCAGTAATACGTTGTTGCATATCACCGAGGTTGACATCAATTAGACCGGTATAAAGATCAGAATAGTTAACATCAACGTGAATTAAGGAAACTTTGGCATTATAGGGTTTTGCCATAGATACAGCTTTCTGTACTAAGACGTTACTCTCAGGGGATAAATCAACTGCCACTAGAATATGCTTATAAGCCATCGTGAACTCCTTCCATAAGCTGATTAATCGGTTGGAAAGGCGGTTAAGCCTAAATCCTATGTATTAAATATAACGTTTTAAGATGAAAGTTAGATGTCGTCTTGATCACAACTTATGTCAAATTCATCAAGAAAGCATCTATCGATAAATAACAATATACACCATTTTAGATTATCACGATGTCATTCACCGACAATATCATCATAATAATGAGAATTGAGTATAAAAAACAACAAAAACACCCTTTTAGAGTTATTTTTTATCCATTTTTTTGAAAAAGGAAACAACTTGAACACGTCACTTTTGTTTATTGCTTAATTTCACCTAAACTTAAATAAGAGAAAAAATAACCTCTATGGGTAAAGGTTTTCTCATCTCTGAATCTATTATTCTAGGGAGGGGATTATGTTTAATGTCATTGTTATCTTTTGGGCGCTCTGTATTCTTTGCCTGATTAATATGATGCGTTATTTTTCATCTATTCGGGTGTTACTCACAATACTGCGCCAATCTGATCCGTTACTCTATCAATCAGTAGATGGTAATGGGTTTTTTACTATGCATGGGCAATTTTCAAAACAATTGCGACTTATCCGCTACATCAACCAACGCCAATATACCAACCATCATAATCCTGAAGTGATTATGCGTTGCGAGCGAATTTATCGGCAATTTTATCTTGTTAGCCGTTTTTGTATTTTGGCTGTAGCAAGTTTAATTGCGATGCTTATTTGGTAGGTGACAAAAATAAAAAAACGGTGACTAAAAGTCACCGTTTATAAACAAACTTGGGTAGTTTATTGTTTATCAGCTATTCACAATGAATGTCAGTGATATCCAATAAAGTAAACCTGATAAACCAATGCTAACTGGTAATGTTAAGATCCAAGCAAGTCCGATATTTTTTATCGTCTTCGATTGAACTCCACCACCATCTACAATCATTGTACCTGCAACGGCAGATGACAAAACTTGTGTTGTTGATACAGGCATACCCGTATAACTTGCGACACCAATGGACACTGCTGCTGTTACTTGGGCAGAAACCCCTTGAGCATAAGTCATACCTTTTTTACCAATTTTTTCACCAATCGTTACTGCAACACGTTTCCAACCTACCATTGTCCCAATAGAGAGCGCTAATGCCACTGCAACAATGATCCAAATCGGTGCATATTCCACAGTGTTTAGCAGGTCACGACTCAATGTTTTTAAGAACCGTGCATCTTGGGCGCTAGTTTCAGGTAATTTAGCCACTTCTGTTGCGGTATCAGCGATACACATTAGTAATCGACGCATTTGAGCACGCTGGTCTGCTGTTAGTTCATCATAAGAACTAATATTTGCCAGCATTTGTTCTGTTTGATTCAGAACAATTGGCGTTCTCGCGCTGTTACAATGGAAATCGGTATCACTAGGATCAGTTTGTGCTGACACTCCTGGTGTATTTTCGATAGCATGCTGTAATGCTGGCTGATGCTTCTCATAATACTGCTGTAAGTGCACAACGGCATCATGTGTTTTGGTGATATCGTACCCGCTAGCACTCATATTGACGACAAAGCCCGCAGGCGCCACGCCAATTAATACCAACATGATAAGACCGATACCTTTCTGCCCATCATTTGCACCATGAGAAAAACTGACCCCAACCGCAGATAAAATCAGTGCAGTACGAGTCCAAAATGGTGGCTTACGCTTACCATCTTGTTTTTCACGTTCAGCTGGTGTCAGGTGAATACGACGACGTTTTTTCGTACCACTCCAGTAACGGCGCAGTAAGAAAATCATCGCGCCCGCAATAACCAAGCCGATAATTGGAGAAAGAATGAGAGATAGGAAGATACTGATCATTTTTGGAATGTTTAACGCATCAACGATAGACGAATCTGTCACGATAGCATTTGTTAAACCAATACCAATGATAGCACCTATCAGCGTATGTGAACTTGATGCTGGAATACCGAAATACCATGTACCTAAGTTCCAGATAATGGCAGCTAACAGCAACGAGAAGACCATAGCAAGACCATGACCTGAGCTCACATTCAGCAGAAGATCTGTCGGTAACAAGTGAACGATAGCATAAGCTACGCTCAAACCACCGAGCAAAACTCCAAGGAAGTTAAATACACCCGCCATCACGACCGCAAATTGCGCACGCATAGCACGAGTATAGATAACAGTTGCTACCGCATTTGCGGTATCATGGAAGCCGTTAATAGCTTCATAAAATAGCACAAAAAGCAGTGCTAAAACCAACATTAAACCTGTATGAAATTCTAGGTCAGTAAACAAATGTAGCATAGACGTTAAGCCAGTTAGTTGGACATGAACGCGGCGCATTATCAGCGACAAATGCGAACGGTGGAAGCGAAATTTAACCTTTTTTTGATTTGATAACCAAGAAAATCAGAGCCTTTTTAAGATAATTCCTTATATATCATTTAATTAATAAAAATAAAAAAAAAGTAAATTTCTGACAATTTTTTTCCTTGCTAATACGAATTTAGGTGAAAAATGCAGATTTCTCCATATAATTTTACAAAAATACTCTGATCTTATGCGAAAATCATTGATTAAGTAGTCAGAGAAAACCAAGAACGAGACATCATTGTGGGATCATACGATACAGTAATTATAGGTGCAGGTGCCGCGGGGCTTTTTTGTGCGTCTTTAGCAGGACAAGCAGGATTATCTGTTTTAGTGCTAGATAACGGTAAAAAAGTAGGTCGAAAAATTCTTATGTCAGGAGGCGGTCGTTGCAATTTTACCAATATGTATATTGAGCCTTCAGCCTATTTATCAGAGAATCCTCATTTTTGTAAGTCAGCACTTGCTCGCTATACGCAATGGGATTTTATTGAGTTAGTGCAAAAACATAACATTGCCTATCATGAGAAAACCTTAGGCCAACTCTTTTGTGATGATTCAGCACAGCAAATTGTGGATTTATTACTTGCTGAGTGTCAAAAAGGGAAAGTGAGTGTTCGCTTACGTAGCGAGGTAACGTTAATCGAGAAAAAAAATGAAAGCTTCACTGTTTTTGTTGATGGAAAAGCAATTGTGACCTCTTCTGTTGTCATTGCCAGTGGTGGGCTTTCTATGCCCGGTTTAGGCGCTACTCCTTTTGGCTATAAAGTCGCAGAACAATTTGGTCTTCCTGTTTTACCCACTCGTGCAGGCTTAGTGCCTTTTACACTGCATAAACCTCAGCTTGAGCAATTTAGCCAACTATCAGGCGTTGCTGTACCCGCTATTGTGACAGCAAAAAGTGGAACGAGTTTTAAAGAAAACATTCTTTTTACTCACAGAGGCCTTTCAGGGCCAGCTATTTTGCAAATCTCTAGTTATTGGCAACCTGGAGAGTATGTAAGTATTAACTTACTTCCGAATATTGATCTTGAAAACCTTCTACAAGAAAAACGCCAAGAGCACCCAAATCAATCATTAAAAAATACATTATCTCGCTTATTACCAAAGCGTTTTATAGAAATAATGATAGAAAATAAACAGTTACCTGATGTTCCCCTCACTCAACTTAGCAATGAACGTATTACTCAAATTGCAGTGTTGCTACAAGAATGGCAAGTTCAGCCTAATGGCACTGAAGGATATCGCACTGCGGAAGTCACTCTAGGTGGCGTAGATACTCGAGCCCTCTCCTCTAAAACAATGGAAGCCACTAAAGTAAAAGGACTCTATTTCATTGGTGAAGTAGTGGATGTAACAGGTTGGTTAGGTGGATATAACTTCCAATGGGCATGGAGTTCGGCGTATGCCTGTGCTCAGAGCCTTATTTCAACACCAAAATCAACGTTTTCTGAGTAATATGTACCAATATTAAAATTATAAATATTGGTTTTATAATTCTATAAACTTATAAGTTATACATAACAAAACCCAGTTATCATCAATCAGTGATAGCTGGATTTTGTTTTATCCCTTAATAGCGGCTCAAAATGGCTCATATCCCTTCTTTTATTCTGGTTTTATAGCGCAATTATTGTCCTTCCCCCTATGAATAACCTTATAAAAAATATTGTTAACTATTTGGTTATATTACTATTTTAAAAAATTATCAAAATAAAACGACTCGTTAATCAGTAAGTTAAAAGCTTTTCATTGCTTTTTTCTATATTGCTTAAAAAAAAGGCTTTACAAATGATACTGAGAACCATTATCATCAATAACACTTTCAGACGCACCACCTTCAGGGTGATATGAAAGAACGACATTGCTCACATTGCTTCCAGTGTTTTATTTAGCCAGCCGGGTGCTGGCTTTTTTCTTTTCTAAAACTTATTCGATGTTCTTGTTTCTCTTTATTCAAATTATTTGGATCTTCAGGTTAAATTCCTCCGCTTTTCTACTTTGTGCTATTGCGTAAACTGTGTTCAACAACTGATGAGAAGGAAACACATAATGATTTATCTACGCAAAGCAAATGAAAGAGGACACGCTAATCATGGTTGGCTAGATAGCTGGCATACCTTCTCTTTCGCAAACTATTACGATCGTGATTTTATGGGATTTTCTGCATTACGCGTGATTAATGAAGATCGCGTAATACCAGGTGAAGGCTTTGGTACTCACCCTCATAAAGACATGGAAATATTAACCTATGTGCTTGAAGGTAATATCGAGCACAAAGACAGTATGGGTAATAAAGAAAATGTTCCTGCTGGTGAGTTTCAGATAATGAGTGCAGGTACAGGGATCACCCATTCAGAATATAATCCGAATAGTGATCAAGGGCTACATTTCTACCAAATTTGGATTATGCCAAATACTGTCGGTATCACACCACGCTACGATCAACGTCGTTTTGATACAACAGTAAGTAAACAGCTTATTTTGTCGCCAGATGCCCGTGATGGCTCTTTAAAAGTATTCCAAGATATGACCTTATGGCGTTGGAACCTGAAAAAAGGTGAAGAAGCACAATATCAAGTAGAAGCGGGACGCAATATTTGGCTACAAGTTGTAAAAGGAAAAATAGCCATAAATGACATAATTGCGACCACCAGTGATGGTGTAGCTATTGCTGATGAAGATATGATCCGTTTTGTTGGTGATGAAGACAGTGAAGTTTTATTGTTTGATTTACCTCCAGTAACAGCATAGTTGGGTTACCACCCTCTAAAGTCACTTTTTCTCTAATAATCTATTTCACTTTGTTTTCTTTTTTTATCCCCTGAGATGTTCTCGCATTTCAGGGTTTTTTTTATTTAAAATAAAAAAACACCAAAATCACACTTTATGATATTTGGTGTTTTTTATTAATACAAATAACAATTAACGCTTAGGTCCAACTTTTGTCAGTGCTTGGCCAGCTGGGGTATCTGTATATTTATCGAAGTTTTTCACAAAACGATCAGCAAGATCGTCTGCTTTCACATCCCATTGTGCTTTATCAGCATAAGTATCACGAGGATCTAAAATTTCACTATTAACACCGGGTAATGCTGTTGGGATTTCTAAATCAAACACGGGTAATGTTGTCATTGGTGCTTTATCAATATCACCATTTAAGATGGCATCAATAATAGCGCGAGTATCTTTAATTGAGATACGCTTACCTGTGCCGTTCCAACCGGTGTTAACCAAATACGCTTTTGCGCCAGATGCTTGCATACGTTTTACTAATACTTCAGCGTATTGTGTTGGATGTAGAGATAAGAATGCCGCACCAAAACAAGCTGAGAATGTAGGTGTTGGCTCTGTTACACCACGTTCTGTTCCCGCAAGCTTAGCGGTAAAACCCGATAAAAAGTGATATTGCGTTTGTTCTGGCGTTAAACGTGAAACAGGAGGTAACACACCAAAAGCATCTGCAGTTAAGAAAATCACTTTCTTAGCATGACCCGCTTTAGAAACTGGTTTAACGATATTATCGATATGATAAATCGGGTAAGAAACACGAGTATTTTCTGTTTTTGAGCCATCGTCGAAATCAACAGAACCATCCGACAACACAACCACGTTTTCTAATAGTGCATCACGTTTAATTGCACCATAGATATCAGGTTCAGCTTCTTTTGATAAGTGGATCGTTTTCGCATAACAACCCCCTTCAAAGTTAAACACACCGTCATCGTCCCAACCATGCTCATCATCACCAATTAGCTTACGCTTAGGATCCGTTGAAAGGGTTGTTTTACCTGTACCGGATAAACCAAAGAAAATAGCCACATCACCACTTTCGCCAACGTTTGCGGAGCAGTGCATAGAAGCCATACCTTTAAGAGGAAGGAAGTAGTTCATCATAGAGAACATACCTTTCTTCATCTCGCCACCGTACCAAGTACCGCCGATTAACTGAATGCGTTCAGTTAAATTGAACGCAACGAAGTTCTCAGAATTAAGTCCTTGTTCCTTCCAATTTGGATTTGTACATTTTGCTCCGTTCATCACAATGAAGTCTGGTGTAAAATTTTCCAGCTCTTCTTGTTCAGGGCGAATAAACATATTTTTAACAAAATGAGCTTGCCAAGCAACTTCCGTGATAAAACGTACTTTTAAACGTGTATCCGCATTCGCACCACAAAATGCATCAACAACAAACAAACGTTTGCCTGATAGCTGATTGGTTACCAATGATTTTAAGTCAGACCACACTTCTTGTGAGAGTGGCTTATTATCATTTTTACCTTTTCCCTGATCAGCCCACCACACTGTGTCACGAGTAACATCATCACGAACAATGTATTTATCTTTCGGAGAACGTCCAGTAAATATACCTGTATCAACGGCAATAGCGCCTAACGAGGTTAATGTGCCTCGTTCATAACCTGTTAATCCAGGCTGGGTTTCTTCATTAAATAACAGCTCATAGCTTGGGTTATAAATGATTTCACTTGTGTCCTTAATACCGTACTGCTGGAGATCCTTAGGGGTAAGACCTTTAACGCTCATAGTTTCGCTCCTGATAAATAGACCTTTCTACGAGCAATATTAGGGTGTTACGAGTAATTAACAGCGATTGTTATCAATATTTTGAAAATTTATAATTTTTTTATGTTAAGAACGAGAGCTAATGCACAAAACTACAGAAAAATTGTTGAATAAAAAAGGACGCAAAATAGCGTCCTTTTGATAAAATCACCTTGCTAAATCGAATCAGTGCAATTCAGAGCCATTTAACTTATTGATATTATTAATATCACTCTCTGTGAAGATGTAATGGGTTCCACAATATTCGCATTCCATATCGATATTACCCTGTTCTTGCAACAGGTGGTTCACATCTTCTTTAGATAATGTTACTAATGTATTTTCACAGCGCTCACGCGAACAAGTACAATGAAATTCAACTGCTTGAGGCTCATAAAGAGTGACATCTTCTTCGTGATATAAACGATGTAAGATCTCTTTAGTATCCAGCGTAAATAACTCCTCAGCCTTAATAGTGTGAGTTAATTGTGTAAGTAATTCAAAATGTTCCGCCGTATGTTCCGCAGTGAACTCTTCTGATGCTGGTAATACTTGTAATAACATTCCCGCAGCCGCAGGCTTACCTGCTTGCATACCACTACGAATAAATACGCGAGTTGGTAACTGTTCTGATTGTTTAAAATAGTTATCAATACAAGCTTCAATAGTTTCACCATCAAGAGCAACAATACCTTGATAACGTTCACCTTTCTCTGGTGTTACTGTGATGACCATAAAACCATTCCCGATCATCTCTTTTAATGTACTTCCAGCCTTTACATCATCGCCCACACGCGCCACACCGCGCATTTGTTGATTGTTATTACCATTGATAACAGCCAATCGTACTGGACCATCGCCTTGTATTTGAACAGTAATATCTCCTTCAAATTTAAGCGTTGCTGTTAACAAACTGGTTGCCACCAGCAAATCACCCAGAAGACATTGAACTGGCTCAGGATAATGGTGATTTTCAAGCATTGATTGATAGGTTTCAGTCACATTGACCAATTCACCACGTACCGCGTTTTTTTCAAATAAAAAACGTGATAAAGAGTCTTTTTTAGACATAACGTTCTCTCATTTCAGGGAATCGGTTAATCCGATTCTTGTAAATTTGTCTGTTTGAAGCGAAGTAAGGTGCGTCTTTCCTTTTTATCAGGGCGACGTTCAGGATGAGGCATTGTTAACGCATTCATTTTTCTCGCTAGAGCAATTTTTTCTCTTTTCGCAATACTCTCTGGTGTTTCACAATAGAGTGCTTGCGCTTGTGTAGCACCTTGTCGCTGTGAACTCACCATTAGAATGGTTACTGTCCGTTCATCATTACCTTGTCGTAGACGTATTTCTGCGCCTTCTTCAACGATTTTACTTGGCTTGCCTCTCACACCATTGTAATGGACTTTGCCACCTTCAATCATCGTGCGAGCAATGGCGCGCGTTTTATAAAAACGAGCAGCCCAAAGCCATTTATCTAAACGGACACCACTGTCTTGTGATGGTTGACTCATCCCTTTCTCCTTAACTTCAACTTCTTTTATGAAGGCGATAGTGAAAACACATAGCCTTCCACAACAAGGGACTTACTGAGGAGGGCGATAAAAACAGTGCTCATAATAGAGACTGATTTTATTCATGCGTTGGTTGTTTTGTCGCCGACGCCGGATGATAAGAAATAGGTTCAATACTAAAAACCCGATAGCGAGAAACAATAATAACGTATTACCGATGTAATATAACATTGTCATTGAATCAGGTAGGCTATGTAAAAATATCTGTAACGTACCATTAGCATCAACAACCATGCCTGTTATTACTCCACCCGTATCAAAAGGTGTATGTAATAAAATATCGGATAAACGCTGTAACTCTCGCCACTGTTCTAACGGCGTGGGTTCAAACACTGAGTTTGAATTTGACGCGTAATCAACAAGCTGTTTTCTTTCATCACTGATTAATAGCACACCACCTGGTGGCGGACTATTTAACAGAATTGCGGCTTTATCTATTTCTCGGTAGATAAAAGAAGATGTGGTGGTGTCGATAAGCTTTTCCAAGGCCTCAGCACTTACTGCACGTAATAAAACATTGGTACCCGTTAGTTTACCACTCTCCGCGCGTTGAACTAATGCAGCCCAGTCATTGACGTTACTCAAGTTAACTAACGCCATTTTCAAGCGGATGCATTCGTTCTCTCTCGGGCATAAATCCTGTGTTTTCAACACAATACCATCGAAATTATCTAAAAGATTCATCCCTGATTTAGTAATTGCTTGACCTAAACTTGGGTTAACTCGGTTATTAGAAACGGGATGAAGTTGCTCTTCAACCATATGTAATAAAGCAGCTGCTTTTTCGATTGTGCTCGATTCAGGCATCGGCATTGGATTGCTGTTATTCCAGTAAATACCCGAACAATCAAAAGGTGCAAAAATAGTTTTATTATTCTTACTTGATAGATTAGGTGGCATATAACACATACCCACCCCTTTCGCCTGAATAATATCCCCAACATGCAAATCGGTTGTTTCTAATTCGGTAAAATTGGTTACTAAATGAGGTTCTGTATCTTTAAGCCATGAAAAACTGAGTTTCATTGAAAGAGAAAGTGGCTGATAAAGATACAACATGCCAATAATAAATAAGCTCCAAAAAACGAAAATAATATTTTTAATATACCGTTTATAAGGATAATTTTTTTCTTCATCATGTAATGAAAGATAACTTCCTTGCTTTATAACATGATGACTAGGGTACATTTCTAAATAGGTTACTTTATCAATATAACCTTGGATATAAGGCTCCCAATGAGGTGGATAAATAAGATCAATTCCCCCTAAAGAAACATTTTTCACCTGCCCATGATCAAAATTACCGAAAAGCCCCCAGCGTTTTAAACGTCCTTTAAAACAATGGACCTCTTGCTTACGAGGTTTAATCAAAGGATTGTGAATAAGGAAAATACCAATGGCAAGAAATGAGCTTCCTATCGCTAAGATCCAAGGAAGGAAAACCTGAGGCATCATTAGGGCCGTTAGCCATAATGTAAGCCCTATACAAACAAAAGAACCATCCCAAAAGCCAGATGAGTTATGTAATCGGTATTCTTCGTTAGTTTCTTCTCTAATTTGCAGTAGATGGGCAGCATCACCTTCATTCTTTTGGATCGTGGATGAACCATTTGCCAAGATAGGTTCAGAAAGTTGCTTTAAACTCAGCGCAGAAAAATGAATTTTTTCATCTTTCAAAAAGTGCCCATTAACACCAATTACGATGGGGATAGATGGCGTACACACAACATCGAGGACATTTTCTTGTTGAAGATAAGGAACAAGCAGTGGGGGAATGTGAATTTCTACAGCATCAATATAGTAACGCCAATGATTTAATCCTTCTGATGAGCCCGCAAAACGGTTAACGATATTTCTTAATGTTGTAACGACTTCGCCTTTAATTGGCATTTCGGGGAAGTTTTGTAATGAGTATCCAGAAGAAAAATCCGACGTACCAAAATAAGATAAATAATCACTAATAAGCCCATAGTCATCTGAAGTGAGCTTGCGATAAGTTGGTTTGGCAAGAGATGGAAGATGATGTGAGTCATCAAGCCGCCTTCTTTTAAAGAATAGAAAGGCGGCCATTATAAATAGGCTTATCATTAAGATAGCCAATATAATGACTGATAATCTCATTTTTTCCCCATGCTTATACTGATGCTGCGTAGTAACAATAACAAATTTAAAACCCTGCCTAACATAAGGCAATTCCTATTCTTTTGTTCTATTTTTTATTTAAATACAATAGATTATATTTTTATTGGCGCGTTATAATTTATTTGTCTTATCAACTTTATATCCACTAACAACGCTATCTTCAGGTAAAATAGCGGATCAATAAATAATAATATTCTCAAAAAATCAATAAATAACTAGGTTTAGTAGCGGAGTGTACTCAATTTTCACTTAAAAGCTAAATCTAATTGTTAGATTTATTTTGTCATTAATGTGTTAAATTCAGGTTAATCTCTATTCTGCCAGGGGCTGTTATGAAAGAACTTAAAAAACCCAATATATTAAACATTGATAACATCGCCCGTTCTCGATTATTTCAGATCCAATCCGTTAATCTGGAGTTCAGTAACGGGGAAAAACGTATTTATGAACGCATGAAACCAGCGAACCGCGAAGCCGTTATGATTGTTCCGATCATTGATGACAACCTTATACTTATTCGTGAATACGCTGTTGGTATCGAAAATTATGACTTCGGTTTTCCTAAAGGTGCCATTGATCCTGGCGAAAATGCGCTACAAGCTGCAAACCGCGAACTCAAAGAAGAAATTGGTTATGGTGCCCACTCTTTAACAGAAATAGCAAAGCTTTCTATGGCACCTTCTTATTTTTCCAGCAAAATGAATATCGTCATTGCTCATGATCTTTACCCTGAGCAACTGGAAGGCGATGAACCTGAACCGCTAATTCAAGTACGTTGGCCTATCGCCAAAATGATGGACTTACTGGATCATCCCGATTTTACTGAAGCACGTAGTGTCAGTGCCCTCTTTCTCGCACAGCGCTATTTACAAAATAAATAGATAAAAAAACCCCAGTAATTGGTTGCCCAACTATTGGGGGTTACTTCATTTTTATATCCGATTTTTTCGATTAATTAGAATAATTCGTTAGATTCACCATTATCCTCAAAAATCTGTGTTCCCACTTCGCTTTTTGCTCTTTCTGTGGGTTGTGTGCCCTCAATGAAATACTCTTTCATCGATGGGCCATCACCTGCAAGTTTACCCGTTCTTCTATCTATTTGAACAGCAACAACACCTTTTGGTGCTGGCATCATATTCACAGGTACACCATCAAGTGCGACTTTCATAAAGTCATTCCAAATAGGTTGCGCTGTTTTAGCACCAGCTTCACCACCACTAGCCGCAGTACGTCCTAAGTTACGGCTGCTGTCATCAAAGCCAATCCAAGCAGTGGCAACAATATTTGCACCATAACCCGAGAACCATGCGTCTTTAGAACTGTTGGTTGTTCCTGTTTTACCACCAATATCTTGGCGTTTTAGATCACGAACAGCCCGCCAACCTGTACCAGACCATCCCGGTTCACCCACAAGGTTTGTTCTTAATGCATCATGCATTAAGTAAGCCAGTGGTGTGCTGATAACGTGTGGTGCGTATGGGCTTTCTTTAACAGTCTCAGCTAACGGAGCTTGTTCTAATTCAATTTCAGGCGCTGCATCCGCAGGCTGTGATTTATTAGATTGAGCAACGTTTTCCATATAGTCATCAGATAGAGCGATAGAACGCATGGTATCGCCGTAAATAACTGGTATATCTGTACAGTCTGGGCAGGCTACTTTTGGCTCTGCAGTAAACAACACTTCACCTTCTGCATTTTCAATACGTTGGATATAGTAAGGCTCAATTAAATATCCGCCATTCGCCATCACAGCAAAACCGCGTACCATTTGCATTGGTGTAAATGATGGTGATCCTAATGCTAAAGATTCTGTTCTATCAATATTTTGATTAGGGAAACCAAAACGTAAGAGATAATCAGCGGCATAATCCACACCCATTGCGCGCATTGCACGTACCATCACCACGTTTTTAGATTGACCTAATCCCTGACGTAAACGAATAGGGCCCGCATAAGTTGGTGGTGAATTTTTAGGTCGCCAATCTGTACCTGCACCTGCATCCCAACGACTAATAGGTAAATCATTAAGGAGTGTTGATAAAGTAAGTCCTTTATCTAACGCAGCTGCATACAAGAAAGGTTTAATATTCGACCCCACTTGGCGCAATGATTGAGAAACGCGATTAAACTTACTGATTTCAAAATCAAAACCACCTACAAGCGCAATAATACCGCCATTGAGTGGATTTAATGCAACAAATGCCGCATTAACACCTGGAAGCTGCGCTAATACCCAATTGTTATCATTATTTTGACGAACCCAAATTTGCTCACCAACATTAACTACTGCATCAACTTTTGTTGGTGTCGCGCCTTGAGCGGTATCTGAAATAAACTTACGAGCCCAACGAACTGCTTTTAAATCTAAGGTAATGTTATCGCCATTCTTTAAAACTACTTTCGCTTCTTTAGCGTCTGCAGATAACACAACTGCTGGGATCAATGGCCCATAAGTTTGAATTTCTTTTAATTTTTTACTGATCGCATCATTATCCCAAGGCGTTTGCCCTTCACGCCAAAGGACTTCTTGAGCACCGCGATAGCCATGGCGCATATCATAATCAATCACATTGTCACGTAAGGCTTTTTCTGCTGCTAATTGATCTTTACGAATAACAGTGGTGTAAATTTTATAGCCATCAGTATAAGCATTTTCACCATAACGCTCATACATCTCCATTCTCACCATTTCAGTGAGATATGGGGCTGAAAAATCAATTTGAGGTGCATGGTATTTAGCCACAATAGGCTCTGCTCTTGCACTTTCATATTGTGCTCGAGTGATGTAATTCTCTTCATACATACGCAATAAAACAACATTACGGCGTTTTAAGGCACGATCGTAAGAATAGAGTGGATTTAGTGTAGAAGGTGCTTTAGGCAAACCAGCAATGACTGCCATTTCATTAAGGCTAAGATCATGCACACTTTTACCAAAGTAAACATACGCCGCAGCACCTACACCGTAAGCACGGTTACCCAGATAAATTTTATTTAGATACAGCGCTAAAATTTCATCTTTGGTTAACTCTTTTTCAATGCGAATAGCCAAAAAGGCTTCTTTAATTTTTCGCATTAATTTCTTCTCAGGCGTTAAAAAGAAATTTCGAGCTAACTGTTGCGTAATGGTACTTGCACCTTGAGAAGCTTGTCCTGATGTTAATGCAACAACTACCGCACGCGAGATCCCAATGGGATCGATACCGTGATGCTCACGAAAACGGGTATCTTCGGTCGCGATAAAAGCATTAATTAATTGAGGAGGCATTTCCTCTAGCGTTAGCGGTAAACGGCGTTTTTCGCCATATTGCGCAATTAATTCTCCGTCTGCACTCAAAACCTGCATAGGGGTTTGTAAACGAACATCTTTTAATGTCGCAACATCGGGTAACTGAGGCTCAACATACTTATACATACCGTATATCGAGGCTGCTCCCAAAATTATGCAAGCCAAAACGAAGATGAAAAAATATTTTAAGAACTTCACCTTAAATTTCCCATGTAGTGTGAATTGGGCGGTTTATAAACAAACAGTGCGTAGTATAAAGGTAACGCCTCTTTGAAAATAGGCAATTACTCATCAATAGATATGGATATCATTTATGGAAACACACAATTACCAGATTGGTATTGAAATTAACACTCATCATATCAATGCTGTTTTGGTATTTCAGCAGAATAAACAATGGAAGATCAGCGCATTTTGGCAATTCCCTTTACCTCTCAATGATGATTCAGATGATACAAAATTAAGAAATATCTTAATAAACTGGCGCAAAGATCTCCCTTTTATTAACAATATTACTCTCTCATTACCTGATATTTATGAAAGTTATCAGACAATCCCACTGCCACCGCTTATTTCCCTTACATCGGCGGCATGTTATCGGTTAGCACAGTTACGAGCCACATCTTACACACAAAATACAAAAAACCCTGTTAATTTTGACTATCGGCAAAATAACGGCAAACTCGCTATCCATTTGTGTCATAAGATCGCATTAGATAAGTATATAGCCTTGTTTTCTGAAATAAACTTAGCGCTCTCTGCAATTGATTTACCCGCGTGTGCGCTACGCTATTTAGCCACTTACCTTAATATCTCACCTAAAAACAAGCTTATTTACTGTAAAAATAACACACTATTTTGGGTTTCATCTGATGATGAAATGCCCCATTACGGCACTCTTCCTTATCAAGATCAGCAAGAACAACAAACCGCTATTTATCAGCTAATAGAGAAATATCATTGGTCTAAAGAACAGTGCTATTTTGCTGGCGATAATGCGACAGCATTTAGCCATTCAATGCCTCTTTGGCCTGATTTTTCCCATTATTTATTTCAACCAACCACAAAAGAAAACACACTTTCCCTTATCGCTCTTGGTTTAGCATTACGTCCTTAGGAGAAATCATGTATCAAGTAAATTACCTACCTTGGCGCCACAATTTATTTAGAAAAAGGATCGTAATATGGACTTATCAAACATTAATTTTTATCACTATCACACTAATAATTTGCGGTTATTACACCTATCATTTAGCCCAAAAGCGAAATACAGTCTCAGCATTACACACTCAAACACAGCAACAAGAAAAAAGTTTGTTCGAACAACTCAATATTTATCAACAACAGAAAGAACAAACCGACTTATGCTCTCAGCGCTATTCGCTTTATTATAAAAATTGGTTACGTTATTTACATTACATACGCTTTTTTCAGGCTATTGAAGCTTATCTCCCTGCTGCTGTATGGGTAAGTCATTATTCTGATACGGATAATAGCCACTCTTTAGATCTTATTTTACCCAAAACACAATCTCTCTCTTTTATAACCCATTTTAAACAACACCCCATTCTTGCCACTCTATCGTTGGATTATTTACAACAAAGCAAAATATCCCCGTCCTATACCGAAGTTCATTTAACGGGAAAATGGGAAATCGACGAACCGTGGAATAAAAAAGATGTCGAGGAAGTACCATGAAGATAAATGTGCAATGGTTACAATTTGTGATTTCTCTCGCCATGTGGCAAATAACATTACTGAGCTTAACAATACCCTTTACTATTTTTCTACTTTATTACTTCTTTATTTATAGCGGTTACCAGCAAGAAATAACTCAACAGCAAATGGAAACAACCCAAAGGCTCTCTCGTATTCATCATTATCAAAAGACGTTAGAGACAGCACCATCACTTGAATCACTTATTGCACAACAAGCTGATTATCATATTTCATTAAATAATCCATCAACTCATGAGCAACTACAACACCTACTTATTACCTATCATTTCATCCCTGAAATTTGGGAAAACTCACCTAATTCGTTATATAAGCTCACTTTTACTTTGCCTTATACTCGCTTGATAACTTTACTCGAACACCTTAATCAAACCGGATTATTGCTTATCTCGCTCGATATTACTCCAACAAAAACAGAGTTACTTTCTATTCAAATCACACTAATGGCACTAAAAGAACTCTCATTAGAACAAGGTGGCATATCATGAAAACATTGGTTTTCTTTATAATGTTATGTATGACAACTTGTGTTTTGGCTCACCTGAGAGATCCGTTCTTCCCTGACGTTTCTGATGCTATTAATCATGAAAATATACCTTCAATATCCGCTGAAGAACCATGGGAAGACACACAGCAAACTGAACCATTACACCATCGACTTTATCCGTTAAATTATGCTGATGCAGAAACATTAGCGAAGCAACTTAGCACTTATGCGATCCCACTATTAAGTAAACAAGGCCGGATCATTGCTGATAGTGACTCGAATAGCCTTTCAATTGTCGATAATGACAAAGCACTTTCTGAAATCGCAGATTGGCTAAAATTAAAAGATACGCCACAACAACAAGTTCATATCACTGCGCATATCGTCAGTAGCAGTCAAGATGCGTTAAATGAATTAGGTACCCAATGGGGCTTACAAGCATTAAAAACTACAAATACTGAAGCAGTATCGACAATACCTAGTACTACACCAATAAATCCTAACTCTGCTTTATCAATACCTTCGCTGTCTGCATTATCGCTTCATCAAAATACCAAAAATCCACTTCACTATATTGCCTTTAATATTGCCAGAATTAATGGTCGCCTATTAGAACTTGAGTTAAGTGCATTAGAACAAGAAAAGCAGCTATCAATTATTGCGAGTCCAAGACTAACAGCAGCTCATGAGAAAACGGCCTCAATAAAACAAGGAACGGAAATTCCCTATGTCAGCAGAGATAATGAAGCCACTCGAGTTCAATTTAAGGAGGCTGTATTAGGAATGGAAGTCACCCCGATTATTCAGAGAAATAAAAAAATAAGGTTAATACTTAAAATCAGTCAAAACACACCTGGTATCGCCCTTGTTCAAGGTGGTAGTGAACACCTTTCTATCGACAAGCAAGAGATCAGTACAGAAGTCACTATTAATGATGGAGAAACCATTATGTTAGGAGGAATATTTCAACAAAAGCAGCAAGAGCATACAGCAAAAATCCCTTTATTATCATCTATCCCATTATTAGGGATACTTTTTAGCCATAAAAGAGATCAGCATAGTCGCCATGAATTGGTTATTTTTATTACACCCAAATTAATCTAACTTTTTATATGATAAAAATTTTTACCATAAAATACAAAAAGTTACCTATTTATCACTAGGGTTAAACTGAGAGTTATTCATTGTTTTTTCTTATAATCAGTATTTATAGATTTGACGATGAGGACGATTTAGCTTACAAGGGTTAGCTAATTTGAGTGGACCTGAAACATCACAATGATAATACGGATACATTTTATGCACTTCCTCTATTCTTGGAGGTAGGGCTTTTTATATGTAATATTGATCGCTTGATGACGAAAAAGACAATATTATCAGATGCAGTTTTCCGACTAAATTGTGTTAGAATCTTCGCGTTGCCAACAAAGATGATTACTTTTTTTAGTAGTTTTTGTTATGTACTGTAGGCAAAGGGATTTTTATCCTATGTTGTTGTTTGCAACAGCATGTGGTTATTTTATAGCGATCTACTGAAAGAACTCAGTCTTATTATGAGAGTAGATAACAAATGTTATCAGGTGTGAATTAGATAAACACTCATAAATTTCAGTTTAGGTCCCGTCGCTGAATGAATTTGGCGGGGCGGGTTATCATTAACGAATATCTTAGTAATACCAAAAACATGGCAGAGAAACGTAATATCTTTCTGGTTGGGCCTATGGGTGCCGGCAAAAGCACTATTGGTCGTCAGTTAGCTCAACAACTTAGTATGGAGTTTTATGATTCCGATCAGGAAATTGAGCGGCGTACAGGTGCGGATGTAGGTTGGGTATTTGATGTAGAAGGCGAAGAAGGCTTCCGTCAACGAGAAGAGAAAATAATCAACGAACTCACTGAAAAGCAAGGCATTGTACTTGCTACAGGTGGTGGTTCGGTGAAATCGCGAGAAACCCGTAACAGACTATCTGCTCGTGGTGTGGTTGTTTATTTAGAAACAAACATTGAAAAACAACTCGCTCGTACCCAACGTGATAAAAAACGTCCTTTATTGCAAGGTGTTGAACCTGTGCGTGATGTCTTAGAGACATTAGCTGAAGAACGTAATCCTCTTTATGAAGAGATTGCTGACATCACAATTCATACTGATGATCAGAGTGCAAAAATTGTAGCCAATCAAATAATTGAATTATTAGAACAAAACTAATAAATTCAGCTATTTATAAGGTTAAGTAAAGACAATAAGAAGAAGGCCACTGTTATGGAAAAAATCACTGTCACATTAGGTGAAAGAAGCTATCCCATTACCATTGCTTCTGGCCTTTTTCATCAACCTGATACTTTTTTACCATTAAAATCAGGGCAGCAAGTGATGATAGTTACGAATGTAACGCTTGCTCCTCTCTATTTAGAAAAGGTAACAAACACCTTGAAAAAACAAGGTGTTTTGGTTGATAGCGTGATTTTACCTGATGGCGAACAATATAAATCGCTTGAAATCATGAACAATGTCTTTACTGCATTATTAGAAAAAAATCACAATCGAGACACGACACTTATCGCATTAGGCGGCGGTGTTATTGGTGATCTAACCGGTTTTGCGGCAGCAAGTTACCAACGAGGTGTTCGCTTTATTCAAGTTCCTACCACGTTGTTATCACAAGTTGACTCATCCGTTGGCGGAAAAACAGCAGTTAATCACCCTCTTGGTAAGAATATGATTGGTGCATTTTACCAACCAGCTTCTGTCATTATTGATCTCGATTGCCTTGCCACATTACCACCTCGTGAGCTTTCATCTGGTTTAGCTGAAGTTATTAAATATGGCATCATTTTAGATAAAGACTTCTTTATCTGGCTTGAAAATAATATTGATAAACTTTTGGCGCTTGACCCTAAAGCTATGGCTTTTTGTATCCGTCGTTGTTGTGAGCTAAAAGCTGAAGTTGTCGCCGCAGATGAAAAAGAAACCAGTGGCTTACGTGCATTACTCAATCTAGGCCATACTTATGGGCATGCTATTGAAGCTCATATGGGATATGGTGTTTGGTTGCATGGTGAAGCGGTTGCAGCAGGTATGGTAATGGCGGCAAGAACCTCTCAAGTACTCGGTCAATTTACTGAAGAAGAAACACAACGTGTTATTCAATTACTTAAGAAAGCAAATCTCCCCGTCAATGGCCCTGTAGAAATGACACCTGATGACTATTTACCTCATATGATGAGAGATAAAAAGGTCTCTGGTGGCAAATTACACCTCGTTTTACCAAAAGGCATCGGTCAATCTGAATTACGTGCGGATATTTCTCGCGAACAAGTCCACAAAGCGATAACATCTTGCATTAATGCAAATTAAGCTCCCCATTACCTGACTAGAAGCAAACCAGAATGCCTACTTAAGGATAATTCTGGTTAATATTGTCAAATGCAACGTTTCAGAAAAAGCGTTTCATCCTTATACTATGAGGTAATGGCTAAGGCTGAATAGAATATTTTTCGCTTTTTGACGCTCTGACGGAGGGCATAATGGACGAGTTCAAACCTGATAATGAAACTAAGAGTGATAATTCACTCAAACCTGATACATCGGATAGACCTGAACGTCGAACCAACCGATCTCGTAACAACCCATTAAAAAATGCACGCTTCTCTGTATCCCGTCAACAGATGATGATTGGTGTGGGTGTCCTAGTACTTATTCTGTTAATTATTGCAATCAGTTCTGCATTAAAATCACCAGAAACAACTGAACCTACGTCACCAACTGGAACAGAAAGAAATATCGATCTGTCTCAACAACCGTCATCCGTTACACCTACAGAAAATGGGCAGCCATCAACACCTCAAGCTATTTCTGGGCAAGAAATTCAATCGGTGACACCCCCTTCACAAAATTTACCACCGATGATTGATTCACAAGGTCAACGTGTTGAGATCCCTGGTGATATTGTTGATTCTTTAAATCAACAACAAGCGGGTATAAACCAAGCAACAGGCCAACAGCAACAATTAAATTCACAACCAACAAAACCCGTACAGCCTGCTACACAACCACCAGCAACCAAGCCAGTGCAACCTGTACAAAAACCTGCTGAAGTAAAAACACCGCCAACAAAGCCGGTAACACCACCAGCAACAACACAATCTAAACCAGCCGCTAAACCGGTTGTTTCAGGCTCATTATCTGCTGGCAATTTAAGTTCTATTCCAGCTTCAAATTATACATTGCAATTAAGTGGCGCAAGTCGCCAAGATACCTTAGAAGCTTTCGCTAAAAAGAACCTCAATGGAAACTACGCTATCTATAAAACTCAGCGTAATGGTAACCCTTGGTATGTACTCATCTATGGTAACTATCGTAATATAAGCGAAGCTAAACAGGCTGTTTCTTCATTACCTGCACCGGTACAAGCGAAACAACCTTGGGTTAGACCGATGAAACATGTTCATCAGGATCTAAAAAAATAATTAAGACGAGGTTCACCGCTGATATGCTGTCTGAAACAGAGTACAATCGGCGACTCTGAAACGATTGAGAAATTTGGACGGCATGAAAAAAAAGCGCGCATTCCTAAAATGGGCTGGTGGTAAGTATCCTTTGGTAGATGATATTAAACGTCATCTACCTGAGGGTAACTGTTTAATTGAACCTTTTATGGGTGCTGGTTCTGTTTTTTTAAATACAGAATACGATTCATATATTCTTGCCGACATAAATAGTGATCTAATTCATCTCTATAATACGGTAAAGCAACATCCTGAAAAATTTATGAAGGATGCTCGCTTATTATTTACCCCTCAAATGAATATCGCAGAGGAATTTTATCAACTACGACAAGAGTTTAATCGCTCAACTGACCCTTATCAACGTAGTGTCTTATTTCTCTATCTTAACCGTCATTGCTACAATGGGTTATGTCGTTATAATTCCAAAGGTGAATATAACGTCCCTTTTGGCCGTTACAAAAAACCTTATTTCCCTGAAACAGAGTTAATTTGGTTTTCTGAAAAAGCGCAAAAAGCTGAATTTGTTTGCCAAAGCTATTCATCAACTATGACAAATGCAGAAAAAGGTGCCGTCATTTATTGTGATCCTCCTTATGCGCCATTATCACCCACTGCAAATTTCACGTCATACCATACAAATAGCTTTAGTTTTCAAGAGCAGGAACATCTGGCTCAACTTGCCTCGATGCTGGCTTACGAGAGACAGATACCCGTGTTAATATCAAATCATGAAACTGCGTTAACAAAAGAGTGGTATATAGACGCAAAAGAGCTACACAGTGTGAAAGTCAGAAGAACAATCAGTAGCAACACACTCGGTCGTAGCAAAGTGAACGAATTACTTGCCTTATATAAATAATCGTTAACACCTCCCGACAATGGGAGTGTTGTCAGGAGAATGCGATGAAAGATTTTCTGATTGCCCCTTCTATTTTATCTGCTGATTTTGCACGCCTTGGTGAAGATACTGAAAAAGTACTTGCTGCGGGTGCTGACGTTGTCCACTTTGATGTCATGGATAACCATTATGTTCCAAATCTAACGTTTGGTGCACCGATATGTAAAGCCTTACGTAACTATGGAATTACTGCACCTATTGATGTTCACTTAATGGTAAAGCCAGTTGATCGCATCATCCCTGATTTTGCACAAGCAGGCGCAACCTATATTTCATTTCATGCAGAAGCCAGTGACCACGTTGATCGTACCATTCAATTAATCAAAGACTGTGGGTGTAAAGCAGGCTTAGTGCTTAATCCAGCAACCCCATTAAACTATCTCGACTATGTTATGGATAAATTAGATCTTATCCTGCTGATGTCTGTTAACCCAGGTTTTGGTGGCCAATCATTTATTCCTAACACTCTCGATAAATTACGCCAAGTTCGTAAGATGATTGATGATGGTGGTTATGACATTCGTTTAGAAATTGATGGCGGTGTTAAAGTCGATAATATTGCTGAAATTGCCCAAGCGGGTGCAGATATGTTTGTTGCTGGCTCGGCTATTTTCAATCAGCCTGACTATAAACATGTTATCGACAATATGCGCCGTGAATTAAAAAAGGTATCGTAATGATAGATAAAAAACTCAAAGGTATCCGTGCTATCGCCTTTGATCTTGATGGCACACTCACTGACAGCGCAGTAGGGCTTACAGAAGCAACAGATTACGCATTAAAAGCAAAAGGCTTTCCTCCTGCTGGAAAACATAATGTCACTATTTGGGTGGGTAATGGCGTTGATATGTTGCTTACGCGTGCTTTACATAATGCTGGCGTTGAGGATGTCACAGAAACCTTATTAAAAGAAATGCGTGATCTTTTTGATGAACATTATGCAACTTCTGTCAAAACAGGTAGTGATTTATTCCCACACGTTAAAGAAACGCTTGAAGTATTAGCTTCACATAATATTCCATTAGGTATCGTCACCAATAAACCATCACCATTTATAGCTCCACTATTGCAGCAACTGAAAATTGATAAGTATTTTTCCTTGGTGCTAGGAGGAGACGATGTTAAAGAAAAAAAACCGCATCCAGCACCATTATATTTAACAATGGGTACATTTGGTGTTAAAAAGGAAGAACTCCTTTTTGTTGGGGATTCTCGCAACGATATTATTGCAGCACAAGAGGCACAATGCCCTTGCGTAGGTTTGACCTATGGCTATAACTACGGCGTATCTATCGCAGATAGCAAACCTGATTATACACTTGATAATTTTGCTGATTTGCTCTCAATCCTCGACATCACGCCAATGACAACTGTGGAATAGAACTAACATGACGACTTCAGTAGAAAAAACGGCAAAAAAACCAATTGTATTCAGTGGTGCACAGCCTTCTGGTGAGTTAACTATCGGAAACTATATGGGTGCATTACGTCAATGGGTACAAATGCAAGATGATTATGACTGCATTTACTGTATCGTTGACCAACACGCCATTACAGTTCGTCAAGATCCAAAAGAATTAAGAAAACGAACGCTAGATACGCTGGCGCTCTATCTTGCTTGTGGTATTGATCCAGAAAAAAGCACCATTTTTGTTCAGTCACATGTTCCACAACATGCTCAATTAAGCTGGGCACTCAATTGTTACACCTATTTTGGTGAATTGAGCCGTATGACTCAATTTAAAGATAAATCAGCACGTCATGCTGAAAATATTAACGCTGGATTATTTGATTATCCTGTATTAATGGCAGCAGATATTCTTATTTATCAAACAAATCAAGTTCCTGTTGGTATTGACCAAAAACAACATCTTGAATTAAGCCGTGATATTGCTCAGCGTTTTAACGCTATTTATGGCGATATCTTCACTGTACCAGATCCTTTTATTCCAAAAGGTGGTGCGCGTGTTATGGCATTACAAGATCCAACTAAAAAAATGTCTAAATCTGATGATAACCGTAATAACGTTATCGCATTGCTTGAAGATCCAAAAGCGGCAGCTAAAAAAATCAAACGGGCAATGACTGACTCAGAAGAGCCACCTCGTGTTATTTACGACCTTGAAAACAAAGCGGGTGTATCTAACTTACTAGATATTTTAGCAGGTGTAACAGGTAAAACGATTCCTGAATTAGAAGCTGAATTTGAAGGCCAAATGTACGGTCATCTAAAAGGTGCTGTCGCAGATGCTGTCTCTGAAATGCTAGCCAACATTCAAGAACGATTTAACACATTCCGTAATGATGATGCTCTACTTAATAAAATCATGAAAGAAGGTGCAGACAAAGCTAAAGCTCGCGCTCAAGCAACCTTAGACAAGGTTTATGACGCAATCGGGTTTATTGCTCATCCGTAATTTTCTGTTAATACATAAAAAACACCTCGCCTATTTTTAGAGAGGTGTTTTTTTTAGTAAAGAGAAAATTAACTATTTATTCTTTAAACAAGCGCCGATTAAAACTCTCAATAGTTTGATTTTGCAGTCTTAACTGCATAGTTTTGCTCCAACTCGCAGATAATCCTGCTGCACCTAATAGACGACGATAAAGTTCTTCATCAAAAGGCATATGAAAAGCAATTGAAATCGCTTCTTTAACAGAGATATCACTGTTTCTTGAAACCAAGACTAGAGGATGATGGCTACCTGTTTCTCCTGTACTCACAACACGATATAACCAACCACAATAACCACTATCTTGCATAATTTGCGAAAAGTTACTGACTTCTGTCACTGTATTAAGTTTGTAGCAAGGAGAGCGAGGTTGTGTAACTTGGATAAAAGCATTTCCCCATTGGTAAATATCACCAATAAAAACATTTTCTTCAGTCATACCTGTTGTTGAGATATTTTCACCAAATGCAGGAGCATGAAGAAAATCCATCAATTGTGGGAATTGCTCAGCCCAATAAAGATAGTGTTCTTTAGGATAGTGACAAAGTGCGCGATCAGGGCCACCGTGAAAGCTCTTTTCTGCTTGCTCATCTCCTTCTAATCCCAGAGAAGTGAGTTTGATATGACCATCCACCAGCCTTTTGGTGATCGCACTGGTAAATCCATTAGACGTTGTTGTGATGTTGCCGATAAAAACACTAGGAAAATAACGCATGGCTCACTACCTAAACAGAAAACAATGACCCATAGTAAAGAGAGTGTTCAAAATAAACAATGCCGACAATTGTCGGCATTGAAAATAGAAAAGAAATTATCAATTCAATTATGCTTTGCTCTGAAAACGTTTTTGCGCTTCATCCCAGTTCACAACTGACCAGAACGCTTTGATATAATCAGGGCGTCGGTTTTGATATTTCAAGTAATAAGCATGTTCCCACACATCTAACCCAACAATTGGATAGCCAGATGCACCCGCTAACTCTTCACCCATTAATGGGCTATCTTGGTTGGCTGTAGAAACAACGGCTAACTTACCGTCGTCTTTTAATACCAGCCATGCCCAGCCAGAGCCAAAACGACTAGCCGCTGCTTTTTCAAATAACTCTTTAAAAGCATCAACACTACCAAAATCGCGTTCAATCGCCTCTTTTAGTGAGCCTTGTAATTGGGTTCCTAATTTTAAACCTTTCCAAAATAAAGAGTGATTTGAGTGGCCACCTGCATTATTACGTAAGAATGTACGTTGATCAGCGGGTACTTTATGAAGATTTTTAACTAGTTCATCAATATCTAAACCAGCAAGTTCAGGTAATTTTTCTAATGCAGTATTGGTATTATTCACATAAGTTTGATGATGCTTTGTATGGTGAATTTCCATTGTGCGCTCATCAAAATGAGGTTCTAATGCATCGTAAGCATAAGGCAGTGCAGGTAATGTATAGCTCATATTAATCTCCAGTGCTGTTTTATCTTGGATCACATCATGTGATTTATCTTTTCATTTCATTATAGTGAAAAAAACGTTAATGAAAATCATTATCATATCCATATTATTTTTGTGGTTTTTTTATTCAGCACTCGTTAATTAATTTTCACAGTATATTATTTTAATTTAAAAGCCTTTTATTAAATAATAATTCTATTAAACAAGATAAATAAAGCTAAATAATGCACACCTTGCTTTAGCACTAATTGAACATTCCATGAAAAGCATTTCCATTAATTCGTGATCTTCTGCGCAAAAAAGAAACAATTTTTATTCCCCCTCTTTTGTTAACGACTTTTTGACATAGTATTAACAATAGTGAGGAGAACTATTATGACAAAAATAAACCAACATCATATTCCTGCAACCGTTGCAGAACACGCCCTGATTAATAAAGAGCAATACCAAAAAGACTATGAATTATCTATCAAAAATCCTGAGGCCTTTTGGGCAGATAAAGGGAAAATTGTTGACTGGATAAAACCATATACTGTGGTAAAAAACACTTCATTTGATCCAGGCCATGTACGCATTCGCTGGTTTGAAGATGGACAGCTAAACATCAGCCAAAATTGCCTTGACCGCCACCTTAAAACACGGGGTGATCAAACTGCAATTATTTGGGAAGGTGACTCACCTAATGAGTCGAAAAAAATCACTTACCGACAACTCCACCAAGATGTTTGCCAATTCGCTAATGTATTAAAAAATCTAGGAATTAAAAAAGGCGATGTTGTGGCGATTTATATGCCGATGGTACCTGAAGCAGCAGTTGCTATGCTCGCTTGTACTCGTATTGGAGCAATCCACTCTGTTATTTTTGGTGGTTTCTCACCAGAAGCCGTTGCTGGTCGTATTATTGATTCAAAAGCCAAATTAGTTATCACTGCTGATGAAGGCTTGCGCGCAGGTCGTGCTATTCCTCTAAAGAAAAATGTCGATGATGCATTAAATCATGCCGATATTCCGCCGATTAATCATGTTGTTGTACTTCGCCGAACAGGAAATACCGAACAATGGATTGAAGGTCGTGATATTTGGTGGGATGAGATTATTCAAGGTGTAAGTACTGAGTGTGATATCGAAGCTATAGATGCAGAAGATCCACTCTTTATTCTGTATACATCGGGTTCAACAGGTAAACCTAAAGGTGTGTTACATACTACCGGAGGCTATCTTGTTTATGCTTCAATGACGTTTAAATACACCTTTGATTATCATGAAGGTGATATTTATTGGTGTACTGCTGACGTGGGTTGGGTAACAGGCCATAGCTACTTACTGTACGGCCCGCTTTCAAATGGCGCAACAACAGTCATGTTCGAAGGTGTACCTAATTACCCAGCAGTTAACCGTATGGCTCAAATCGTTGATAAGCACCAAATCAATATTCTTTACACAGCTCCTACCGCAATTCGTGCATTAATGGCTGAAGGCGATAAAGCGATTGAAGGAACTCAACGCACTTCTCTACGCATTCTTGGCTCTGTAGGTGAACCTATTAACCCAGAAGCTTGGGAATGGTTCTATCAGAAAATGGGCCAAAGCCAATGCCCGATTGTTGATACATGGTGGCAAACAGAAACTGGTGGTTTCATGATAACCCCATTACCTGGTGCCATGGACTTAAAACCAGGTTCTGCAACACGACCTTTCTTTGGTGTTCAGCCCGCCATTGTCGATAATATGGGAGAAATACAACAAGGTGCTTGTGAAGGTAACTTGGTGATTGTTGATTCTTGGCCTGGTCAAGCAAGAACGCTTTTTGGTGATCATGATCGCTTTGAGCAGACGTATTTTTCAACCTTTAAAGGAATGTATTTTTCTGGTGATGGTGCTCGCCGTGATGAAGATGGTGACTATTGGATAACAGGACGTGTTGATGATGTCCTGAATATTTCAGGCCACCGATTAGGAACAGCAGAAATAGAATCTGCCCTTGTTGCTCACCCTAAGATTGCTGAAGCAGCAGTAGTGGGTATTCCTCATAATATTAAAGGGCAAGCTATTTATGCTTATGTCACGTTAAATCATGGTGAAGAGCCAACACCTGAGCTTTATACAGAAGTCCGTAACTGGGTACGTAAAGAAATAGGGCCAATAGCAACACCTGATATTCTTCACTGGACAGATTCTTTACCCAAAACGCGCTCGGGGAAAATTATGCGACGTATCTTGCGTAAAATTGCCTCTGGTGACACAACTAACCTCGGAGATATCTCAACACTCGCCGATCCAGGTGTTGTAGAGAAACTGTTAGAAGAAAAACAGTCTCTATCACTTACCGCTTAACATACAACAATATAACTGTCATTTAAAAACGTGATACGACACTGCAAAGGCATGAAAATGCCTTTGCTAGGCTCTCTTACCTGAAAATCATGGAATGCGGGGGATTTAAGCCTCTAAATAAAGTGATCAACCAAACAATTATATAGAGGAGAACTCTGATGAATGCCAATATTTATCAAGAGATAGAAAATAACCCTCGCTTTAAAGAACTGGTTAAAAAACGTAGTCGTTTTTCATGGACACTTTCAATTATTACACTCGTTATGTATGTTTCATTTATCTTACTTATTGCCTTCTATCCACAATGGCTCGGCACTCCCTTGTATGAGGGAAGCTACATTACACGAGGTATTCCTATTGGTATTGGATTAATTATTACTTCATTTTTATTAACTGGTATTTACGTTGTAAAAGCCAATACAGAGTATGACAAACTAACAAGCGAGATTATTGAAGAGGTAGAAAAATGAGCAAATTATTCTACACAATAAGCCTATTTCTCCTCTCTTCAACCGTTGTTTATGCGGCTGCAATAACGGAAGGTGGTGAGAAACAACCGATGAATATTCAGGCTATTATTATGTTTCTGATATTTGTCGGTTTAACGCTTTATATCACTTATTGGGCCTCTAAACGTACTCGTTCACGTTCAGACTATTATACGGCTGGAGGAAAAATAACAGGATTTCAAAATGGGATGGCTATTGCAGGCGATTTTATGTCAGCAGCATCCTTTTTAGGGATTTCCGCACTCGTTTATACCTCTGGTTACGATGGTCTGATTTATTCAATAGGATTCCTCATCGGCTGGCCGATTATTCTTTTTATTATTGCTGAACGTTTACGTAATTTAGGACGTTATACCTTTGCTGATGTCGTCTCTTATCGATTAAGCCCTAAGCCTATTAGAACACTCTCTGCTATAGGCTCTTTAGTTGTGGTGGCTCTTTATCTGATCGCACAAATGGTCGGGGCTGGAAAACTAATCGAGCTACTTTTCGGCTTAAACTATCATATTGCTGTGGTGCTCGTCGGTATTCTCATGGTGCTGTATGTGTTATTTGGCGGCATGTTAGCAACGACATGGGTACAAATCATCAAAGCTATTTTATTACTCGCTGGTGCAAGTTTTATGGCTGTTATGGTCATGAAAGCGGTAGATTTTAATTTCAATACCTTATTTAAAGAAGCTGTAAATGTGCATTCAAAAGGAGCCTCAATTATGAGCCCAGGAGGCTTAGTTTCTGATCCTATTTCTGCACTTTCTTTAGGTCTTGCATTAATGTTTGGTACAGCAGGACTTCCTCATATCATCATGCGCTTCTTTACGGTTAGTGATGCCAAAGAAGCCCGTAAGAGTGTCTTCTATGCGACAGGTTTTATCGGCTATTTCTATATTCTTACTTTTATCATTGGTTTCGGCGCTATCCTACTCGTTAGCCCTAATCCTGTGTTCAAGGATGCCACTGGCGCTTTAATTGGTGGCACAAACATGGCGGCAGTTCATCTTGCTGATGCTGTTGGGGGTAATTTCTTCCTAGGTTTTATCTCTGCGGTTGCTTTTGCCACTATATTAGCTGTTGTTGCAGGGTTAACTTTAGCCGGTGCATCAGCTGTTTCTCATGACCTTTATGCTAACGTCATTAAAAATGGCCATGCTGATGAACGTAAAGAACTTAATGTATCTAAAGTAACTGTTGTGATATTGGGGATAGTCGCTATTGGTTTAGGTATTCTATTTGAGAAGCAAAACATTGCCTTTATGGTAGGACTCGCTTTCTCAATAGCCGCAAGCTGTAACTTCCCAATCATTTTGCTATCAATGTATTGGAAAGGGCTAACAACACGTGGCGCTGTAGCTGGGGGATGGTCTGGTTTATTAATAGCCGTAACATTAATGATCTTAGGGCCAACAATTTGGGTCAGTATTTTAGGTCACGAAAAACCTATCTATCCTTATGAGTATCCAGCATTATTTTCAATGATAATAGCATTTGTTGTTTCATGGATTTTTTCAATTACAGATAAATCATCTTTAGGTGAGCAAGAAAAAGCGAAGTTTCAAGCACAATTTATTCGCTCTCAAATTGGCTTAGGAATTGAACAAGGTAAAGATCACTAAAAGTCATAAAAACCACTAACAATTTACGACAAAAGTGCTCATTCTTTTATAAAAAAGAAGGGCACTTTTATTTTATTGATATACATTCCGATCATATTTATCCCCCTTTACTTATTTAGAATAAATCTAATTTTTAAATACATATCTATACGTTTATTTTAATAGCTTGCTGTTTATTAACTCTTTTTCACAAATGGAAATAAAAAACAAAATAAAATCAATACATTACAAAGAAAATTTATTATTATTTATTCACTGTATAACTTTATTAATAATACAAAAAAGTTAGAAAAGTCGTAATAATACTAAATTCAGACACATTTCAGTCAAACAAGCCTTGTATTGTCAAAAGGTAAATGGTTAACTTTTTGTTCTACATAAGAAGAGGTGACAGTTTTAAATAGATTATGTCTCGACTAACTTATTACATACTTTTATTTCTTTTATCTATAACACCAGCAATACTTGGTGGCTCAACGTTGTACATAGAACAAAAGCTTTATATTGTTCTCATCGGTTGGCTACTTATGCTGATGTGTAGTGGAATTTATCGTTCAATTCTAGGAAAAATAGTAACATTTATAATTAGTGCACTATGGTCTTTAAATCTGTCTATTTCTCTATTTTTCTATCGTGAACACGATATTGCATTTTCCTCGTCTATCGCAGAAACGTTTATAAATACTAACGGCAGTGAGACTGTTGGTATGCTTTCTTATAATAAATATTACGTATTATTTTATATCTGTAGCTTCTCTATTTATTATTTTCTTATCCATAAAAGCGCTCGATTTTCTCATTTAAAAACTACGATAAATAGTGTTATTGCGATTATTATATTAATAGCGATTATTCCTATATATAAAAACTTAGCATTAAGAAATGATAACAAGACTAAATTAGTCTCTGAATATACTCTTTTAAATACACCTTTTTATAATGCAGCAGCACTGGTTAGAACGTTTCATGAAAATCGTCAAATAAAAAGAATTGCTTCTCAAAAAGTTAATTATCAATATAGTAAAAAGGATGATAATACAGAGATTTATATTCTTATTATTGGAGAATCTGTTCGACGTGACCATTTAGGTATTTATGGTTATCCTCATGATACAACTCCAAATTTAATGAAAGAAAAAAATAATCTAATTCTTTTTGAGAATGTTTACTCTCCTGCCCCTGTAACCATTCTTTCTGTACCAATTTCTCTATCAAATATAGGATTAGAGCAATTACAGGATAAAAATCATTACGCTGATAATATTGTTTCCCTCGCTAATCATGCTGGATTTAAAACTTATTGGTTAAGTAATCAAGGGAAAGGGAATCAAAAGACAAGTGTAATCTCGGTCATTGCTAATATGGCACAGAATAAAAAGTGGAATGATTTTATTGGCTATGATGAAGAGCTACTTCCTTATTTAGATAAAGCACTTAATGAACCATCTACACAGAAAAAATTTATTATTTTGCATACTTATGGTAGCCATGAACCTGCTTGTAACCGATTTCCAAATCAAGATTTAAAAAAATTCACACAACAAGATGATGATAATTGTTATGACAGCTCTATCGCTTATACAGATAAGTTAATTAATAACATTATTGAAAAAGTAAAAGATAAACCCTCATCTATTCTATACTTTGCAGATCATGCTTTACAGCGCATCGATAAGAATAGAGAGGTTCGTTATCATCATGGTGTAAATACACCACGAAAAGAAGCTTACGATATTCCTTTGTTCATTTGGTATAGCCCCTCTACAATAAAACCAATAATGAGTAATGAGGTTTTGAGCAAGCCTTATTCAACCGCAAATAATTATTGGTTATTAAGTAGTTGGCTTGGCATAGAACATACTTCTCCCAATAAATGCTACTCGCCATTAAATGATTGCTATCAATCCATATCACCAATAATGGTCATTGATGGTAATAAAAATCTCTTGAATTACGATTTATTGAGTTCTGAAGAACAAGAACCTCAATAACATATTCATTAAAAAATATCTAAACCTAAATAAAGAATGCACTCAATATAAAGAGTGTGTTTTTTATATCTTCATTATTTACTTCTAATAACATCCGTCTGAGATAACGATAAATAAAAAAACAGAATACTAGGCATCAAATTAAGTGATATTGATGCTTATAAAAGATAATTTACTAATGAAGTGCCATAAATAAATTTAACAACATGAAGAGTAGCTATTTTACTGCGGATAATATAACAACAGTAAGTAATGAATTATCGCTGGATCTCTCTCGATTCTCTTTATCAAGATATTGAAGAGAACGCACAAAATTACAGTGTTTGGTTTCGTTATATATTAAACCGGATGGGTATTGAGCAATTTTCTCGTTGGGGACAAGGTATTATTTAGCAATTATCTTATTAATACTCTAAATAAAATATGCGACTCATACCTTTAGTCTTTTTTCTATATAGTCACGATTAAATTCAATTAATTAGCGATTAATGTATGAGTTAAAAAACCCCAAACGCAAAAAAGCCAACCCATTGGGTTGGCTTTCTCGTCTTATTTAATGCCTGGCAGTTCCCTA